>NZ_JBGBYL010000006.1:0-420527 GCF_041260495.1 Paenibacillus sp. RC84
AAAATTCGTTGCTGACGAGAATTTCTTCTCATTAATGTCTCAATTACTTGAGACGCTTCAATCACTCGTTGTTCAGTTTTCAAAGGACAATCTCGGCTTTATCAGCCTCGTCGTTATCCGCTTCGTTCTAGCGGCGACTTAATTAATATACCACATTCACCTAGTTGATTGCAAGCTTTTTTTTCAATGAATTTTTTCAGGTTTTTAATTTGTCGCTTCTTTCGGAAGGCGGAATACTAATATACCATTCACTCGATACCATGTCAACAAAAAATATCTTCCCTAGGGAAGATATTTTTCATCGAACCTATTTGTCCTTAACGAGCTTCAATGACCTCTTGAATGTACAGGTTTCTTTCCATCGTAAGGTTAACGATTGTTCCGTTAATGTTGACCCAAGGACGTGTCGGGTACGACCGATCCGAGAAAACAATTTCGCCTACACGGTTATCGTTCAATTTTACAACGGTCCCGATATGAAAAGAAGTCACTTTGTCGATGAACGTATTGACGATCGCCGGATCGACTTTGCCGAAAGCATCTTTGCTCAGCTGCTCCAGAACCACATAAGGGGATGTGGCTACCTGATGATAACGAACGCTTGTCATGGCATGAAAGATATCGGCTACTGCAACCACTTTGGAATAGATGTGAATCTGATCGCTTTTAAGACCAAGCGGATAGCCGGAGGCGTCCTCCCGCTCATGATGCTGAAGAGAACAAAGCTTAACTCCCTCGTTAAGGGCTGCTATCGGTTTTAGCACATTGTAACCGTATAGGGTGTGCTGGCGCATTTCCTCAAGCTCTATAGGTGTTAACTTGGTCGGTTTAACGAGAAGAGCCTGATCGATTTTGGCATTGCCGATATCATGCAGGAGTCCGGCGAGGGCTATCTGCATCCAATCCTTCTGAGGGAGTCCGTGCCATTTAGCCAGAAGATAAGATGTCAGAGAAACCATGATGCTGTTGTGATAGACGAAATCCTGAAGCTGAAACTGCCGCGGTGTAAACGTAAGGACCTGATACCCTTCTATATGCTCGATCAGCTTGTGAAGCTCATTACGCATTTCCAGCACCGGCAGGGCAGAATTGCCCAGCACAAGACCGAACGCTTTCTTTAGCAGCTGCAGCATTTTGTCGTAAGAAAGATCAAAGGATGAGATTTGTTTCGTATCTATATCCAATGAAGCAACCGCACCGGCCGATTCTTGACCCGAATTGCTTGTCCCGCTATCAATGGTTACGGTAGAGATCAGGAATGCTTTCAGAATCTCCGCATCTCGCTCTGTCAGGATTCTGCCCTTATAGAATAATGCATTGCCGAAACGGCTGTTTACAGCCTCCAGAAGCTTATCGCCGGCTTTAATTTGTGAGACAGAGACTGTCCGCAAGGTGTTTCCCTCCGTTTTACCTAAGTTTGTCAATTTTATTGTAAAACAAAAAAGATGGGGATGTAAGTCCCCACCTCCGAATGTATTTATTAAATTTCAGTATCCTCTTCAGGATTTTCCACCTGTGCGTCTGTTTGTTCAGACGCTATCTGTTCCTGATCTTCTTCGTTGAACTCATCATCCTGGCTCTCCTCGCTCTTGGCCACATGAGTGACAGTCGCGACCTCATCATCCTCGCGGATGTTGATTAGACGAACCCCCTGCGTGTTACGTCCCATTTCAGAGATGCCCGAGATGCTTGTCCGGATAAGTGTCCCGCTCGCGGTAATGATCATCAGGTCTTCTTCGTTGTTCACGACTTTAAGACCTACTACCGCACCGTTCTTGGTGGTAACGTTGAGCGTTTTGATCCCCTTGCCGCCCCGTGATTGCACGCGGTATTCCGCTATCGGCGTCCGTTTGCCGAAACCTTTGGAGGTCACAATCAGGACACTCGCGTCTTCGTCAACCACGTCCATATCGATAACGGTATCTTCCGAACCGATTTGAATGCCTTTGACACCCGTGGCCGAACGGCCCATGGATCTGACATCGTCTTCCGGGAATCGAATGGACATGCCGTCACGTGTCCCCATGATGATGTGGCGTTTGCCATCCGTCAGTTTAACGCCGATAAGCGAGTCATCGTCACGGAGGTTGATTGCGATCAAGCCGCCTTTGCGGATATTGATGTAATCATCCAGCGGAGTTTTTTTCACAATTCCCCGCTTTGTGGCAAAGAACAAGTAGTTGTCCGCACTGAATTCCTGAACCGGGATAACGGCACTTACGGTTTCTCCCTGTTCAATCTGAATCAGATTGATAATCGGGGTTCCGCGCGCAGTCCGGCTAAGATCCGGAATCTCGTAGGCCTTAAGCTTGTACACTTTGCCTCTGTCCGTAAAGAAGAGAAGGTAGTGATGCGTGTTGGTTACGAAAAGATGGTTTACAAAGTCATCCGTCTTCGTATCCATACCGACGATTCCGCGGCCTCCGCGTTTCTGGCTTCGGTACGTGTTTACCGGAAGGCGTTTAATATAGCCCGTGTGGGTAATAGTAATGACAACATCTTCTTGAGGAATCAAGTCTTCGTCTTCGATGCTGTCTTCGCCTTTGGTAATTTCACTGCGTCTTTCATCACCGTAACTTTGTTTAATTTCATTGAGTTCATCACTGATGATAGCAAGAATAAGCTGCTCATCCGCAAGAATAGCTTTCAATTCCGCGATCCTTTGAAGAAGCTCGGCATACTCTTGTTCAATCTTCTCCCGCTCCAGACCTGTAAGGCGCTGCAGACGCATATCCAAAATGGCTTGCGCCTGATCGTGAGAAAGGTTGAAGGTTGTCATCAAGCCTTCACGCGCAGCATCGGTTGTACGCGAAGAACGGATCAGGGCAATGACTTCATCCAGATTGTCGAGCGCGATACGCAGACCCTCGAGAATATGAGCACGGGCTTCAGCTTTGCGCAGATCGTATTCGGTACGTCTACGAATGATGACTTTCTGGTGCTCCAGGTAATAATAAATCATCTCCCTCAGGTTCAGAACCCGAGGTTCTCCATTTACGAGGGCCAGCATGATGATACCGAAATTGGACTGCAAAGCTGTATGCTTATACAAATTGTTGAGAACGACATTCGGATTCACATCACGACGCAGCTCCATAACGATGCGCATACCGTTACGGTCCGATTCGTCACGTAAGTCTGTAATGCCGTCGATTTTCTTGTCGCGGACGAGTTCTGCGATTTTCTCAATCAAACGGGCTTTGTTTACTTGATAAGGAATTTCATGCACGATAATCCGCGCTTTATTATTCACTTCTTCAATGTCGGCTTTCGCTCTCATGGTGACGGAGCCTCTGCCGGTGGCATAAGCCTGACGAATTCCCTCGCGGCCGAGTATATACGCACCTGTCGGGAAGTCCGGCCCCTTGATTGACTGCATCAATTCCAACGGGGTTACATCCGGGTTCTCGATCATTTGCTGAATTCCGTCGATAACCTCTCCAAGGTTATGCGGCGGAATATTGGTGGCCATACCTACGGCAATCCCGGAAGACCCGTTAACAAGAAGGTTAGGGAACCGTGCCGGCAGTACAACCGGCTCCTGTTCCTCTCCGTCATAGTTCGGAATGTAGTCAATGGTCTCTTTATTGATATCGCGGAGCATCTCCATAGCAATCTTGGAAAGGCGTGCCTCCGTGTAACGCATAGCTGCCGCCATGTCGCCATCGACGGAACCGAAGTTTCCGTGCCCGTCAATGAGCATGTAACGCAGCGAGAAGTCCTGTGCCATCCGGACCATCGTTTCATACACGGGAGAATCCCCGTGAGGATGGTACTTGCCGATTACTTCGCCGACGATTCTGGCTGACTTTTTGTGCGGTTTATCTGAATACATGCCCAGCTCGGACATTGCGTACAAAATACGCCGGTGAACCGGTTTGAGGCCGTCCCGGACATCGGGAAGCGCACGGCTGACGATGATACTCATGGCGTAATCTAAAAATGAGGTGCGCATTTCCGAACTAATATCAACCTCAACGACTTGCGAACGCATTTCTTCGGTCATGATTTATCCTCCTGAAACGTGCATCCTAGACTGGAATAAATCCAGCCCTCTATCTCTTGAAGCCTTTAAATATCCAAGTTCTTGACATACTTAGCGTGCTGGTGAATGAAATTACGTCTAGGTTCCACGTTGTCTCCCATCAGCGTATCGAAAATAGAATCGGCATCCATCGCATCCTGGATAGTGACTTGCAGCAGAGTGCGAGTTTCCGGATCCATGGTTGTATCCCACAATTGTTCCGCATCCATCTCCCCGAGACCTTTGTAACGCTGAACGTTGACTTTGGCTCCTTCGCCAAATTCTTTCATGATCTCATCCCGCTGCTTGTCGCTGTATGCATAGCGAGCTACTTTGCCCCGCTCCAGTTTATAAAGCGGCGGCTGGGCGATATACACGTACCCCACTTCAATCAGCTTGCGCATGTAACGATAGAAATACGTAAGCAGCAAGGTGCGGATATGGGCCCCGTCGACGTCCGCATCCGTCATAATGATCAGCTTGTGGTAGCGGGCTTTGGTAATATCGAAATCGTCGCTGATGCCGGTACCCATCGCCGTAATAATGGCACGGATCTCAAGGTTCGATAAAATTTTGTCCAGACGCGCTTTCTCCACGTTCAAAATTTTACCCCGGATCGGCAGAATGGCCTGGAAGTGACGGTCACGGCCCTGTTTGGCCGACCCGCCGGCGGAGTCCCCTTCCACGATGTACAGCTCGCTGATAGACGCATCCTTGGACGAGCAGTCGGCCAGCTTACCCGGGAGGGAGCTTACTTCCAGCACGCTCTTGCGACGGGTCAGTTCTCTCGCTTTACGGGCCGCTTCGCGCGCACGGGAGGCCTGGAGGCCTTTCTCCACGATCTTCTTCGCGATCGCCGGGTTTTCGTCCAGGAACTCGAGAAGCTTCTCGGCAAACAAAGAATCGACGATTCCGCGCACTTCGCTGTTGCCGAGCTTCGTCTTGGTCTGTCCTTCAAACTGCGGCTCGGGTATCTTGACCGAGATAATGGCGGCCAATCCCTCACGCACGTCGTCACCGGACAGGTTAGAACCGCTTTCTTTGATCGCGTTCGTTTTGCGCGCGTAGTCATTCAGAATCCGCGTTAATGCGCTTTTGAAGCCGGACTCGTGAGTACCGCCTTCGTGTGTATTGATATTGTTGGCAAACGAATAGATGTTCTCCGTATAGCTGTCGTTGTACTGAATAGCCACTTCAACCTGGATGTTGTCCTTGCTGCCTTCAACATAAATCGGAGGTTGATGAAGGGCTTCTTTGTTCCGGTTCAAGTGCTCGACGAAAGACTTAATTCCTCCCTCGTACATAAAGCTTTCGGAAGTATCCGTACGTTCGTCGGTCAGATTAATCTCGATTCCTTTATTCAAAAACGCCAGTTCACGGATTCTGGATTGCAGAATATCGTACTCATATTCGGTCGTCTCCGTAAAAATCTCCGGATCGGGCGTAAACGTAACCGTTGTTCCGGTCTCTTCCGTTTCGCCTATAATCCGAAGATCGTATTGCGGTTTACCCTGGCGATATTCTTGTTCGTGGATTTTGCCGTGAAGCTTGACTCGTACGAGAAGATGCGAGGACAAGGCGTTTACAACGGAAATACCTACCCCGTGAAGTCCGCCGGAAACTTTATAGCCCGAATCGTCTCCACCGAATTTGCCGCCTGCATGGAGCACGGTGAGAACCACTTCAAGCGCGGGACGCTTCATTTTGGCATGTTCCCCTACGGGAATTCCGCGGCCGTTATCAATAACGGTTATCCGGTTGTCTTTATGAACGATGACGTCGATACGGGTACAATAACCGGCCAGCGCTTCGTCGATGGAGTTATCGACAACTTCCCACACGAGATGGTGGAGGCCGCGGCTGCTGGTCGAGCCGATATACATGCCCGGTCTTTTACGAACGGCTTCCAGCCCTTCCAGTACCTGAATCTGATTCTCATCGTACGAATTTTGGTTCAAAGTCATACACCCTTCACCTGCTTTTACATAGTCAAATCGCTCAGTTCGTCAACAGCTGATTTGCGCGTTTCTTCAAAGTCATCGAGGAGATTGGGGAATAATACACTTTGCCTTGCGTCACGACAAGCGATTTGCATTCCTCTTCGCCAATGATCTCGATCTTCTTGCTGCGAGTAGCCTCTGCAATAAACTGCTTGGATATCTTCGAAGACTTCTCGATCGACAGATCGAAAATCGCGATGAGTTCCGAGGAACGAATAATCTTTTCGCCGCCTAAATGGATAAACACAATCTCTCAACTCCTGTCGATGACGCTGCCGCTCGAAACATGAAAAACGGCCGCATGGTCTAACTGGTCCAAATGGACGCTTTCGAGTCCGGTCGTTGTGATAAACGTTTGCACTTTCTTCTGGAACGTCTGGATGAGTTGGGTCTGTCTATATTCGTCAAGTTCGGAAAGAACATCGTCGAGGAGTAAAACAGGGTACTCGCCGACCTCCTCCCGGATGAGTTCGATTTCGGCTAACTTTAAAGAAAGAGCAGTCGTTCTCTGCTGCCCTTGGGATCCGTACGTTTGTACGTCTTTGTCGTTAATGCAGAAAAGAAGGTCGTCCCGGTGCGGACCGATCAATGAGACGCCTCTTCGCATTTCCTGTTCTTTTATCTGTGATAACTTTATCATAAATCGGTCCAATAAAACAGATTCATCTTCAAAGTGCCCGTCCGCAAAGGAAGGAGCATACTCCACCCGGAGCATTTCCTTGCCGTTGGTGATTCCCTGATGAATCTGCTCCGCCCAGCTTTGGAGTTTCTTTATAAAGCTTTGACGCTTTTTCATAATTTTAACACCAAAGGCCGCAAGCTGTTCATTCCATACATCAAGCATGGAGCTATTGGCCGCGGAAGGGGGGTAAGACTGCTTCAGCAAATTATTCCGCTGCACAAGCACCTTCTGGTATTGAGTGAGGTCGTAGAGGTAGCTGGGGTAAACCTGCCCGATCTCCATATCGAGAAACCTCCGGCGGATGCCGGGGCTTCCCTTCACGATTTCCAGGTCTTCGGGAGCGAACATCACCACATTGAGCGCCCCGACGTACTGGCTCAGCTTTTTTTGCTCAAGCCCGTTTACTTTCGCTTTCTTGCCTTTGCCCGATATCGCAAGCTCGAGCGTACTCATTCCGTATTTTCGTTCCACCTCGCCGAAAAGTCTGGCATGGTCCTCCTGCCATTGAATCAATTCCTTATCCTGATGGGTACGGTGAGACTTGGTCAGTGCAAGCACATAGATGGATTCCAGCAAGTTGGTCTTCCCCTGCGCATTGGGACCTACAAAGATGTTAACATTCCGATCCGTCGAGATTTCCACATGTGGATAATTTCGATAATGATCCAACAACAGCCGTTTGACAAACAATGGCGTTCCTCCTGTGCTTCTCGGGCCTATTCCCGGGACACGACGAATTCCCCGCAGCCTTCTACGGCAACTTTGTCTCCGGAGTACAGCTTCCGCCCGCGGCGGTTTTCGATTTCTCCGTTTACTTCGATATGGGCTTCCTGAAGAAAGGATTTGGCCTGTCCCCCGGTTTGAATGCAGTCCGCCAATTTTAAAAATTGACCCAAGGTTATATATTCCGTACGAATGGTGACCTCTTTCATCGAGTCTCCTCCGTTTGTTTGATTTAATTGTCAGTTGCCTTAGTTTGTTGTGCGGTACGGGAGAATAAGCTGCAAAATATTTTGCTGTTCTTCCGGACGGATAATAATCGGCTGCATAGCGCCGGTAAATCCGATGTGAATATGGTCGCTATCCATGACTTTAAGCGCATCGAGCATATATTTGGAATTAAACGAGATCCGCAGCAGATCCCCGTTGATTTTCTGAAGCTGCAGCTGTTCCGTTACTTTGCCCAATTCGGACGAACTTGAAGAAACCTCGATGGATTCATCTTCTTTCATCACGAGTTTAACGATATTGGTCTTATCTTCTCTGGAAAGAAGGTAGGCACGGTCGATCGCATCGGCCAGTTCTTTGGTGCCCACAACGAGTTCTGTCTGGAACGACTGCGGAATAAGCTTGGATGTATCCGGATAAGTTCCGTCCAGGATGCGCGTATAGAACAAAATCGAGTTCATTTTGAACAACACCTGGTTATCCGCAATAACGATATCGATCAAGGAATTCTGATCCGGCAAAATTTTGCTCAGCTCGTTAAGCGTACGTCCGGAAATAACGATCGGATGGAATTTTTGCCCCGGCTCCAGATCGAGGTTAATCTCACGGGAAGCCAGTCTGTGGCGGTCGCAAGCGATAAATTTCAGCTTATTGTCCGAAATCTGCCAGAGTACACCGGTCAGAATAGGCGTAGTTTCATTCGTCGAAACGGAAAAAGACGTCTGCTTGATCATCGTTTTGAGCAGATCGCTTGGAATCCGGATCGTACGGCTTTCTTCGATTTGGGGCAGAAGCGGATATTCTTCAGGGTCGAGACCCATAATTTGCACTTCGGAAGATCCCGAACGAATCGTCGTTTGAAAATGGTCCTTAACTTCGATCTCTATCGTTTGGGAAGGGAGCTTGCGGATCATTTCCATGAAAAATTTAGCGGGGAGCACAACGCTTCCCGGTTGAAAGAGCTCAATTACTTTCAGCTCAGCAGTTTCGGTCGGCATAAAGCTTTGGATGGAAATGTCGGTGTCACTGGCAGTCAGTGTTACACCCTCTGAAGTGGCGTCTATTTTGATTCCGGTCAAAATCGGAATAGTCGTTTTACTGGAGATTGCCTTGGAGACGTGCTGAATGGATTCATTAAGATAATCTTTCAATATCGTTAATTTCATGTTTTCACTCCTGTGGTTCTAAATTCTAGCCGGACTGCATACCCTTATATAATACCTTTTTTTTATTAGTAATAGTAGTAGAGGCACTGGATATGTGGATATGTGGACGAAAGCCACAAAAAACAAGCCTATCCACATGTGCATAGTTTGTGCATAGGCTTGTAGTTATTAAGAGGACGGATTTTTGATTTTTTCCGTCAGGCTATGAATGATTTTGAAAAGTTCCTGATCTGTTTTCAGGGCCTCACTAATTTTTTCATGCGCATGGATGACGGTCGTGTGATCGCGTCCGCCGAACGCCTCGCCAATCTTGGGAAGAGAGAAATCGGTCATTTCCCGAGATAAATACATGGCAACCTGCCTAGGAAAAGCAACGGCTTTGGTTCGTTTCCTCGCTTTGAAGTCCTCCATTTTCAACCCGTAGAACTCTCCGACTTTCTGCTGGATATCCTGCATCGTAATGACCCGCGGCCGGCTTGAAGGGATAATATCTTTCAGCGCTTCCGCAGCCAGATGAGTCGTAATATCCTGGTTGCTCAAGGAGGAATAGGCGACGACCCTAATCAATGCACCCTCGAGTTCCCGAATGTTCGTATCGATCTGATTGGCGATATACACCATCGCTTCATTCGGAATTTCAAGATTCTCGGCCTTGGCTTTCTTGCGGAGAATGGCAATACGTGTCTCCAGGTCCGGCGGCTGGATATCCGTAATGAGTCCCCATTCAAAGCGCGAACGCAGACGGTCTTCGAGCGTCGGGATCTCTTTGGGAGGCCGGTCGCTGGAAATGATAATCTGCTTGCCTTCTTCATGAAGGGCGTTGAATGTGTGGAAAAATTCTTCCTGCGTCTGTTCTTTACCCGCAAGAAATTGAATATCGTCTATAAGAAGCACGTCAATGCTTCTGTATTTGTTGCGGAATCCTTCACCGCGGTTGTCCCGAATCGCATTGATGAATTCGTTCGTAAATTTCTCGGACGAGATGTAGAGAACGCGCGCCCGCGGGTTATGTTCAAGCACATAATGCCCGATTGCATGCATCAAGTGGGTTTTACCCAGTCCTACGCCTCCGTACAGAAAAAGCGGATTGTATGCTTTGGCCGGAGCTTCTGCAACGGCAAGAGAAGCCGCATGGGCAAACCGGTTGCCGGCGCCGATAACGAACGTATCGAACGTGTACCGCGAATTCATCATATGATGAAAAGTTTCTTCTTGAACGGGAGCGACAGGCTCCTTCTGAGTTTCCGGGGGCGGGGTTTGTACCGCGACGGGCGATTTCTCGTCGGATTCGTTTATGAATTTGACCTCGACTTGTTTGCCGAGAAATTCATAGATCGTGGTCCCGATCATTTTCGCGTAGCGGCTTTCCAGCCATTCTTTCGCAAAATTGTTCGGTGCGCTGATGACGACAGTCGTATCCGTAAAGACGGTAGCTCTTGTGGATTTAAGCCAAGTATCGAAGCTCGGCTTGCTTAATTTTTTTTGTATGATAGACAGGACTTGCTGCCATGAGTCGGTCGTATGGCTATCCACAACAGTTCACTCCTTTAAACATAAAAAAGACTTGCGGAAAACGCCATGTCGCCTTGCTTCATGTCAATTACCACAAAATCTTGTCGATTCTTATCCACACGAGTCAGGTTATGCAGAAGAGACTTGCTCGAATAGAGGGAAAATTGTTCACAATGTTATCCACAGGCTGTTGATAAACGAAGGGTGTCAGGAGAATATCCACAACAGAAACAATACTATATTAGCAAATGAGAGAGGGATTATCAACGCAATGTTTTAATTTATCCACATATTCAACCCCTTGTGTAAAGTTAATATTAACACCACTAGATATTGTTGATAATTTGTTTGTTTTCGACAAGTTCTGCACAGAGGCCTGAAAAATTTGTACACAGGTTGTTCCGACCGAGCTTCCACCTTGACTTATAGCCTCTCTTTGTGCTTTAATTGAAAAAGACATTTTTGGGATTAGATAGATCCTCAGGGAGGTGCAAATAGATGCGTCCTACGTTTAACCCGAACACAAGAACACGGAAGAAGAACCACGGTTTCCGTAAAAGAATGAGCACGAAAAACGGCCGTAAAGTGCTGCAAGCACGCCGTCAAAAAGGTAGAAAAGTACTGAGTGCTTAATTGCCAGGCCACTTGATGTGGTCTTTTTTTCTGGATTTTTATAGGCTTGTGAGGGTTTCGACCGATTAAACCGCCCGTTACCGGTGAAAACTAAGTAATGGGCGGTCAAAGAAGCGGTTTTGTTTGGAGTGCTTGCTTGTGGAAAAAAAGCTTAGGCTTGCAAAAAGAGAAGATTTTCAAAAGGTGTATCGCTACGGAAAGTCGGCAGCGAACCACCAGTTTGTTCTATATTATATGCCTCGTCGTGAGAATGAACATTTCCGGCTGGGGATCTCGGCCAGCAAAAAGATTGGAAACGCCGTCATCCGCAACCGGCTGCGCCGCGTTTTAAAGGAAATTATCCGGCTGAACGAGGAACGGTTTCCCGGTGGCTACGATTATATTGTCATCGTGAGAAAGCCGGCCGTTGAAATGGATTTCCACGAGATGGAGAAGAGCATCTACCATGTTTTCAAACGGGCGGGGCTGCTGCGAAAAAACAGCTGATCCCGGCTCGATTTGAACATGCTTTAATTTCCAAGCAATTATTTCCTTGCCGGATTAAACTATGGTATAGTTTATGGTGGAATAGAAAACTGGGAGGACCTCAATTGATTCGTCGAACCTACAAATATGCACCACTTCTTTTGCTGTTGTTCGTGCTAACGGGTTGCGGCACGTCGCCTACCTCGTATCCTCCATTGGATCCCGCGACAGCAGGATTTTTCACCAAATACTTCATTATCCCTCTGTCTGATCTGCTCGATTTCTTTGCCAATTCGATTGGCAATTCGTACGGTATCTCTATCCTGATCGTGACTATCATCATCCGCCTGATCGTTCTGCCGCTGACGCTCAAGCAGTACAAGAGCTCCAAGCGTATGCAGGAAGTACAGCCGGAAATGGCTAAAATCCGCGAGAAGTTTAAAGATAACCCGCAAAAGCAGCAGGAAGAGACAATGAAGCTTTTCCAGAAGCATGGTGTCAATCCGCTTGCCGGATGTTTCCCGATTCTGATTCAGATGCCGATCTTGCTGGCGCTTTATCAAGCGATCGTGCGGAATCCGCACATTTTTTCTCACCAATTTCTATGGATGGAACTCGGTAAACCCGATCCGTTCTATGTACTGCCGATCGTAGCGGCGGCTACAACATTCATTCAGCAGAAAGTGATGTCGGCTCAGAACCCGATGAACAAACAGATGCAGAGCATCATGTTTATTTTCCCGGTGATGATCTTCGTGATGTCGATGAGCTTCGCATCCGCTTTGCCGCTGTACTGGATTTACAGCAACATCTTCACCATCGTTCAGACCTATTTCTTGTACGGTCGATCTCCTAAAACAAAAGGTGGACAGGCTGCATGAAAAAAGTGATTGCGACGGGAAAAACGATTGATGATGCAATAAAGGCCGGTCTTGCGCAGTTAAGCACTACGCAAGACCGGGTGCATGTCACCGTCCTGGAACAGCCGTCCAAAGGTTTTCTCGGATTGATCGGCACGAAGGAAGCGAAGGTGGAACTCGAGAAGATCCCGGATCCGATCGAGGAAGCCGTTGCTTTTCTGAAAGAGCTGTTCGATACGATGGGGCTGGCTATCTCCATTGACCAGAAGCAAACGAAAGAAGGCCATTTGTTTAACTTAAGCGGATCCGAACTCGGAATATTGATCGGTAAAAGAGGACAAACTTTGGACGCGCTTCAATATTTGGTCAATATCGTCGCAAATCGGTTCTCAAACGCGCATGTCCGCATTCTGCTCGATGCCGAGCAGTTTAGAGACAGACGGAAGCAGACGCTGCAGGAACTGGCACACCGGCTTGCGGGCCGTGTCGTTCGTTCCCGGAAGGAATTGATTTTGGAGCCGATGAACGCTCAGGAGCGCAAAATCATTCATGCCGAGCTACAATCGCATCCGTCGGTGAAAACATACAGCAAAGGCGACGAGCCGAATCGTCGCGTTGTAATTACGTTAAGATAACTGTCTGCAATGACCCTGTTTTTTCTAGGCGTCATTGCTTTTTTCATAATTTGAGCGGTTACCGCTCCGCTTACGGGGTGTTTATTTTATGATTTCAGATACAATTGCCGCCATTGCCACTCCACTCGGGGAAGGCGGTATAGCGGTTGTGAGAGTCAGCGGCGACGAAGCCGTCAAGCTCGTGGAGCCGTTATTCCGGTCTAAAGTGAAATTGTCCGAGGCTCAGACACATACCATTCATTACGGGCATATCATTCACCCTTCATCGGGTGATAAAATAGAGGAAGTTCTTATTAGCGTCATGCGTGCACCGCGTTCTTTTACGACGGAAGATGTCGTTGAAATCAACTGTCACGGGGGAATTGTCTCCGTCAAACGGGTGATGGACCTCCTACTGGAGCAGGGGATACGTGTTGCCGAGCCTGGCGAGTTCACCAAGCGCGCTTTTCTGAACGGACGGATCGACCTGACCCAGGCGGAAGCGGTCATCGACCTGATCCGGTCCAAATCGGACCGTGCTTTTCAAATTGCGCTGAAGCAGGTGGACGGCAATTTATCCAAAGCGATAGGCGAGCTGCGCTACCAACTGGTTGAGCTGATGGCTCATATTGAAGTGAACATTGATTATCCGGAGCATGACGTTGAGGAAATGACCAATGCGTTTATCCGCGAACGCTGCATTCAAGTGAGTTCCCGTATCGACGAGCTGTTAAGAACGGCCGAACACGGGAAAATTTTGCGTGAGGGCATTGTGACGGCGATTATCGGCAAGCCGAACGTCGGAAAATCCTCGCTGCTCAATACGCTGGCGCAGGAGAACCGGGCTATCGTCACGGATATTCCGGGGACAACCCGGGATGTGATCGAGGAATACGTCAATGTGGGCGGTATTCCGCTCAAGCTTCTTGATACGGCCGGTATCCGGGAAACGTCGGACCTTGTAGAGCAAATCGGGGTAGAGCGTTCCAGGACGGCCTTGTCCGAAGCGGATTTGATTCTCTTGGTGTTAAACAGCAGCGAACCGCTGCTGCCTGAAGAACTGGCCATGATAGAAGAACTGCGACAGCGTCAAACTATCGTCATTTTGAATAAAACGGATCTTCCCTTACAAATAGATAAAGATGAGATCGAAGCCAAATTCCCGCAGGGACGAGTGGTTTCTCTATCTCTTCTGGAAGGAAGCGGCCTCGCGGAGCTGGAAAAAGCGATCTCGGCTATTTTCTTCGAAGGCAATTTGGAGTCCACGGATTTAACCTATGTCAGCAACGTCCGGCATATCGGACTGCTGAAGCAGGCCAAAGGCTCGCTTCGTGAAGCAATGGAAGCCAATGATGCCTATGTGCCAATCGATATGATTCAGATTGATATCCGTGCTGCGTGGGAGCATCTCGGTGAAATTATAGGAGATTCGGTGGCCGAATCGTTGATTGATCAAATTTTTTCACAGTTCTGTCTTGGGAAATAAGACGGTATAGGAGGTAGAAAAGATGGGCTACTCAGCCGGGAACTACGAAGTTATCGTCATCGGAGCGGGCCATGCGGGTGTGGAGTCGGCGCTGGCCGCAGCCAGAATGGGCTGCGAAACGCTTCTGCTTACCATCAACCTGGATATGGTTGCTTTTATGCCTTGCAATCCCTCTATCGGAGGACCTGCAAAAGGGCATGTTGTCCGGGAGATCGACGCGCTTGGCGGAGAAATGGGACGCAATATCGATAAAACGTACATTCAAATGCGGATGTTGAACACAGGAAAAGGGCCGGCCGTTCATGCACTGCGTGCTCAGGCGGACAAATTTCTGTATCAGCACATGATGAAAGAAACAATCGAAAGCACTCCAAACCTGACGTTACGTCAGGGGATGGTGGAAGAACTGCTTGTGGAGGATGGCGTCTGCAAAGGCGTAGTCACGAAGACTGGGGCCGAATATTACGGCAAAGCGGTCGTTCTGACGACAGGCACTTATCTGCGCGGGAAAGTAATTATGGGTGAACTTATGTATGAAAGCGGCCCTAACAACCAACAGCCTTCTATCCGGTTGTCCCAATCTCTGCGTGATTTGGGTCTGGAACTCGTCCGTTTCAAAACGGGAACTCCGCCGCGTGTGCACAAGGACTCCATCGATTTTTCCAAAACGGAAATTCAGCCCGGGGACGAAAATCCAAGATTTTTCTCCTACGAAACGAAAGAGGGCACTCAAGATCAGCTGCCTTGCTGGCTAACTTATACGACCGAGAATACTCACGAGATTATTAACGATAATCTGCATCGTGCGCCGATGTTTTCGGGAGCCATTGAAGGAACGGGTCCCCGTTATTGTCCGTCTATCGAGGATAAAATCGTACGTTTTGCCGATAAGCCGAAGCATCAGATTTTCCTTGAGCCGGAAGGCCGTAATACGTCCGAGTACTATGTGCAAGGACTGTCGACAAGCATGCCGGAAGATGTGCAGCTCAAAATTTTGCGTTCGATTACAGGCTTGGAGAAGGTTGAAATGATGCGTACCGGTTACGCTATCGAATACGATGCGGTTGTTCCGACGCAGCTAAAACCGACCCTTGAAACCAAACAGGTTGAGGGTTTGTTTACAGCAGGGCAGATCAACGGAACCTCGGGTTATGAAGAAGCGGCCGGTCAGGGCATCATGGCCGGTATTAATGCGGCCTGCAAGGTGCAGGGGAAGGACCCGGTCATTCTCGACCGTTCCGAAGGCTACATCGGCGTGCTGATCGATGACCTGGTGACCAAGGGGACGCCGGAGCCATACCGTTTGCTCACTTCGCGTGCGGAGTATCGTCTGCTGCTACGTCACGATAACGCCGATCTTCGGCTGACTCCGATCGGTCATAAAATCGGACTGATTCCGGAAGAACGTTACCAGCGTTTTATGGAGAAGAAGGAACAGATCGAACAGGAACTTCAGCGTCTTAAAACGACCAAGGTACGTCCGGAACCTCACGTTCAGGCTATTCTCGAGGAAGCGGGCACCGTTCTGCTGAATAATGCCGTGGATCTTCTCACCCTTCTGAAACGCCCGGAGATCAACTACTCTCACGTTGAGGGTATGCTTCCTCTGCCGGTAGAGCTTTCCGATGAGGTAAAAGAGCAGGCCGAAATTCAAGTGAAATATGCAGGGTATATCGAAAAGCAGCTGGCACAGGTAGAACGACTTAAAAAGATGGAAAAGAAAAAGATTCCGGACGATATCATCTATGAAGATATTCATGGAATTGCAACGGAAGCAAAGCAGAAGCTCGCAAAAATTCGTCCCGTATCCATCGGACAGGCGAGCCGGATCTCTGGTGTAACACCGGCGGATATCTCCATCCTGCTCGTTTACCTGGAGCACTATAACCAAGTTATCGCTGCAAGGGGATAGAGGAATTTATGACCGATTTAATACAAGAGCAGTTTGTTAGTCATTTGCAGCCCCACCAGCTGTCTTTCTCCGATGAACAGCTCCAGCAGTTCGAGACGTATTACCGTTTGCTCGTAGAGTGGAACGAGAAAATCAATCTAACCGCGATCACAGAGCGCGACCAGGTTTATTTGAAACACTTCTACGATTCGCTTTCGCTTGCCTTTTATGTGGATATGGAAAAAGTAGAGACTCTGGCGGATATCGGCTCTGGTGCCGGTTTCCCCAGCATCCCTTTGAAAATCGCTTTTCCGCATCTGAAAGTTACGATTGTGGATTCATTGAACAAACGGATTGTTTTTCTGAATGAGCTCGTAAAAGAGCTTGGATTGACGGATGTAACGTGTGTCCATGCCCGTGCGGAAGATGCGGCCCGGCTGCAGCAGCACCGTGACCGGTATGATCTGGTTACGGCGCGGGCAGTCGCTAGACTCAGCGTGCTGAATGAATTTTGCCTGCCATTTGTGAAGGTAGGGGGATTATTTGTTGCGATGAAGGCCGTGGATGCGGAAGAAGAGATGAAAGAGGCAGCCTTTAGTATAGGCTTACTCAAAGGACAGCTTAAACAGGTAGATCGTTTGGAATTGCCAGTCGAGAAGTCCGTACGACATTTTATCCAAATCCAGAAAACAGCACCTACACCCGGTAAATACCCTCGTAAAGCTGGATTACCTTTAAAGCAGCCTTTAGTGAAATAAGATGTTTCACGTGGAACATCATTACCAGGAATTTCATGAATTCTTACCTTTATTGGCAGGAAAAAGATGGGTAGCTGACGAATATCTTATATAAGGGATTTTTACGCAATTAAAGATCTATGGATAGAATTGTCGTGACAGGGGAGTCTGCGACCCTTCTTTAATTCTTTGGTTTCAGATAAACGGGTTGGTAGAATGCCGAGGCTTTGCTTTCTCCTTCCTGTAAAATATCGGGGAAGAGTTGGGTGGTATTATATTCATGAAAGAGCAGCTATCAAAACTTTTTGGTTTTACGGAGCGAAGCAATATGGATGAAGTTAAAAACATTCCCGTACAAAACATCAATCCGAGTCCGTACCAGCCAAGAACGATTTTTGATGATGATCGCATTGATGAACTTTGCCAAACGATTCGTACACATGGCGTTATTCAGCCTATCGTTGTAAGGGTACGTAATAATACTTTTGAGTTAATAGCAGGGGAACGCCGATTAAGAGCGGTCAAAAAGCTCGGTCTGGAAACCATTCCTGCCATCGTGCGGGAATTCAACGATTCTCAAGCTGCGTCTATTGCTTTAATCGAAAATCTGCAGCGTGAAGGCTTGACGGCGATCGAAGAAGCTGCCGCTTATCAGCAGCTTATAGAGATGCATGATCTCACACAAGAAAGCCTGGCACAGCGTCTGGGCAAAAGCCAATCGACTATCGCCAACAAGATTCGTCTGTTGAATTTGAGCGAACCTGTTAAAATGGCACTTATTGAGCGGAAGATCACAGAGAGGCATGCGCGTGCACTGCTTTCTTTGGATCAAGAAGAGCTTCAGGTTAAAATTCTTGAAGAGGTTATCGCTAAAGAGCTTAATGTGAAGCAGACGGAAACACGCATTCAATTTTTGAAAGAAGCTACGCAGATTAAGAAAAGCAAACGTGTTTCTTATTCGAAAGATGTACGTCTGGCGCTAAATACCATCAGACAGTCCGTTGAGATGGTAGCCAGTTCGGGTCTCAATATTAATACGGCTGAGCAGGATCATGAAGATCACTACGAAATCATCATTAAAATTCCTAAGCAGCATTCAGCAAAATAATCAAGGGATTAAAGCATAATCCTCCTGTATGACAAAGGCAGTCTCCCGTAAAGGAAGCTGAATTTGTAACAGGAGGTTTTTTTGTTAGGAAGATTGGAATGTGGAATTAATTGAGGGGGGTTACCAGAAAAGTTTTTAAAAATTCAACTGCAAAATATCAGGAAGAGTGCAAACTTTTTAGGTGCGAGATACGTCATAGGTTTGTTCGTTATTTACTGCATGCATTCTAAGTGGGAAAGAGCCGCATGTGTATAGTTTAATTGACGCTTGGAAACCGATTTGAAACTACAGCCGAGCAATCTGCCAAATTTCTTCATTTTGTTGTCGGAACCTGCATTTTTATTAGTTTCGTTCTCTTGATTATGGTAATATAGTAGTATTCTCTTTGTTAAATTTTTAATGAGAGGTTTTAAGGTAGTGGGGTGAATGAATTGTCCAAGACAATCGCGATAACGAATCAAAAAGGCGGCGTAGGGAAGACAACAACATCTGTCAATTTGGGTGCTTGTTTGGCTTCGCTCGGCAAAAAAGTACTGCTGGTGGACATCGACCCTCAGGGTAATACGACGAGTGGGATTGGGGTCAATAAAGCAGATGTGGAATACTGTATTTATGACGTCCTAATTAATGATATTCACCCGAAAGACGCTACAGTTGCTACTAAAATTCCGAATTTGAACATTATTCCGGCCACTATCCAATTGGCGGGCGCCGAAATTGAATTGGTTCCAACGATATCGCGTGAAGTTCGGTTGAAAAAATCGCTTCAGCTTGTCGAGCATATGTACGATTATATCCTCATCGATTGTCCTCCGTCGTTAGGGATTTTGACCATTAACTCACTGACGGCTTCCGATTCCGTGATTATTCCGATCCAGTGCGAGTATTATGCGCTTGAAGGATTAAGTCAGCTGTTGAATACAGTCAGACTTGTGCAGAAGCATTTAAACACATCACTGCAAATTGAAGGCGTTCTCCTAACGATGTTTGACGCCCGTACAAACCTAGGTATCCAGGTCATTGAAGAAGTGAAGAAATATTTTCAGCAAAAAGTGTATCAAACGATTATACCGCGTAATGTCCGACTTAGCGAAGCGCCGAGCCATGGACAATCCATTATTACTTATGACCCGCGGTCTAAAGGTGCGGAAGTATACTTAGAGCTTGCAAAGGAAGTGATTAGTCTTGAGCAAACGACTAGGTAAAGGTCTCGGAGCGCTTATTCCGGAGCTGGAGATCGGGGAAGAGGACAAGGTCATTGAAATCCCTTTGAATCAGCTGCGGGCGAATCCATACCAACCTCGTAAACATTTTAACGAAGACGGTATTCAAGAGCTGGCTTCTTCCATCAAGGAACATGGCGTTATTCAGCCGATCATTGTTCGTACGGTTTTAAAAGGATACGAGATTATTGCCGGGGAGAGAAGATTCCGCGCTTCTCAGGCAAGCGGTTTAGCAACTATTCCGGCGGTTGTGAAAAAGCTTAGCGATCAGCAGGTTATGGAAATTGCATTGATCGAAAACGTTCAGCGGGAAGATTTGAATGCGATGGAGATTGCAATCGCTTATCAAGCCATCATAGATCAGTTTTCATTAACGCAAGAAGAGTTGTCTGTAAAAGTAGGCAAGAGCCGTTCTCATATCGCGAACTTTCTGCGTCTTCTTCATTTGCCTGAATCCATCAAGCAATATGTTTCACGTGGAACACTGTCCATGGGACATGCCCGCGCGATTGTAGGGGTTAAGGATGACAAGGTGAAGAAAGAGCTGACGGATGCTTGTATTAACGGTCAATGGAGCGTTCGCCAGTTGGAGGAAGAGATTAAGCGGCGTGAAGAGCTTGCTTCCGAAGACAAGGAAAAACCGAAGGTGAAAGACAAGAAGAAAGATCCTTATCTTCATCAGGCGGAAGAACAACTTCAGGATCATTATCGTACGACGGTCCGGATCAAGCATCAAAATTATAAAGGACGAATCGAACTGATGTATTACTCCAAAGATGATTTGGAAAGATTGCTGGAAATGCTTCAAGGGCAGATTTCCTGATTGTTTATCTAACTAAACCATACATAGCATACAAATCTTTGGCTTTCTGTCCGTAAAGAAAGTGAGAGAAGGTATGCTATCTTTGTGAGGAGGGGCCGGCAGTGACGAAGCCGTTTTTATATTTCGATAATGCCGCTTCCTCGTGGCCAAAACCGCCGCAGGTCGGAGAGGCTGTGCTGCGCTGCATCAACGAGTATGCGGCTAATCCCGGCAGAGGCAGTCATGCCATGGCTGTACAGGCAAGCCGGGTTGTGTTCGAAGCACGCAAGCACGCAGCAAAGCTGTTCGGTTTTAAAAATCCAAATGATCTTGCATTCGGTTCCAACACAACGGAAGCCCTCAATTTGGCTATCAAAGGCCATGTGAAAGAGGGAGAGCATGTTATCTGTACGGCAGTAGAGCATAACTCCGTCCGAAGACCCCTTGAATATTTGAGGCGTACCAAAAACGTGCAGGTCACCTATCTGGAAACCGATGAATTCGGGAGAATAAACATAGAGGCCTTAAAGGAAAATATTCAAAGCAACACTTCGCTTGTCGTTATCAACCATAGCTCCAATTTGCTCGGAAGCATCCTGCCTGTCGCTGATATTGGGCAGCTCTGCAAAGAGAAGGGGATATGCTTGCTCGTAGATGCCGCTCAGACGGCCGGAATTCTTCCTATTCACGTGGAGCAGATGGGGATCGACATGTTGGCGTTTCCGGGCCATAAAGGTCTCCTGGGGCCTCAAGGGACGGGAGGCCTGTATATCCATCCCCGGCTCGATCTGGAGCCTCTTATGCACGGCGGAACAGGCAGCCAGTCGGAAGCGATCGACCAGCCTTCCGTAAGACCGGACAGGTACGAAGCGGGCACGCCGAATACCCCGGGATTAGCCGGGTTAAGCGAAGGCCTGAAGTTTGTCCTGCAGACGGGTGTGGAGAACATTCACGCGAAGGAGTGGCGGCAAACTCAGCGGATCATGGAAGCGCTCCGTGATGTGCCGGATCTTCGGCTTCTCGGTCCCGCAATAGGTGAAGAGCGGACGGGTATCGTATCCTTCGTCCTGGAGCACATGGACGCGTCCGAGGTGGCGTTCATCCTGGACCAGCATTACGGCATCGCGGTCAGAGCCGGCTATCACTGCACGCCGCTTGCGCATGAAACCGCAGGCACAGGTAAAACCGGTGCCGTCCGGGCAAGTGTCAGCTATTTTACGACAGATGAAGAAGTGGATGCTCTAATTGAAGCGGTCAAAGAAATAGCGGACTCCGTTATTTTATAAGCAGGAACGCGCAGCCGACTGGAATGAACAAGAAACAGCGAGACAAGATAGCAGAGGGGAAGAAGGACATGGGTGAAAACAACATCGGGCTGCCGGTTGAACCGATTTTATCGGTTCTTTGTTTGCTTGTCTTGTTGCTGTTAATCGGAATGCTTGCGTTGTGGATTAAACTGGGCAAGCTTCGCAAACAATATAAGAAAGTCATGAATGGCGCCGGAGAGGTTAATATCGAACAGCTGCTTGTTCACATGCAGCAGCAGATTGAGGATCAGATCATCCTGCAGGGAGATACGGCGGACCGGCTGAACCGGATCAGCCAATCCATGAAACGGATGAAATCCAAGGTCGGCATTCACCGCTATAACGCCTTCTCGGACACGGGAAGTCTTATGAGCTTCACGGTGGCTATTCTGGACGAGTATGAAGATGGGATTCTCATCACCGGCATTCACAGCAGGGAAGATACATACATCTATGCCAAACCGGTCGAGAAGGGCGGTTCTCCATACTCGCTTTCTCCCGAGGAGAAAGAAGCGATCAATCTGACGTTAGCGCAGAAGTAGGGGAAGATCGCCGGACGGAACAAAGCGCGTGATGGAGGGAGCCTGCGATAACGTCGGCCATATTCATCACCAGATTGAGGCGGGTATTTTGAAGCACGAAATACTCCATAAAACCGCCGACGTTTACAATACCGGTAACATGGATATCGCCAACCGACGGAAGTTCCTTATTTACGCCTGCTCCCGGCTTAAGCGGGCCATGCCCGACTTGTATAGAACCGACACTGGATACCTGACCGAGACAAGCGTCAATCGCCACGATGAAGGGATAGCGGTGGGCTGTCTCGACAGCCGTAATCGTATCCGACAAATTCATGGCGTGTACCGGCTCATCCAAGGTTCCGTACAGGGAGTAGGAAGCGCCGCTTCGTCTCTTTAAATTGCTGCCAACCAGGGGGCCTAGTGAATCGCCTGTGGAACGGTCCGTACCGACACAAACGATCACAATAGGTTGATAGGAGGGCAGCTTTTTTAGAATCTCGGAAAAGTATGCGGATAGAGCTGCAGGCGTGCTGCTGTCCGAATGAGAAAGTTTAATAGAAGCGGGCTGCTCGGCAGCCGGTTTCGCGGAAAAGCCGAATGGTTTCATTGAGGATCCCTCCGGGTTTGTCTTCTTAATCGTGGAAAAACGCTTTCGGCAGGCATTAGCTGGGCGCTTAGAAGTTTTTACTAGTATACGGAGAAAGTCGATAAAATATACGTAGTCGATAGAGAAGAAACTAGAGTGAAGAGAGGGATGAAGAATGGGGGAACGGCTGCTCATTGCATTCGACTCTACCCAGCAGGCGCTGCGGGCCGAAATGCTGCTCGAATACGCGGATATCGAAATCGACCTGTGCCCGACTCCCAAAGGCGTAACGGCGGGCTGTGCGCTTTCCATTCAATTTCCGGCAGAGGACTATACGGAAGTGCAGCGGATCATCGAGACGGAGAAGGTGGAAATCAGGGGCATTTATTTCAAAAAAGAATCCGAATATGTTAGGATGGAAAAGTAAGGGCGGTGACAAAATGACTAACATGGGAAGCAGACTGGCTGCCATTACGGGACTGCAAAATCCTGAAGAAACGGTGACCCATTTCGTGGATGATATCAAAAAATATTTGCTGGATTCCCAACAGCTGATCAAGTACGGAGCAACGATCGTTGAAATTATCGTTATATACGTACTCTCGCGTTTAATTATTAAAGTGGCCGACAAGCTTGTTAACCGGATGATGGAAACGAGGGAGAAGAGCCCTCTTAAGTTCGATCCGAGACGCACAGCTACAATCGGCAAGCTTATTCACAACATCATTTCTTATGTAGTCAATTTTATAACCATTCTGCTTATTCTGGCCCAAGTAGGCATTAATCTGGGACCTATTCTCGCCGGAGCGGGTGTGCTCGGACTGGCGATCGGTTTCGGAGCCCAAAGCTTGGTGAAGGATGTCATAACGGGGTTCTTCATTATTTTCGAGGATCAGTTTGCCGTAGGGGACGTTATTCAAGTCGATACGTTCCGGGGAACCGTAGAGCAAATCGGCATCCGGGTAACCCGGCTCCGCAGCTGGACAGGGGAAGTTCACTTTATTCCGAACGGGAATATCAAACAGGTTACGAACTATTCGATCAATAATTCGCTGGCGATCGTCGATATTTCGATTGCTTATGAATCGGATATCGATAAAACGATGGAAGTTCTGCAAAAAACCGTGGACCGGATGGCGGAAGGCAACGAAAATATCGTAAGTGAGCCGAAGGTACTCGGTGTCCAGTCTATGGGACAGTCGGAGATTGTTCTGAGGATTACAGCGGAGTGCAAACCGAATATGCAGGTGGATGTGCAGCGTAAAATGTTCGCGGAAGTGAAAAAGCAGCTGGATGCGCACGGAATCGAGATTCCGTGTCCGAAAACCGTGACCTATTTCAAAGGGGAAAGGGGAGCCGTGTAGCCTATGGAGAAGAAGCAGTACGAACTCGGGGATATCGTGCAGATGAAAAAACAGCATCCCTGCGGAACGAACGAAATGGAAATTATTCGTATGGGCATGGACATCCGGATCAAATGCGTAGGCTGCAAACACAGCGTGCTGGTGCCGCGCGCCAAGTTCGAAAGCAAACTGAAAAAGGTGCTCCGGTCCTCGGCAGACAAGGGAGTGGAACCATCCGAAAACGGAGTGTCAGGTTCTTGACGCTCCTTTTTTTCTTGACGAATTTCCCTCTTGCAGACTAACCACAGCTTGTGCTACAATAAAAAATGTTCTCGATACGGAAAGGTACCCAAGAGGCCCAAGGGGGCTGACTCGAAATCAGCTAGGCGGCGCAAGCCGTGCGTGGGTTCGAATCCCACTCTTTCCGCCATAACTTTACCAATGATAACCTCCTGCTTCGTTATGAAGCAGGAGGTTTTTGCATGCCATTGCGGTTGCAGCTTACATCGGCTTGCCGAAGCAGGCCCAAAGTTCGTTCTGCGAAGCGGCGGACTTCGTCCGCTTTCAGGCCGCCCCGCCGGTACGTCCCTGCCGTTCTTTCCGCACAACGGAGAAGCGGTCGATGACGTAACCGATAAGCGCCCAGGAAGCTACGGTAAGCACGTAGATCACGAACATTTTACCCATGGAGATCTCGTAGACATTCGTAAACATGGGAGCAAACCAGGCAGGAACGCTGAGGGAGTAGAAGAGCAGATACAGCGAGTCCTGGTCATGGCCGAAATAATGAATCAGACAGAGTAAAAGGCCGAAAACCGTCCCGTATAGTGTGAAGGATTTCTTCATAAAGGCAGAGCTCCTTTTTAGTGGTACAGCCGTTTCCATTTGCGGTTGTGATTTTTGGTGTCGGGAAACGAGTCACCTTTCTTCAAGTGAACGATTTCCGGGTTGTTGATCCCCATATGAAAGGCATTCTCGCCGATTTCGATGTAGCGCCCTTCGTTGGGCGCCTTGTCGCCAGGCACGAACTGCGTCTTCTCACCCATGCTTTTCACCTCCAAGCTTTTAATTACGGGGTTAGTATGTCCCTCGCTTAAGAAAGCATGTGCCGCGCAGGGAGCCTGCCGGTAAGCATACATTGGCAGTTCTGGCGGATGGACAGGTTGTGACTTGTAATGGGGAAAGCAATCTGCTATAGTATTTAGGTGCGAGTTTTGTAATTCAACTAATTCTCGCTCCTTGCTCCCGATCAGAATTGGGAGCCGCTTAGTCCAAAAGGAGGTGACAAGCATGCGCAAATACGAAGTGATGTATATCATTCGTACAGACATTGAACAAGAACAAGTTCAATCTACTGTAGAGAAGTTCCAAGGCATTATCACCAACGGTGGTGGCGAAATTACGAAGCACGACCTGATGGGTAAACGTCGCCTTGCGTATGAGATCAACAAGTTCCGTGACGGACACTATGTGCTCGTACATTTCAACGCAGAACCTGCAGTTGTAGCAGAGCTTGATCGTGTAATGAAGATTTCCGACGAAATCATTCGCTACCTGATCGTTAAAGACGTAGCTTAATCAGCGTGTTAAGTAAGGAAGCATCGGAGGGATGAACGTTGTTAAACCGTGTAATTCTTATCGGCAGACTGACAAGAGATCCTGAGCTGCGTTACACACCTGCGGGTGTGGCCGTAACCCAATTTACACTGGCGGTGGATCGGCCGTTCGTAAGTTCGCAATCGAAGGAACGGGAAGCCGATTTCATACCTGTCGTGACTTGGAGACAGCTTGCGGAAACTTGCGCCAACTATCTTCGCAAAGGCCGTTTGGCGGCTGTGGAAGGACGCATGCAGGTACGCTCTTACGACAATAACGAGGGACGTAAAGTTTACGTAACCGAGGTCATTGCCGATAATGTGCGCTTCCTGGAATCTGCTAATTCCGCTAACCGTGAAGAGGGTTCTTACTCCGGCGGTTCAGGCGGTGGATATGGCGGCGGCGGAAGCGGCAGCGGCCGAAATACGCGGGATCAACAGCAGGATCCTTTCCTCGACGACGGGAAACCGATCGACATATCCGATGATGATTTGCCATTCTAAGTAGAAAGGACTGACTCAAATGAGCGAACAACAAACAAGCAGCCGTCCGCAACGTTCGGAAGGCGGTGATCGTCCGGAGCGTTCGGAGCGTAAATTCACTCCACGCCGCGGTAAAGGCGGTAAGCGCCGTAAAGTTTGCTACTTCACAGCAAACAAGATCACTCATATCGATTACAAAGATATCGAGACCCTTAAGAAATTTATCTCCGAAAGAGGTAAAATCTTGCCTCGTCGTGTAACAGGTACTTCCGCGAAGTATCAGCGTATGCTGACAACAGCAATCAAGCGCTCGCGCACAATTGCTTTGCTTCCATACACTACGGAGTAGTTTGTATAGAGGAGAAGACAGCCGGTTCTGCCGGCTGTCTTTTTTTATCCGTAAAAAAGACAACCGAGCTGGAAGCAGCGGCATCGGCAAGAATGATTCAACAAAAAAAGGATAGAACGAAGGAAGCCGGAGAGAAATTTCCGGTTTTTTTGCGTTCCGGAGGGGAACAGGGTTGTGGATAACCGCCAAAGTTAGACAGTCCACAGGAACTTTTATAGAATGGAGGTAGGACTTGGGGACATGTGGAAAACACGGTGACTAAATCCGGACGGAAAGTTATGCACATGTGGATAGAAAAGGGACGAAAGTTATCTACAAAACCGGGGAGTGTCGGATGATTTGAAAATCAGCAAACAAAACGCCGAGCATTACGTATGGGGAGACGGATGCGACGGCTGGTTTCTCCACAAAGGGGACGAGACGATTATTCACGAACGAATGCCTCCGGGAAAGAGCGAGGAGAGACATTTGCATGAGCGCGCGGCGCAGTTCTTTTTCATTTTAACGGGGCAGGTTGTGATGGAGATGGACGGCGAACGGCATGAACTGGGGCCTCAAGAAGGGCTTCGGATCGCGCCGGGAACCCCGCACTGTATTCATAACCGTTCGCATGATGCAGCGGAGTTTCTAGTTATCTCCAAACCGGGTACTAAAGGAGACCGAATCCCCCAGGCAGAACTCAAACCTGACTGAAATTTAACGTACCCGGAGCCCGTGAAGCGCCAAGTTCAGGAAACACAGCTCAAGCTGTTTTGTGGTATAATCGTGTATAAAGCTTGTAAGGGATAAGGGGAGGAGCGGGCGTTGTCCAATCGGGAAAGAGAGGTTGATCTCGCGAAGCGGGTCAAGGTCATTGAATGGCTCAAAACCGAGGTTGTCGATCAGGTAGCGCATCTGTTGAAAGGGATATGGGAAGGCAATCAAGCTAAAATTATAGATGGCCTTGCCAGTCTGATTTCCAGCGTATATATACTTGGCCGCCGGCTTGGGGTCTCTTTTCGAAGTTTAGATGAAGCAATCATGGATAAAATGAAAAAGCATAGAGAAGAGGGTCACCAGCTCGAGGATTGGTATGGAGATATCTCGGCACTGGAAGATCATCTTCGTAAGAGGTGAACGCGTTGACAAAGAAAAATTTGCAGTTCATCGGATGGGGTCTGCTGTATATACTCTTTCTGTTATCTTTTATGACGTCCTATTTGGTGATTACGGCCAGTTTCCTGATGATTCCGGTCTTGATTCTGTTCGTGAAGCTGGACGCCAAACGATTTACAGCTGTCTATCTGGGAATTCTCCTGGTTGTGAATTTATTGCTCGGGTGGACGGGATTCGTCGTCTTGGCCATTTCGCTATTCCTGCTGCCGCCGGTCATCGTAATCGGCACGCTTTATAAGAAGAAGGCGCCCGCACATCTGGTCATCACGTACGGTACGCTTACTTTTCTGGCCGAAATGCTGCTTACGCTCGTGATCGGGTTCCTGTTCAAATTGAATTTCATTAAGAAATTCAAAACGGTCATGCTGGATTACTTAAACAACATGCAGCCTGCCGTAAAGGGAATGCTGCCGACCCAGGGCGACATGCAGTGGTATGTGGATGTGCTCGTACAAATCATTCCGCTGGATATGATTCTGTTCTCGCTCTACTTTATCGGAGTTACTCATCTGATCGGACGCCGTCTGCTTAATCGCATGGGAGAAAACATCCCCGGCATGCCGCCTGTGAGAGAGTGGAAACTTCCGAAAGCGTTCGTCTGGATTTACCTCATCGCGTTCGCGGCGGATATGCTGTTCGTATCGGCGACCAATTCGCTGATGTCAGCTTTGCTTATCAATTTGCTGCCGCTGCTTATGTTCGCGTTCGCCATCCAAGCAATTTCGTTTCTTGCGTTCGTGGCCCATTATAAAGGTTGGGGTAAACTGCTGCCGGTGGTCGGCACGATTCTTCTGATCGTGTTTATGCCGTTTTTGCTTGTGCTCTACAGTTTACTCGGCGTGTTCGATGTGGCTTTTCCGTTGCGGGAAAGGCTCTTCAAATCTAGATAAGGGTCAGGGGAGAATAAATGCCGAAATTCTTGTCGAAACGATGGCATGGACAACATATGGTATGGACGTTTGCGCTGCTCGGCGCTTTAACGATCGTACTGTTTCTGTATGAATGGGTATTGGGTGTCGCTGCTCTGCTCGCCTCGGGACTTGTGCTGTACTTCTCGTGGAAGGCGGAGAGTGCTTTTCGTCACGATTTGAATGCTTATCTGGGCACCATCACGCACCGGGTCAAAAAATCCGCCGGCGACGTGATATCGGAGCTGCCGATCGGCATGATTCTATATAATGAAGAAAAAGAAATCGAATGGCACAATCCGTTCGTCGCCAAGCTCGCCAAAAAGGACTCCGTGATCGGGGATTCCCTGGAGGACGTGCTTCCAACCTGGAAGCCGGGCAAGGAGAAGGAAAAAGAAGAGACGCATGAAGTCGAGCAGGACGGCCAGGTGTACAAAATATGGCACCGTCCCGAAGAACGTCTTCTGTATATCCGCGATGTGACGGATTACGTCCGGCTCGTTCAGAAGCATGACGAGGAAAAAATCGCGATCGGCATCGTCCTGATGGATAACCTGGATGAAGTCACCCAGGGAATGGACGATCAGACGCGGAGCATCATGCTCGCCCGGGTAACCGGTGAAATCACGGAGTGGGCTCACCGGTACGGAGTGTATCTGCGCAGGACCTCATCCGACCGTTTCCTGATTCTGATGAATCAGAAGGCGCTGCGCGAGCTGGAGCAGAACCGCTTCGATATCCTCGATGAAGTGCGCGATCTCACGATGGAATACAAGCTCCCGCTCACGGTCAGCGTGGGGATCGCCTCCGGCATCGAGGAGCTCGAGGAACTCGGCCGGGTCGCTCAGACGAGCCTGGACATGTCTCTGGGCCGCGGAGGCGATCAGGTGACCGTCAAGGCGGGCCAGCGCATCTCGTTCTATGGCGGGCGCACCAACGCCGTAGAGAAGCGCACACGCGTGCGTGCCCGCGTGATCTCGCATGCGCTGAGAGATCTGATCAAGGAAAGCGACAAGGTCATCATCATGGGACACCGCTTTCCGGATATGGACTCCATCGGCGCGGCGATCGGCCTGCTGAAGGCCGTGCAGATCAGCAACAAAGAAGGCTACATTGTGCTGGAAGGCATCAATCCTTCGATCGAGAAGCTGATGGCGATGATCGAAGAGGACGAGAAGCTGAACCGGTGGTTCATCACACCGGCGCAGGCGATGCAGATCACGACGCAGCGCACGCTGGCCGTCGTGCTGGATACTCACCGAGCTTCGATGGTCGCCGAGCCGAGGCTGTTTAACCTGACACACCGTGTCATGGTCGTGGATCATCACCGCCGCAGCGAAGAGTTTTTCCACGATGCCGTGCTCGTGTACATGGAGCCGTACGCATCTTCGACCTGTGAGCTGGTAACGGAGCTGCTCCAGTACTTCAACGAGAAGATGTCGCTGGACGCGCTGGAGGCCACCGTGCTGCTTGCCGGGATCGTGGTCGACACGAAGCAGTTCAGTCTCCGTACGGGCTCCCGTACGTTCGAAGCGGCTTCTTTCCTGAGACGGAACGGAGCGGACCCGACTCTCATTCAGAAGATGCTGAAGGAAGATCTTCAAGCCTATATCGAGAAAGCGGAGATTATGAGGCATACGGAAATGATGTATGATCATATTGCTCTGGCGGTCGGCGAACAGAATCACAAATATTCTCAGTTGATGATTGCCCAGGTGGCTGATACCTTATTAAATATGACCGGCGTTTTCGCCTCCTTCGTCATCTGTGAACGGCCGGACGGTTTAACCGGCATCAGCGCGCGCTCGCTTGGCGCGATGAACGTTCAAATCGTGATGGAACGGATGGGCGGCGGCGGCCACCTGACGAATGCAGCGACCCAGCTTGAGCTGACTCCGCAGGAAGCGGCGGCGAAGCTGAAACAAATATTGCAAGAGATAGAGGAAGAGGAGGGGCTTTTCGAATGAAAGTCGTATTTCTGAAGGACGTTAAAGGGCAAGGCAAAAAAGGGGAAATTAAAGAGGTATCCGAGGGCTACGCAACGAATTTCCTGATCCCCCGCGGGTTGGCCGCAGCAGGAACGAACGGGGCGGTTAAGCAGGTTGACCAGCAGAAGAAAGCCGAACAGAAGCGTAAAGATCAGGAGAAAGAAGACGCGGAAGTTCTGGCAGGCAAGCTGAACGAAACAACGGTGACTATCAAGACGAAAGCCGGCGAAGGCGGCCGTTTGTTCGGGGCTATCACAAGCAAGCAGATTGCGGAGCAACTGGAGAAAGCCGGCTATAAGATCGATAAGCGTAAAATTTTGCTGAACGATCCTATCCGCTCCCTGGGCGTAACGAAAGTGCCCGTCAAGCTGCATACGGAAGTAACGGCTACGATCAGCGTGCAAGTGTCGGAAGAATAGACGGTGTTATTATTCCTTCTAAGTTTGGACAGGATAGAAACTAACAATAGAACAGGTGAAGGTTCATGAACGAAGAAATGTTCATGGGACGTGTTCTGCCGCAAAATATAGAAGCCGAACAGGCCGTTCTTGGCGCCATCCTGCTGGACAGCGACTCGCTGATCACGGCGATGGAGCGGATGAGTCCGGACGATTTCTACCGTCCGGCCCATCAGCACATCTTCGAAGCGATGATCGAGCTGGCGGAGGAAGACGAGCCGGTCGATCTTGTGACGCTGACCGCCCGGCTGCAGAACAAGCAGCAGCTGGAGGAAATCGGCGGCGTCGCCTATTTGTCGGAGCTGGCCAATGCCGTTCCGACGGCAGCGAATATTGACTACTACGGGCAAATCGTAGAAGAGAAATCGCTGCTCCGGAGGCTCATCCGGACCGCTTCGCAGATCGTATCGGACGGCTACGCGAGCGCCGACGATGTGGGCATGATGCTCAACGATGCGGAAGCCCGCATTCTCGAAATTTCGCAGCGCCGGGCTTCCAACGGCTTCATCTCCATCCGGGACGTTCTGATGGAAGTCTTCGAGCGGGTGGAGTTTCTTTATTCCCATAAAGGCGGCTCCACCGGGATTCCGTCGGGTTTCAACGATCTCGACAAAATGACGTCCGGCTTCCAGCGCTCCGACTTAATCATTGTGGCGGCCCGTCCTTCCGTCGGTAAGACGGCATTTGCCCTTAACATCGCACAGAATGTCGGCGTCAGGGCGAAGGAAACCGTCGCGATCTTCTCGCTCGAGATGGGCGCCGCTCAGCTTGTGCAGCGTATGATCTGCGCGGAAGCCAACGTCGACGCAACCCGCCTCAGATCCGGCTTCCTCGAAGGCGATGACTGGGAGAAGCTGACGATGGCGATCGGTTCGCTTTCCGAAGCGGACATCTACATCGACGATTCGCCTTCCGTCACGGTAGCGGACATCCGGGCGAAGTGCCGCCGTCTCAAGCAGGAGAAGGGGCTAGGCATGATCCTGATCGACTACCTGCAGCTTATCCAGGGCAGGGGCAAGGGAGACAACCGTCAGCAGGAGGTCTCCGAGATCTCCCGTACGCTCAAACAGATCGCGCGTGAGCTGAACGTGCCGGTCATCGCGCTCTCCCAGCTCAGCCGGGGTGTGGAGCAGCGTCAGGATAAGCGTCCGATGATGTCCGACCTTCGGGAATCCGGTTCGATCGAGCAGGATGCCGACATCGTGGCGTTCCTGTACAGGGACGATTACTACGACAAGGAATCCGAGAAAAAGAACATCATCGAGATCATTATCGCCAAGCAGCGTAACGGCCCGGTCGGCACGGTAGAACTGGCGTTTCTCAAAAACTTTAATAAATTCGTCAACATGGATCGCGCTCATCAGGAGATGCAGACAGGTTGACTGAAATATCCGAACAATCATACTAGAGATAGTATGATTGTTCGCGTTTTGTTGACTTTGCTTCATGCGGTCTGCTACACTAAAGTGGTGTGTAAAAGAAGTAAGCAAAATGAGTGGCGATGCAATTCGCCTAACGGAGGTAATACAGAATGTCAACAGTGGTTGTAGTCGGAACCCAATGGGGAGACGAAGGGAAAGGGAAAATCACGGACTATTTGGCGGAGTCCGCGGAAGTGGTCGCCCGCTACCAAGGCGGCAACAATGCCGGCCACACCATTCTGATCGGAGGCAAGAAGTACAAGCTGACGATGATACCGTCCGGTATTTTCAATCACGATAAAATGTGTGTCATCGGAAACGGCATGGTCATCAACCCGGCTGCTCTGGTAGACGAACTTCAATATATTCGCGATAACGGATTCTCGGTAGACAATTTGAAAATCAGCGACCGCGCCCATGTGATTATGCCTTATCATCTGCTTCTGGACGAACTGGAAGAAGACCGCAAAGGCGCTAACAAAATCGGCACGACCCGCAAAGGCATCGGCCCTTGCTACATGGATAAAGCGGCGCGTAACGGCATCCGTATCGCGGACCTGATGGACGCGGCAGAGTTCGAGCGCAAACTCCGCCATATCGTCGAAGACAAGAACACGCTGCTGAAGCAGGTGTACGGACGCGACGGTCTGGATGCGGACGCGATTCTGAAAGAATACCTCGGTTACGCCGAGCAGCTCCGCATGTTCGTAACGGACACGTCCGTGGTTCTGAACGATGCGATTGACGCCGGCAAGCGCGTTCTGTTCGAAGGCGCGCAGGGCGTTATGCTCGACATCGACCAAGGCACGTACCCGTTCGTGACGTCGTCCAATCCGACGGCCGGCGGCGTATGTATCGGTTCCGGCGTAGGCCCGACGAAGATCAACCAGATCATCGGCGTAGCGAAAGCCTACACGACCCGTGTCGGCGACGGTCCATTCCCGACGGAGCTGAGCGATGCCATCGGCGACCAAATCCGCGAAACGGGCCACGAATACGGCACCGTTACCGGACGTCCGCGCCGCGTCGGCTGGTTCGACAGCGTCGTGGTCCGTCACGCCCGCCGCGTGAGCGGCATCACCGGCCTGTCCCTGAACTCCATCGACGTGCTGACAGGCCTGGAGACGGTTAAGATTTGCACAGGCTACAAGTACAAAGGCGAGATCATCGAGCACTATCCGGCGAGCCTTAACATGCTATCCGAGTGCGAAGCGGTGTACGAAGAGCTTCCGGGCTGGAGCGAAGACGTCTCCAACGCGAAATCGCTCAGCGACCTGCCGGAAAATGCGCGTCATTACCTGGAGCGCGTTTCTCAGCTGACCGGTATTCCGCTGGCCATCTTCTCCGTCGGCCGTAACCGTGAGCAGACGAACCTGGTCCGCCCGGTTTACGCTTAATCGGTTCTTACAAGATCATATTGAGAGGACGATTTCTTAATCATCGTCCCTAAGACCTCACGCAACCGGACTTGCTTCCGTCTGCGCGGGGTCTTTTTTATTGTCCGGAAGGAAGGAATGGCAGGGGCCGGGTGACCACATTCATGCGACGCTGCGCCGCGCTTGGAGCTGCGCGCTGGAGGTTCTAAGGTTTTTTTGGGAAATAGCGGGTTGATCCGGGTCTAAACCGTCAATACTGGGCTTATAGAGAAACCAGAATAAACGAGAAGTTTCAAGGCGGTGGATGAACGAATGAAATGGTTGGGACGGTTAGGCAGGTGGACGGCCGGTGCGGTTGTGATGTCTTTTTTGTCCATTTTTACGACGTATGTGATTGTGACTACGATGGTAGATGAAGTGCTCAAGCAGTTTCAGCTGCCGCCGATAGGAAGCAAGCTTTCCTTCTCTCAGATTACCGGGAAGCTGGGCGAGCAGTTCGGTATAGGCGCGATAGGCAAGGGAGGCTCGGTTAACGACCGGGTGGAGCGCATAGCGGCTTCCTCGTCGAAGCCCAGCCCAAGCCCGAGTCCGACCCCGTCCGCAACCCCCGGAGGAGCGGAAAAGCCCGTGACGGGCAGTCTGGACGGCTCTGGGACGCCGTCACCGTCCTCTTCCCCGGTACAGGGAGGCGTCTCTTCGCCGGAGCCGAGCGGAATGCCGGATGCCGTCGCCGTAATGGGCGAGTTGAAGGAGGGGCAGGCAAGCCCTGATCCGAAGGATGCGCAGAAGCGGGACGTGGTCATGTCGACGGATGACTTTTCCAAGAAGAAGGACGCTCTGTCGAGCGGCGACAAGCAGAAAATCTTCTCCATTCTCGTCGCGAAGCTGCCTGCGGAAGAAGTTCAGAAGCTTTCCGCGATGGTGGAAGACGGCATTACAGCCGAGGAGCTGAAGGAAGTGGACAGCAAGCTGAAAAAATACCTGAATCCGGCCGAATATGAACAGCTTTCGGGGATTTTGAAAAAATATGGGGGCTGATTAAGCCCTTTTGAATCCCTTTCAATCCTGATTTTTGAGCTTCTTCCAAACCGTTCCTAATAGTGGCAACCCCCTGTTTTCTTGAAACCGCAAGAGAAGGTGTGGTAAATTATTAAGGAAGTTTTATGCGCTGGTAGAGTTGGAGATGATCGGCTGGGCCTATCATTCTCTTGCCACGTAAAGAAACATAGGGATAAGGAGAAGGATATGAAAGGTTTTAAAGCAGTAGATTGGGCCAGGAAGTTGTGGAATCAAAGCCGGGCTCAGTGGCATAGCTTGACCGGGAATAAAGCGGAACCTTCCACCGAACTTGCGGCTGATCCGGCAGGACGGGGAAAAGGGTTCTTCCTATATAGCGTCAGTTCCATAGCAATAATCGGATTTTTAACCGTTAGCGGTCAGCAGTATGTCAAAGCGAATCTCGCGGACATTTACCCGGTCAAAGTCGGTCAGGAGACACTCGGTTACATCAGTTCGAAGGAAATTTTGCAGGAGTACAAACAAGAACGTGAAGAAAAGCTGGAAAAGCAGTATCCGGATGTACATATGGCATTACCCGACATCGAAGAACCCAAACCGGAGAAAGCTTTCATGAAGAAAACGGACGATCAGCAGGTGCTCGCGCTGCTTGACGAGAAGCTGAAGCCTGTCGCATCCGGTGTAGAACTGGTTATCGAAGGCAAAACGTATGCGATCGTCAAAGATCAGGCCACGGCCGATCGGGTGCTGGCGGAGATCAAGAAGCCTTTCGAGCAGAAGGAAAAGGAAAGCAAGGTCGCCGTTCTGTCGGCGGACGGCAGTCCTTCTGCGGCACCGGCCACGGTCGAGAAGGTGGAATTCGTCCAGCAGGTCAAAACGGAGGAAGCCGTCGATATCCAGCCTCAGGATGTGATGAAGCCGGAGGAGCTGATCGCCAAAATCAAGACGGGCGGCGTACAGCCGACGAAGTATACGGTGGTAGCCGGAGATTGTGTGGGCTGCATCGCCCAGAAGCTGAACATCCCGAAGCAGGTGATTTACGACAAGAATCCTTGGATTCATGACGATATGATCCGCGAAGGCGATGTGCTCGACCTTACGGTCATTCAGCCGGCTCTGTCCGTCAAGACGGTCGAGAAGATGGTGGAGAACGAGGAGGTCCACTTCGAAACCGAAGTCGAAACGGATCCGACGATGAAAGAAGGCATTGTGGAGACGATCTCTCCGGGCAAGAACGGATTGAAACAGGTCACGTATGAGCTGACGAAGATCAACGGCCAACTGACGGACGAGAAAATCGTCGGAGAAGACATCGTTGAACAGCCGATAACGGAGAAAGTAAGAAAAGGCACCAAGGTTGTAAAAGGGGAAGGCACAGGGACATTCGCATGGCCGGTTCTTTCACAATCCATCACCTCTACGTTCGGTACACGTTGGGGCAAGATGCACAAAGGCATCGACATTGTAGGCAATCACACGATCATGGCGGCGGACAACGGGAAAGTGGTGTCGGCCGGTTATAAATCGGATTACGGCAATTATGTTCTTATCGATCATATGAACGGGTACGAAACGATGTATGCTCACATGAGCAAGGTAGAAACCACTGCCGGCACCATCGTGGAAAAAGGAGAGCAGATCGGGATCATGGGGAGCACGGGCGACTCGACCGGCGTTCATCTTCACTTCGAGATCCACAAAGGCGGCAGCCTGGAAAATCCGCTGAAATATTTGAACCGGTAAATCGCGATGCGAATCGCCTATCATAGACGCAAGTTTTTTGAGAGAGATGTGGCCTCCCGGGCGGGGGGGCTATGTCTCTTTTTGCGTACAGGTATGTTACAATAAAAGGGTATGGTTTTCTAGGTGAAGGACAGGTGATGAGAGAGACATGTTCGGCACAAATGGCAAAATACTCGTGGTCGACGACGAACAACCGATTGCAGATATATTGAAGTTTAATTTGGAAAAAGAGGGCTACCAGGTCGTCTGCGCTTATGACGGCGGAGCGGCGGTGGAGCTGGCTTTTTCGGAGCGGCCGGATCTTATTCTCCTCGATCTGATGCTGCCGGTCAAAGACGGGATGGACGTGTGCCGGGAAATCCGCGCCAGGCTGAATACGCCTATTATCATGTTAACGGCGAAGGACACGGAGCTGGATAAAGTGCTCGGTCTGGAGATGGGGGCGGACGACTATGTGACGAAGCCTTTCGGCAACCGGGAACTGCTTGCCCGCGTCAAAGCGCATTTGCGCCGCCAAAGCAAAACCACGCCGCTCGGACAAGCGGACCCGGAACCGGAGGAAGCCAACGGAATCCGGCTTCACGGGCTCTTTATCGACAGCGACATGTATGTCGTCTACCGGGACGGAGAACCGCTGGATTTGACCCACAGGGAGTTCGAGCTGATCCACTATATGGCGAAGCATCCCGGCAAGGTAATGACGCGCGAGCATCTGCTCCAGGCCGTATGGGGCTATGACTATTACGGCGATGTCCGGACGGTGGACGTCACGATCCGGCGTCTGCGCGAGAAGCTGGAGGCCGATCCGAGCAAACCGGAGTATATCGTGACCCGGAGAGGGCTCGGTTACATGATGCGGGGAACGAAAAACGGAGGCTTCTGAGATGAAGGTAATCCGGTTTTTCCAATCCATCCAGGCGAAGCTGATTATTATTTACGTCCTTCTGATCCTGATCGCGATGCAGCTGATTGCGGCTTATTTCTATCAGACGCTCGACAGCCATTATAAGAATGAATTCCGCGATTCCATCAATAGCCAGGCTACGCTGATTGCGGGGCTGGTGGAAAGCCAGTATTTGAACGAGCCGAGAAACAGCGATACGAAGAACTTGTCGGAAGAGCTGACCTACTTCGTTAACAGCCTGTTCGCGCCGGGAAATACGGAAATACAGATTATCGACGCCGGCGGGGTTGTTCTCAGCACGTCGCTGGAAGCCAATAAACAGATTGTGAATCAGAAAACGACGAAGACGGAAGTGACCCGCGCCCTTCAGGGAATCCGGGATAACGACCGCATGTTCACGGACGTGGACAATACGCGCAAGTTCGCGACGGCCAAGCCGATCGGCAGCGGCGTCCGGGTGCTGGGCGCGGTGTACATCGTCTCCTCGATGGAGGATCTGTACAAAACGATGTCCAGCATCAACCGGATTCTCATCGTGGCGACGCTGATCGCCCTTGCGTTTACGGCCGGGCTGGGCGTCATTCTGTCCGGTACGATCACGAAGCCGATCAAGGAAATTACCCAGCAGGCGACGGCCGCCGCCGAGGGGAATTTCGACCAGAGCGTAAAAGTTTACGGCAAAGACGAGATCAGCCAGCTTGGCCATACGTTCAACTTCATGATGAACCGGCTCAAGGAAGCCATCTTCATCAATGAGGAAGAGAAGGAGAAGCTGGCCTCGATTCTGACGAATATGAACGACGGGGTGGTCGCCACCGACGAAGCGGGGCAGATTATCCTCATGAACCGCCGGGCGATGCAGATCCTCCAGGTGAAGGAGGAGCACTCCGCACAGCGGCACATTTCGGAACTGCTCGGCCTCACCCGCGAGGAGATCGACCAGTACGTGCACGGCGAGCGCAACACGACGCTGATCGATGTGCCTCTGCCGGATGACGAGGACGTGCAGACCGTGCGTGTGACGTTCACGACGATTCACCGCAGAGGCGATGGCGTAACCGGAGCGATTGCGGTGCTTCAGGACGTCACGGAGCAGGAGAAGCTCGAGCAGTCGCGCCGGGAGTTCGTCGCGAACGTGTCTCACGAGCTGCGGACGCCGCTGACGACGATCAAGAGCTACCTCGAGGCGCTGGAGGACGGCGCGATGGAAGACAAGCAGCTTGCTCCACGCTTCCTGAGCGTGACGCGCAACGAGACCGAGCGGATGATCCGGCTCGTGACGGATCTGCTCCACTTGTCGCGCCTGGATTCGAAGCAGGCGCTGCTCACGAAGGAGCAGACGGATATCGCCGACATGCTGGAGGAGGTAGCGGACCGCTTCTCCTTCCAGCTGCGGCAGAAGAGCATCCGGATCCGCATCGTGGCGGAGCCGGGAATCCGTCCGGTGGCGCTGGATCGCGACAAGATCGACCAGGTGCTGGACAACCTGGTCTCCAACGCGATCAAATATACGCCGGACGAGGGGGCTATCACCATCTATGCCCGGATGGCGGAGGGGGATCAGCTCGAAATCTCGGTGCAGGATACGGGCATCGGGATTCCGAAGAAGGATCAGCCGCGCATTTTCGACCGGTTCTACCGGGTCGATAAGGCGCGTTCCCGCAACATGGGCGGCACCGGCCTCGGGCTCTCGATTGCCCGGGAAATAGTAAAAGCCCATGGCGGCGCCATGTCTCTGGAGTCCGAGCCGGGGTCCGGCACGAAAGTCACCTTTATGCTGCCGGTCCTGCCGGAGGAGGAGAATGCGTCATGATAGAGAAGCTGAAGTCGGTCACGCTGACCGTACTGATTCTGCTGAGCCTGCTGCTCAGCTATCTGCTGGCGTACAGCACACCGAACTACGACCCGCTGCCTCCTTCCGAATATATTTCCAGCGAACTGGAAGGGACGAAAGCGAAGCTGGAAGATCTGCTGTTCCCGGATCAGATTGTGCTGCATTTCGGCAATCAGCAGCATACGGTCCTTTATCCGGATTCCACTTCGTATTCCACCATTTTCGAAAGCGTCAAACAGCGCAAAATGGAACGCTTCCGCAAAGTCACTATGAACCAGGAGCGGACGAACTGGGACGAAATCCGCGAGAAGCAGGAAGGCGTCGAGGTTCGCTTCCGGGACGGTCTTCCGCTGAGCGTGCTGCAGAATACGTTCCAGATCAAGGGGGATATCCCCGACGACACGGAGCTGATTACCCGGATCTGGATTTTCGCGAGCAGCGATAAAAAATCCGCCGCCACGTACCTGTTCACGGATTCCGCGAACACGGCTTTCGAAGTGCTCGGAGCGGATTTTACGGCGAAGGATGTAGAGAACTTCACGGCGATTGCCGGAACCAATCCTCCCTATGTGGCGGCTTCCGGCGGAGAGTTTTATTTACCGGTCAATCCCATTCCGGCGACTTCTTATGACTTCGGCTATAAGGAATTTCCCACGGAGCAGCTGAAAAGCAGCCTTTTCGCCGATCCTTCCCTGACGAGGAACCTCAAAGACCGGGACGGCTCGCAGATCTACACGGACGCGAAGCGGGGGCTGCAGATCAACCAGGAAAAGAAGTGGATGAAATATACCGATCCGCTTGCGGTAACGGACAGCAAGAACAGCATCAAGGAAAACCTCGATGCGGGGGTGCAGTTTATTAACCAGCACGGCGGCTGGAACGGGACTTATACGATCAGCAAGCCGCAGCAGCAGCACGCTTTTTCGAATCAGATGTTTGTGTTCCGGCAGGTGTACGATGCGTTCCCGATTCTGACCGAACAGAAGGAAGGATACGGGGCCATTCATATTACGCTGCAAAAAGGAGTCGTCTCCAACTATGAGCGCTCCGTCGTTTATTCCGATTTGAAAATCATCAATCAGCAGAAAACCGAGCTGATCGGCGGTGAAGCGCTGAACGCGAAGATTACGAATCATCCGAAGCGCTACAATATCGTGAACGTGTTCCCGGCTTACCGGCCGACGCTGGGCGTCAAAACCGTCAATCTGTCCCCCGTGTGGGCGATCGAATTTAAAGACGGGACTTACGAGTTTTTCCGCTGAGTTTTAGGAGGAGCTTGTAGGAGCTCAAGAATCCAATCAACAGATGAGGCGTTAACGTGACGCGAGTATCTACTATTTTTACGGGAAGGAGGCTGCGCAGTTGAACTGGGGAAGAGCCAAAACCATTCTGATTCTTTCGTTTTTCTTTCTGAATGTGGTGCTGGGGTATCTCGTATGGACGGGAAAAGCGAAGCAGACCGAGCTGGCGACGGATATGACGGGCGTGCTGGAGGAAACGAACAAGCTTTTGAAGGGAAAAAGCATTCAGCTCAGCCACGAGCTGCCCAAGGAAGCGCCGAAGCTCAAGGAAATCACGTTTAAGTTCGTGGAGTCTTACCAGCCTAACGTCACACTCAAGCTTCAGTACCCGTTCAAAATCGCCAGCCTCCTGAACCGGATTTCTCCGAAGGACGATTTGCCGAAAACCGACATTCCCAAACTGGACGCGTACAAGCACGACCCGATACTCAGCAAGAAAGGGATGTACGTGCTGAACCAGATGTATAACGAGTATCCGATGTTCGATGTTCAATTAAAACTCTATGAAACCGATGCACAAATTACCAGTTACCGGCAGGCGTATGTTGAAGTAGAATCAGGTGGAGAGGACAAGGAGCAGAAGGTGATTCCGGCTTATATTGCGGTGCGCAGTCTGGTTGAGAAGTTTCTGCTCGACGGTTCGGTAATTACGGATGTAAGGCTCGGTTACCATGGGCAATTGTTTGATTCCCAGACGCAATATATGGTGCCGAACTGGCGTGTCACGATTAATAACGGCGATATTTATTATGTGCATGCTTTTAACGGGGCGGTCGAAATGCAGTCGGCCTCGGCGGAAGATGCAGCTGCGGATACTAAAAAGTAATCCGGTCTTTCGGGACGGGATTTTACGATAGAGGAGTTAACGCTTATGGGTTTACGATTTACGGTGCTCTCCAGCGGATCGACGGGCAATGCGACCGTCATCTGCGACGGGGAAACGAAGCTGCTGGTAGACGCGGGACTCAGCGCCCGGAGAGTCGAACAGCTCATGAAGGAACGGGAGGTCAGCGGGGATCAGATCGACGCGATTCTGGTGACCCACGAGCATTCCGACCATATCAAGGGCCTTGGGGCCATTGCTCGGAAATATGATCTTCCCGTCTATGCCAACACCAAGACGTGGGAAGCGCTTGATAAACACATCGGGGCGATAGCGGAACCGAACCGCCGGATTATGGAGACGGGTACGGAAGAGTACTTCGGGAACATCCGGGTCGAATCTTACGGCATTTCCCATGATGCTGCGGAGCCGGTCGGATACTGCTTTCACTGCGGAGGCCAAAAGCTCGCCATGGCGACGGACCTGGGCTACATGAGCACGAAGGTCAAGGATGTCATCGGGGATTCGGACGCCATTATTCTAGAGGCGAATCACGACATCGAGATGCTGCGGATGGGGCGCTACCCGTGGAACATCAAACGCCGGATTCTGAGCGACCTCGGCCACTTGTCCAACGAAGCGGCCGGAGAAGCGCTGCTGGATATTATGACGGCCCGTACGAGAGCCGTATACATGGCGCATTTGAGCCAAAATCATAACCTGATGGATTTAGCCAGGCTTACGCTGAATAGTGTATTAGAAGACCGGGGCGTCTCCCTCAAGGAGCGCAATATCCGGCTGATGGACACGTATTTTGACCGTCCTACGAAATGGGAGGAGCTGGGTACGGACTGAAGCTGCTGTCGAGCTTGTCCATCCGGTTTTGAAGCTCCTGCGTGGTCAGTACGCCTTTGTCGATCAGAACATCGATGAGAGCGGTAAGAATGAGCGAATTGCGGTAATGGTCTTCCTTGAGATCGGCGAGCTTGCCGATGAGCTGGACTTCATCCAAGTGAGTGCGGATACGGTTATTCATGGAGGGTAGCTCCTTTACGGATTAGTGGGCCGTCCTTGGTCTAGCATTCTTATAAAATCATTTACTATTATTGTAGACGGTTTGGTCCGGAAACATTCCTGATTTCTCCGTATTTTCCCGAAATGCAGTACAACATGTACAATAATCCGCCGATAGAGCGAGAGGTGTGATCGCGTGAGTTTGTTCGATGACGAGTTCTATTCTACGAAGCAGCGCAAGGATCGGCGGAAGCAGGAGGAGGGAGGCTGGTCGAAGGGAAAGCCTTTCGCCTCGGGGAACCGGCCGTTAGCGGGCCTGAGAGGGCTTCCAGACCTGCGCAGCCGCACGGTGTGGCTGGCCGGGGGAGCGGGAGCCGCTGTCATGCTGGTCGTCGTCCTGCTCGTGCAGGCGCTGGCCGGGACCGGCAGCGCGAAGCCGGCTGCCATGTCCTCCAAGCAGATGGAGGACTCCTACAACAACGCTGTCGTTCAGGCCGCGGAGCGGGTGAAGCTGGCTATCGTCAGCATCGTCAATCTGCAGCCGAACGACAAGAACGAACTCAAACAGACGGGCATCGGGTCCGGCATCGTGTTCGAGAAGAACGGCTCGAAGGTAAGAATCGTCACGAACTACCATGTGGTGGACGGCGGCAAGCAGTTCGAGGTGTACACGGCATCCGGCGAGAAGAAAAAAGCCGAGCTGCTCGGCAAAGACCAGATCACGGATCTGGCCGTGCTGGAGACGGACGCGTCGAACTTGACGTCCATCGCGGAATTCGGCGACTCCGCCAGTCTGAAGGCCGGAGAGACCGTCATCGCGCTGGGCAATCCGCTGGGACTCGGCTTCTCGCCGACCGTCACCAAGGGCATCGTCTCGTCGCCCAAAAGATCCATCCCGATCTCGTTCGCCATGGACGGCCAGTACGATTGGGAGATGGAGCTGATTCAGACGGACGCCTCCATTAACCAAGGAAACAGCGGCGGCGCGCTCGTTAACCTGAACGGCCAGGTTGTCGGCATCAACTCGCTGAAAATCTCCGATATGGGCGTGGAGGGCTTGGGCTTCGCTATCCCGATCAAAGATGCCGAGCCTGTGATCCGGTCGCTGATCGACAATCACAAAGTCATCCGCCCGCTGATGGGCGTGTCGACCCAGGAGCTGCAGCTCTTCCAAGGGACGGAGGAGCTTACACTGCCTGCCGACGTGAAAAGCGGCCTGATCGTCATCGAAGCTTCGGGACCGGCCAAGAGCGCGGGCCTCAAAAGCGAGGACGTGATCGTGGCGATCAACGGGAAGAAGATCGAGACGACCGTCCAGCTCCGCAAATTTTTGTATAAGGAAAGCAAGATAGGGGATAAAATTGAAGTTGCGTATTACCGCGAAGGAAAGAAGCAGAAGACCGAGCTGACCCTTGCCGAAGCGGGAGAGAATTAAGGGAAGAAGGGGCCGAGCAATGTATTCCGTCTGTAAAGAGCACCTGGAGCTGGCCATTGACGTATTCGTGGACGAATACGAGGACGCACCGGACATCGTGGATTTGGGCAAAGTGAAGTTCGCCGAGTGGGAGCCGCCCGCTCATTGCGAGCACTGCAAGGAAAAGCCGGAGTATCTGGTCGTTTGACGATAGAAAAAGAGGCCTCTGCACAAGGTTCGCTGAGAAGCGAGCTTGGTGCAGAGGCCTTTTTGGTGTGGAGGGCTAAAATAAAGCAATGTAATTTGAGAAAACTTTTGGCTTCCAATAATATAGAATATGGGAAAAATTTCTTGTTGAAGGAGTGTCGGGTTGAAATCTTTTCTAGAAACTTATAAAAGAATAATGGTTCCTTCTACTGCGTTTTTTATTTTTGTTCTTTTTGGGATGGGAATTTTATTTTTTAAGCAGGATGATTCCACGGAGGCTAAACGAAGCGCAAATCGGTATTTGACGGCAATTATCAAACATAATGCGGAGGCGGTTGAACAGAACGTGGTATATGAGGTACCGCTTACGTCCAGGGAAAGGTCAGACTTTAAAAATTACATTTGGACAAGTGATATCAGAGACTTTGAAATAAAAGACGCTGTCTTGTCAGAACCCGGTAAGTATGAAATGCGGGTTCTTATCATGAAGGAGGCTAGTCAGGAAGAGAGCAGAATTACGGTTGTAAAGGCGGATAGCAAGTGGAAGGTTTTAATAAAAAAGCCCGTTTAATAAACCAAGAGACCGTAAAGACAAAGGAAATTTGTCCTGTACGGTCTCTTTTAGTTTCATTTGAAAGCCGTTAGAGTAATGGCTTATTTGCTGGTCGTGCGGCGCTGGTACTCCGCGATAATCGAGAACTCCTGCTCCAGCTTGCGGTAGACGCGGTCATAGAGATAATAGAGCTCGATGTACGTAGGCGAAATCTCGATGTTCGGCTCCTGGCGCTCCGTAATCGGGATAAGCTTGTTCACGTCCTCCAGACGCTCCAGTGCGCCTACGGCGTACATGGCGAGCACGACGGCACCGAAGCTGGAGCTTTCGTGGCTCTTAGGGATGTGCACCGGGTAGCCGAACATGTCGGACATGATCTGGCGCCATTCCGGGGAGCGGGCGAAGCCGCCGGACGCCCGGATTTCCGTCGCCGGTCCGGCCAGGTCGCGCAGAGCGATGCCGATGCCGTAGACGGCGAACAGGATGCCTTCGAGCACGGCGCGGATGAAATGCGGCCGCTTGTGATGCAGGCCGATGCCGAAGAAGCTGCCGCGCGCGTCCGCGTTCCAGTACGGCGCTCTTTCGCCGGAAAGGAACGGCAGGAAGAGCAGGCCTTCGGAGCCCGGTGCGACTTCCTTGGCCGCCGCGATCATAACGTCGTACGGATCGCGACCCGTGCGGCGGGCTTCCTCGACCTCCGGCCAAGAGAACTCGTCGCGGAACCAGCGGAGCATAAGGCCGCCGTTGCTTGTGGCCCCCCCGATGACCCAGTGATTCTCCGTGAGCGCATAGCAGAATGTGCGCTCCTTGGCATCGGTCAGCGGCTTGGGCACGACGGTACGGACGGCGCCGCTTGTCCCGATCGTGAGCGCGACAACGCCGGGCTCGACCGCGCCTACGCCGAGGTTGGCAAGCGCTCCGTCGGCCGCGCCGACGACGAAAGCCACCTCGGGGTCGAGGCCGAGCAGATCGGCGAACTCCCGGTTCATGCCGCGCATAATGTGGGTGGTCGGAACCAGCTCGCTGAGCTGATCCTCACGGATGCCGGCGATGCGCAGAGCGTCCGGGTCCCAGCTCATGGTGTTCAGGTTGAAGAGGCAGGTGCCGCCTGCGACCGAATGATCGACCACGTAACGGCCGAAAAATTTGTAGAGAACATATTCCTTGATCGATATGTATTTAACGGCTTTGCCGAAAATATCCGGACGCTCTTCCTTCAGCCACATGATCTTCGGAAGGGGGGTCATCGGATGGATCGGGATGCCGGTTTTATGATAAAGCATGCTGCTCAGATTCTCGTCTTTCAGGCGCTGTACTTGGGCCACACTGCGGTTATCCGCCCAAATGATGCTGTTCATCAGGGGACGTCCGTCGGCGTCCATCGGAATCACACTGTGCATCGCCGTGCTGAAACCGATCGCTTCGAGCTGCTTGCCGTCGATGCCTGCGCGCTGAATCGCTTCCTTGATGGATTGAAGCACGGCTTCGAACATCAGGTCCGAGTCCTGCTCCGCCCAGGAAGGCTGCGGTACGGCCAGCGGATATCCGGCTTCCCCGGCTCCGAGGAGGGTTCCTTTTTCGTTAGTGATGATGGTCTTGGTGCTCGTCGTTCCAATGTCAATTCCCATGAAATAGGTCAATTCTAGTTCACCTCTGCGTCGGTATGGTCGATCTCCTTGCCTCAATGGTCAGCATCTCTATCTTCATTATAAGGCTTATCGGGCAGACTTTCGAAAATGCAGCTCTTTTTTATCTGTCTGGTGGCTGCAAACCGCACTCCAAGAGGGTTTTTCCGCGGCAGGAGCCCTGCTGGAAATTACCCCCTACTGGCATCATACCTGCTTGGGGAGAAACGTCAAGTGTGTTTTTTTCGGATCGGGCGGCGTGAAAATACGGGAAATGGCCGGGCGGGTGTTTTTCGGGACGGGGCAGGTTGGATTCGGGTGGGATTTGGGGTACAGTAAGGGAAGATTAAGCCATTGACCGGTAAAAAAAGGAGCGACTTCGCCATGCACATCACGATTGCCTCTGTCGGCAAACTGAAAGAGAAATACCTCGTCAACGGGATTGACGAGTACGTCAAGCGCCTTGGCCCGTATGCCAAGGTGCAGTTGGTGGAGGTGCCGGACGAGAAGGCACCGGAGAGCATGAGCCCTGCGGAGGAGCAGCAGGTGCGGGCCAAAGAGGGCGAGCGGCTGCTGGCCAAGCTCGCCCCGGACGCTTACGTCGTGGCGCTGGCCATCGACGGCGAGATGTGGACGAGTGAGCAGCTGGCGGGCTCGCTCGATAAGCTGGCCACCTATGGGCGCAGCCAGGTGGCCTTTGTCATCGGCGGCTCGCTCGGGTTGTCGAGCGAGGTGCTGCGCCGCGCCGACGCGAAGCTGTCGTTCGGGCGCATGACCTTGCCGCACCAGTTGATGCGGCTGGTGCTGGTGGAGCAGGTTTATCGGGCGTTTAAGATAAATAGGGGGGAGCCGTATCATAAATAAGGGAAATTTTTTAGCCGGATCGCTTGAAGAAAAGTGTAAGGAGTGTAAAGTTTCGAGCACTATATATTGAATTTGCTTTTGTAATACTACCGTATGGTATAATTTAGAAAAATCATTGTATGGAGTGGTGAGCTTGAATATTACCCCAAGAGGCATGAGTGTTATGAACTTATACCAGCTCTATCGGAGCAATTGCCTGCTTGTAAACAGAAAATATCAGAGAAAGTTAGTCTGGACTAAAGAAGAAAAAGAAGCATTAATCGATAGTGTACTTTCACAGTATCCTATTCCGCTTATTCTTTTGGCAGAGAAGGGAGTTAATGATAAGGGAGAAACAACATATGAAATTATTGATGGGATGCAGAGACTAAATGCTCTCTTTAGTTTCATTGAAAACCAATTCCCAGTAAATGGGTTGTACTTTGATGTTTCACAACACCCAACTGCAAATACCTTGGCCAAAGAAGGAGTGTTTTCGCCGGTCCACGGTGATGAAATTAAACGTCTGAGTCAAAAGAAATGCGCATCCTTTTTAGAGTATCAACTTCCTATTTCAACTTTCCAAGGATCGGAAAAGGAAGTAATCGAGGTTTTTGGTAGAATTAATTCCAACGGTAAACACTTATCCCCACAAGAAGTTAGACAAGCAGGGACAACAACTGTATTTTCAGAGTTAGTAAGGAAATTAAGTTCTGAAATTCGGGGTGATGTTTCTAGGGGTGTTCTTCCATTAACTGAAATGCCCGAAATTAGTATCGATTCGAAAAATATTGCATTGGGGTATGGCGTTGCGGCCGAAGATACTTTTTGGTGTAACCAAGGTATATTACGTGTGTCCCACTTACGCGATAGTGAAGATGAACAATTAATAGCAGATATAATTTTGTCAGTAGCGTTGAGAGAACCTTTTCAAGCAAGCAAGGACAATTTTGACGATTATTATTTGAACGATAAAAAGAAGCTTGAAATTGAGACCTCAATTGCAACATACGGTAGAGAAAATTTAAAGAATGACATAAAACTTGTTTTCGATACAATACAAAACATGGCGCTTTCAAAATCAAGTGAAAAGAATTATTTGAAAAATATCCTTAATCCAACAGCAGGGAGTAATGCTGTAAAAGAACCCTATTATACCCTATTTATGGCTATTTACGAGTTGATTATTAACGATCAAAAAGAACCATTTAATATTGATTCGATCTTTTCTGCATTAACAAATGTTGCAGGAAGACTTGCTTCTGCAAAAAGTATTGTGACAGCTAACAGAATCGCGAATATTAATCTTACTGTCGGATTAGTACAGCCTTACTTTAAAAAGGCGACACATACACTTCGTAGTGCAGGTGTACTAGCAATCGATTTTGAAAATTACTTGAGGTTATCCAAAATTGAGCCACCACATTATGATTTTAAACAAGGTTTTTATACCCTTGATGTCCAGAACAGATTGTTTGATGAGGAGAGCTTCGAAAAAATCCTTCATAACATATGTGCAATGGCCAACCTTGGGAAAGGCAGAACAGGATACATATTTATAGGTGTATCTGATCGTGAAGCACACACTCTAAGGGTAGAGCACTTGGATAACATTACTGTGCCAAGAGTGGGCGATTTTGGAGTAGTGGGATTGGAAAGGGAGGCAAGATTAAAAGGTGTAAGCCTAGATCAGTATTTCTCTTTTATAACTACAAAAATCACAAACTCTGCATTACCAGATGCTCTAAAATCAAACATAACCTCACGATTAAACCCACTCAATTACAGAGGCAGTATGGTTATAATGATGGAAATTGTTGGTGGTGAAGAGCCGAGTTGGTACAATGATGAATTGTATGTTAGAGATGGTGCGCAATGTAAGAAAGTGCATGGTGCTGACGTAGCATCAGTATTTTCTAGATTTAAATAATAAAGGGCACCCACTGGGTGCCCTTTAACTTGCCGTTATAGACAGCGTGGAGAACCGTACCATAAGTGACGGCGAAAAATGGTGTTTTGAGTATGTCAATATGTGTGTGATATAAAGGAATTACAGAGCCCCTGAGACCTTTTGGCTCAAGGGTTTTAGTTCTTTTTAACTAGGTGATTGTCCCACTATTTCCATGGTATGTTATGATGAGAATTGATATTTGGTTTCGATTATAACGGAGTATTTACGAAGTCTGTGAAGATCCAAAACTTCTGGATTTATTATCATAATAATCAAAGGAATGATTCATAAATGGTACCCAATATACATGATGAAAAAGTTCAAAAGCTCTTAAAAAAGATTAACTCGGGGTTGGACCCTGTGTATGTACCAGTGATAGATGAATCATATGCAATACCAAACGAATGCTTTCCAAATGTCGAAAGTAAAGTAACAATCGACGGAGGCCAAATCGTGTTTGGTTGGCAAATCTGGAAGGGTGAATTGATTTGTGAAGCAGAATTTCATGCAGTCTGGAGAAGTAGTAATGGTGACTTAATTGATATAACTCCCAAAATTCCACCAGTTGAGCATATTTTGTTTGTTCAAGACGAGAAAGTGAATTATAAAGGCGCACAAGTGGACAATATCCGCATTAGTTGCATCAGTAATTTTTTGGTTAATGATGTTATCGATATTCATAAAGCATTATTTAGAATAAGGAATAGAGGGCAAAACGCGTTTAGTCATGAAATAAGATTAAGTCGGACGGAAGCTCAAGTATATAATGAACTTGAAAAAATGAATAACCAAATTCAACAATACATTCGCCAGGGTGGACAGGTTAGCTCTCTTTGTTTTTGTGGTAGCGAAAGTATCTACTCAGAGTGTCATGGTAATAGATTAAATTCGTTAATAATGTTATCTAAGGCTTTTTAAGAAATTTGAAAGAACCCAGACATATGGACGTTGTGGGCTGTTCAGATATCTGTTTTCATTGGCTTTCCTGAACAGACCCACATACGCTCCACCAAGCTAAACTAAGCGAGACCGTCCATCATAGGCGTTCTCCCATCGATTCCCGCTAGTTATCCTCAATTATCCTATTCATCTGTTCAGCCAATTTGTTTTTAATTACTTCAAACTCTGGCGTGTTCATAATTGCTTCCCATAGCGTCTCATGCATCCCTATATCGGTCGTGACTTCTGATCGCCGGGTAGGTCCCTCATATTTAAGAAGCCCAAGCTTGACCATTTTTCGAAGTCAGACACAGTTTTTGCTTGTGTTCTCCTCAACTGAAGACGCCGTATAAACAGATCAACGCCAATGGTGATGGCTTCCTTAATCGATTCTTTGAAAACTGTTCCGTCATCACTATAGCTCAGCCGTTTCTGTATTCGCTTTATCATCGAACTCACATAATACTGTTCTAAGAGAAAACACCAGTTGCTGAAATTATATTGCTCTATTAGGTGACTCAATCAATTCATGGCCTCCATCTGCCGGTACCCTCGCTAAGACCTAATGATTCGTAATAAGCCTGAGTAGTATCATCCATTTCAACTTCATAAATAGGGCGAAAATTGGGTGATGAGAAGGTCCTAGTGCCTGTCAGAGTGGTGAAAGAAGGTGCTATAGGGAAAATACGACAAATTCCTCTATTCCTGTGGTATGATCATGGTATGTAAAAGGCTTGTATTCGTAAATGTCTATGAGCTCATGTTATTAGCGAACTTCGCTAAAAAGATGTTACGAGAGATTCCTTAAATATGTAAAAAGAGGATACATGATGGAGTCAAGAAAAACAAAGCATAAAAGAAATAGATTTAATCTAAAACTTTTCTTAATAGATAACTTTATATTTTGGTTAAGTTTTTTTATAAGTATTATAATCTATGGATCCTCTTTATTATTATGGGAACGGATTCTCAAAGGAACTATTTATTTTGATTTATTGGAAAATCTTTTAGAAATTAATATAGCTGTGATTGGTCTATTCATGATGATAGGGTATGCAAGACTAAAGTACTTAAACATCGTTGTAGAATCACTTTTCAAGATCCTGTTTACAGTTTGGGTTGCATTAATTGTTCAATTTTCCTCACTAAATCAAATTGAGCAAAATGCCTGGATAATAGTTTCTGTGTTTGCAGCGGCATATTTGGAAGTTCTAATTAAAATCAATGATTATTTTCACGATATGGCTGATTTTCAACATAAGAAATATAAGTTATTAAACAAAAAGCTTGTTGTTAATCTTTCCATACCACTATCAATAATTACGCTAAGTGCAATCAATATATTTATTAGTTATTCAGTAAAGGACTTATTAATAAAAATAAGTAATTGATCTTGATTCGAAGCAGAGGGGAACCTCCCCTAACACCGTATTTACGCATCGGGCTATTCGGCGCTCGATCCGGCAGGGGTTTGAAGTGAATTCGACTGAGTCGTTGTCAAATACATGGAACGGGATGGCCGTACATCTTGCAGCGAATATCGACTTCTCGCTTGCCAACTTCTGCAGCGACAAGTGGTTGAGACTTCGGCTGCGTTACCTACCCGCATCAACTGATGCGGGTGTTGCTGTTAATGGAGTAGTTTTCGGGCGATTAGATTAATCGGTGGAAGCGTACCATAAATGACAACGAAAAATGGGAGGATGGAGGGGGGATAGGAATTTGAAATAAAAGAACCTCTAAATTGAAGCGATTGTGTTAATTCGCCATACATTCACCCTTTTGCTGATCTGCTGGTTCAACGATAATTTGCTTATAAAGCGAACTGTTCGAGGATATCTTTATTACCTGGATGGTTGCCAGCGGTATTGAAATAGAAGGGGGTAAAAGTGATGTTTGATTTTGATGACGTAGGATTCTTAGGAAATCAGATAAATGAGTTTGCCCAAGAAAATTACCAAAAGCATAAAGCATTATTTGAAGTAGGTTATGATCTAAATAAATTTACCTATACAACAAAGTATGCACTTGCGATAGATTTAAATAATGGTCAGCAAGTAATAGGTTCCTCTTTATTTTCGAAAATTCACAATGGATTTCAAGCAATATTAATGCTCTACAAAATTGGATTAGATACAGAAGCAAAAGTTATTCTAAGAACTATTTTAGAAGCTACCTTTGTTTTGAAGGCCATACCAGATAATGAAGATGAGGTCTTAAATTTTATTAACACAGACAAGAAAAAGCGAGAAAGATTGCTTAAATCAATTTTCGAAAAAGATAAACAGAGCATATATGAAGATTTAAGAAAAACCCTGAGTAAAGACCAGTTAGACAGTCTTAAACAAGAAAACAAAAATGAAGAAATAAAAGAAGTAGAGGTCTATGAATGGGCAAGTAAGGCAGGTATGGATAGTTTCTATGCTTACGCTTATAAAACATTAAATTTTGAAGTACATACAGACATAAGGACGCTACAAAAGTATTTGGAGATTGACGAAGATACACAAGATATAATTGCGATTAATTCACTTCCAAGTGATAAAGACATCGATAGATCATTGTTTACAGCTTACTCAGTACTTGTTATTGCCCTAAATTGCCTTAATCATGTATTTAATATGAAGCAAGAAGAAGTTCTAAAGTCGTTTGAAGAAAAAATAATGAGTGTAAGAGACCAAGCAGAGAAGCCGAAAAGCAAAAGACAAAACGGCGAAGTGAAGGGGCAAACAAACCACACCTTAAAAAATCAAGAACACAAGAACCTCAACCACTATTGAATAGATTACAAACGGAACAAAGCAAGAACCGCAGACTAACCATTATTGGCAGAAGTCTTACGGTTCTTTTATCTCAGTAATTGAATAAAGGGCTATAGCTTTCTTGCTTTGATGACAAAAGTTACAGGAAGCATCTTTGCCTTTCTTGCAAATCCGCTATCCCGTGATTGTATAATTTCATCATCAGATTCCTCAATCATTTGCTCCATGACAAATCCCGCTTTTGCCAACGCATTTACATAAGTTGAAAGTTTACGATCCGATAACGTTAGCTCACCGTCATCAAGAGCAACCGAATACCAAGATTCATCGAAATAACATTTCTTAAAAGCAAGCATATTATTTTCTGCAACAACACATTTATGTATAGGATGGGACCAACTGAAAATAAATACGCCATCTTTTTTTAAGTAAGAAGCGATTCGGCGAAAAGTACCCTCAAGGTCGGTGGTCCAGCCTATAGCATAAACCGAATAAACAAAGTCAAAATAATCCTTTGCTATGCCACATTCTTCTTCCATGGGGGAACAGATCAATTTAGCTGAAAGACCACATGAGGTCAAATGTTGCATTGCCTTTTCGATTTGTTTTTCTGATATATCCATACCCCACAGTTCAGATGCTTTACGGTCCCCCTGATATTGCAAGGATTGACCGTTTCCACAGCCTATCTCCAGCATCTTTTTTCCTGAAACATCACCAAAAAGTTGGTGTTTTTCTTCTGAGACAAATGCCCCATAAAAAGGAAGCACGATTGCCCCTAAGTAGTCATTTCCTTTTGTATCCCAATAGAAGCTGTTTGTTTTATGTACAACATTCTTATCCATTTTGATCGAGTTGGCGACACCAACCTCACCAGCACCAATAACGTTTGTTCTATAAATAGAATCTTTGTTCAAGCAGACACCCTCCTAAATGGGTAAATTTTCCGAAATATCTGTTTGAGACGAATAAAGAGTCAAAGGTTAAGAACATACGTTCCTCTCTTGTGATAGTACTATACATTACCATATATTTCAGTGGCTACATCCAAGTAATCATGAGATAAAATAAAAGTCCAAAGACGGTTGTTAGTGTTCAAAATTCACCTCAAGTTTGAATGCATTCATTCGTTTGCCCCTTACGATGTTGCGGTGAACCGTATCACAAGTGACGATGAAAAATTGGGATTGTTGGTTAGTGACCTGAGTACCGACTCTGAAAGAAATATACAAAATGGATATATGGATATATTTGCCGGTTAAATAAGGAAAACATTCCTAAAGGTTTACCTAGAGTTACGGGTCTTTATAAAGATGAAATGGTATCAAAGGGCTGCACTCCCAATTATTTGCCGGAGTTCATTGCGATTGAAGTTAACAAACGAAATAATAATTAGTTACCCCTGGACAAAGGATCTGAAAGTAAGCTTCCAGATCCTTTTTGCTTGGAGGGCAATTTCAAAAGTTTCATCCGTAACAAGGTTTTCGTCTGTCGCAATTATCATGTAGTTTTCGATACTTTGAGATGATTAAAGAATTTCTCAGGGAGGAAAGTAAGGAACCCATGCTAGGTTGCCCAAATCCCGCTTAATCGCGAGACCAGTCCCGCCGCAGCGAGAACAACTCCCGCAGCGCATCCGTCGACAGCTCGGTAATCCAGCCCTCCGAGCTGGAGATGACGTTGTCGCTTAGCTGCTGCTTGTTCACCAGCATCTCGTCGATGCGCTCCTCGAGCGTGCCGAGCGAGATGAATTTATGCACCTGCACGTCGCGCGTCTGGCCCATCCGGTAGGCGCGGTCGGTCGCCTGGTTCTCGACGGCCGGGTTCCACCAGCGGTCGAAGTGGAAGACGTGGTTCGCCGCGGTCAAGTTAAGCCCAACGCCTCCCGCCTTGAGGGAGAGGATGAACACGTTCGGCTGCTCGGACGGCGGAAGGTCGCGGGACTGGAACCGTTCGACCATCCGGTCCCGCTGCGCCTTCGGCGTGCTGCCGTTCAGGTATAGCACGGGTTCGTCCAGCTCGCGCTGCAGCACATCCTGTATCATCTTGCCCATGCCGATGTATTGCGTGAAGATGAGGCAGCGCTCGTCCGCCTCGCGCAGCTCCTTGACCATGGCCAGCAGCCTCTCCAGCTTGGAGGAGCGGGCGACGATCGCCTCCGTATGTAGAGGGCCATCCTCCAGCTCCGTTCCCATATCCTCATCCAGTAGAGCTGGATGGTCGCAAGCCTGCTTGAGCCGCGTCAGCGCCCCGAGAATAGCGCCTTTGCGCTAGATGCCGTCGAGCTTCTTCAGCTTCTCTAGCAGCTCCTTAACGCAATTGTCGTACAGGGCGGCCTGCTCGGAGGTCAGTGGAACATACGTCTTCATCTCGTTTTTGTCCGGCAGGTCGAGCTGGATGGCGGGATCCTTCTTCTTGCGTCGCAGCATGAACGGTTTCACTAGCCGCTTTAGTTCAGCCGTGCGACGCCCGTCCTGCTCACGCTCGATCGGAGAGGCGAACCGTTCCTGGAACGACTTGGCGGCCCCGAGATAGGAGGGCACGATAAAATCATAGATGGACCATAGCTCCGCCAGCCGGTTCTCGATCGGCGTCCCGGTGAGCGCGATGCGATGGAGCGCGGGAAAGCTCTTGACCGCCGCGGCCTGCCTGGTCCCGGCATTCTTAATGTTCTGGGCCTCGTCCAAACAGACGGCGCCCCATTGGAATCCGGCGAGCGTCTCCTGGTCGAGCGAGGCGGTAGCAAAGGAGGTCAGTATGACGTCAACGCTGCGGGCCTCGTTCCGGAACGCGTCGCCGCTCTTACGCCCGGAGCCGTAATGCATGGCCACTCGCAGCGACGGGGCAAAGCGGGAGATCTCCTTCTGCCAGTTGCCGAGCACCGACGTGGGGCAGACGATAAGCGAAGGGAGTCCCATCCCCTCGTCCGCCTGTTCCTTGGCGTAGAGCAGGTAGGCAATCAACTGGACCGTCTTGCCGAGGCCCATGTCGTCCGCGAGACAGGCCCCGAGCCCGAAGCGGCGGAGAAAAGCCAGCCAGGTGAATCCGTCCTGCTGGTAGCTGCGCAGCTCGGCACGCAGACCGGCCGGCGGATCAAGCCGCGGCCATTCGCTCTGCTGATTAATCTTGGCGAATAGCCCGGTCAAATGCGCGTTCAGCTCGACATCGAGCTCAACGCGAGCAGCATCGGTCCCGAATGTCTCCGCGCCGGCATCCGTGGCCCCGCCATCCGCGCCGGCGTCCGTCTCGGCCTGCGAGAGCAAATGCAATTGCAGTACATCCTGGAAGCTCAATCCCTGGCTCTTGTCCATGCCTTCCATCATGCGGCGGATCTGGGCAATCAGCGCCGGGTCGAGTACGATCCAGCGGTCCCGGAACTTCACGAGACGCTCCCCTCGCGCGAGCAGCTCGTCGAACTCCTCCTCGTTCAGGTCGGCGCCGCCGATAGAGATGCGCCAGTTGAAGCTCAGAATCGCTTCCAGCCCGAATAAAGACTTGCCGCCGCCACGCTCTTTGGACTCGTCCTCCGACTGCACCGCCGCGCGCAGCCGCGGTTTCTTGCGGCTGGCGGCTTCCCACCATGCGGGCAGCAGCACCTGCCAGCCGGCTTCGAGCAGCCGGCGGCTGTCCTCGTTCAGAAACCGCCAGGCCGCCTCGTCGTCAAGCGGCTTGCCGAGCACGTCCTCGCCGCTCGACAGCCGATCGTGCGGAAGGCTGGCTCGCAGCCGTTGCAGCCAACCGTCCGAGCGGCTGCGGATAGCCTCCGCCCATGCGTCAGGCCACTTGCCGACCGCCGAGCCGTCGTCGCCGAGCCGTACTCTGCGGAGCTTAGCCGGATCGCTCTTGTCCTGCAGCACGAACCGAAGCCGCCAGCGGGAGTGCTCGTCGCCCTCCCATGGCTCCAATAGTTGCAGCAAGGGGCGGAACGGCGCGACATCCGCTTTCCAGCCAATCTGCACGAGCCAGCTCTCGTCGTCCAGTCCCGCCGTCGCGGCCGCCGCGTTCTCGCGCGCGAACAGGGCCGGGAATTCGCGGCGCAGATCCGCCTCGTCCGGCTCCGTTCCGTAGAAGCGGCTCATGACGGCCGCTGAGAAGGCCGCCTTCAGCCCGTCGCGCGCCTCATTGCTCCAACTGCCGCTCTTCAGGTCCAGTTCGTCGCGGCGCGCCTGTCCGAAGGTCGCACCGACCGCCGCCGCATCCCAGCTCCAGCGCAGCGAGCCGCTGCGGTAAGCCGCAAGATCGGGCGCGTACAGCCGCTTCTCCAGGCATTCGGCCAGCAATGGCGCCAATTCGGCCAAGCGCGCGGCATCGTCTTCCCACTTCCACTCCATATGCGCCAGTAGAGGTCCAGATGCAAAGAAGGGGATGACCTCTTCGGCGGGCAGCACAATGGCTTCGAGCTCCCCGACCTTGACGAGCTCCAGCTCGGTGCCATAGAAGGACGGCTCGTGCCAGGCGAACAGGCGATGCTTCAGTTGAAGCCCGGTCCACTCCCGCAGCGAATCCGGGTCCGCGAAGAACAACGCGTCGCCATGCGACGTCAACACCATTCGAACCGCGATGGTATCCAGATTATCGATCGTCGTCGTCATGGAATCAGCTTTCCTTTCCGCAGCTCTTCCTGGAGGGCCCGCAGCCGGCTATGCCGGCTCACGAATGTCTCTATGTACACGTCCCACCGCTGCTCACGCTTTAGCTTCTTGTACAGCTTGGCCAGCCGTTTGAGCAGCTTCACCGCTCGCTTGTAGCCGTGGCGGTTTCTTAACAACACGTATTTCTCTGTGCCTTGGTGGTAGAACGGCAGCAGCGCCTCCGGGGCCTCCTTCTCGATGGGCTGCAGATCCTTCGCCCGGAAGTCGAGCGGATCGCTGCCGAGGCTAAGCTGATAATCAACCCACTGACGCCAACGGCCGAAGCGCATCAGGCTCTCCTCGTACAGGCTGCTGGAGTAGGGAAGCAGGCTCGTAATCGCGCTCCACATGTTCCTCTCGGCCTCCGGCAATTGTCCGACGACGGCTTCCCAGTAGCGTCCATATGTATCCAGGCTGCCGGGGCTGCGACCGACCCGCTCGGTGGCGCAATGGCTTAGCCAAGCCTCTAGCCGTATCCATTCGCCAGCCTCCTCCAGCACGCGCAGAAAGCGGAACACATGCCCGGGATTTAGCCGATGCCGCTCCGCTGCTTCGAGCAGCCGCCAAGCAGCTTGATCCTCTTGAAGCCAGAAGTGAATCCAAGCGCGGGCGACAAGCGGGAAGAGCTTATTTTCCTTGCCGAATCCATCGGCCAAATGGGACAGCTCCTCCTTAAAGAGGCGAGGGCTGTCCGCATCGGATGATACCAGGATCAACCACAGCTCCACATAGATATCCAAATAGGCTGGAGGGAACCACGCATTCGCCTTTACCGTTTCGCGGATGTAAACGGCCGTCTCCAGCAGTCGCCCTTGATGCTTGACCGCGATCTCCGGCGGCAAGCCGCTATTGAGGTGAGCCTCAATCGTATCTATCGTCTCGGATGCCGCCACCTGGGCGAAGTAGCCCGAGTGGCGGTCGGTCGATTGCTTGCGAAGCAAAAACAGCCCGATGTTCAGCTCGAGCAGCCAGGCCTCCTCGGGTGTCAATTCGGACAGAAAGAGACGCACTTTGGAGCGCACTTCGTTACCGTAGTTTATTTGAAACGGGCTGTTCACCGCTTCCTCGGCACAGCCTGCGATCAGGCCCTGACACTCTTCAATGCTCAGCTCGCTCAGTCGATTTGACTCGGTTATCGTCATAATGCCGGACATTCCTTTCTTGAGCTTTGGCCGCTCGTAAATCCCTCCCTTCATTATAACGATAAATGGTAAAGATGGCATACAGCCCAAAGACCATTGATCTAAGACCCAATTAACGTCGGCTTAAAAACGACCACCCGCCACAATGACAGGTAATCCAATAAAGGCCACAGGGGATACAATGGGATTGAAGTTGGTTGTAAACAGTGTTATTCTGACAGCGGTAAATTCAAAATCTATGGTTTGCAATACATCTAATAGCCACTATTTTAGTGATAAAGAAAGGTAATACTATGATAAAACTCGATAACTTATCCTTCTCGTTTCCTCAAAAAGAACTATTTAACAACATTTCATTTACGTTAGAAGAAGCACAACATTGCGCTTTTATCGGAACAAGCGGCAGTGGGAAAAGCACATTGATAGATATACTGATGGACCCGGAAAGATATCTTTTCGATGGTAAATTAGAGATGGACCCCGATTGTACAATTGGATACGTAAGTCAGTTCTCAGAACTAGACAACACGAAAGAAACAACCGTTTTTGAATATATAGGAGAACCATTTATAAAGCTTCAAAATGAAATTCAATCGATTTGCACGGAAATGGAAACCTCAACAGATATAGAACCGTTACTGGAAAAGTATCAATTCGCTTTAGACGCATTGGATTCTATCGGTGGGGATGATTTTGAAAGCAACATTCATAAGCAGCTAAATGTAGCAAACCTTATGAAGCGAAGAGATAGTAAGGTAGCCGACCTGAGCGGCGGGGAATTCAAACTTATTCAAGTGATGAAGGAAATGCTTAATCGTCCCGACATATTGATTATGGACGAGCCTGATGTATTTCTAGACTTCGAAAACCTAAATGCGCTTAAAAAACTTATTCATTCGTACAAAGGCATACTACTGGTTGTTACGCACAACCGATATCTATTGAATCATTGTTTCAACAAAATTATACACCTTGAAAATAGGGAGATCCAGGAGTTTGATGGGCGATATATCGAGTATAACTTCTCATTGCTTCAGACAAAAATGGAGCTGCAAGAGCTCGCGGTCGCTGAACAAGAAGAGATGGAGAGAAACGATACGATCATCAACAATCTTAGAGTTATCGCAACTTACAATTCAGACGCTTCGAGAGGGAGAGCGTTAAAAGCTAGAGTTAGATTTCAAGAAAGACTGGAAGCGCGTCGAATTAAAGCGCCATTCGTTGAAATTAAACAACCGAATATCAGTTTTGGTGTGGATAATGAAATGGAAGACGCTACTGTTGTAAGTGTCCATCATTATAGTGTTGGCTTTGATGAGCTGCTGCTAGACAATGTTAACTTTGAGATAAAATCTACGGATAAAGTAGCTATTATCGGCGCAAACGGTACCGGGAAAACGACCTTACTTCGAGACATCTTTAAAAATAATCATGCTTCCATTGAAATCAATGCGGATGTTAAAGTAGCTTATTTGTCTCAGCTTCAAGGTGAAATGCTAAAGGACGCTAATACAATACTAGAAGAATTCTTCGATGCAGGGTTCAAAACTTACGATGAGATCGGATTGTATCTTTCCAACTATGGCTTTGAAGGAGAAACCCTTAGTCAAAAGATAGAATCTCTATCTGGTGGAGAAAAAAATTTACTTCAGTTGGCTAAGGTTTCCGCCAGTAAAGCAAACGTATTGCTTCTTGATGAACCGACAAGCCATTTAGATACCTATACACAACTAGCACTGGAGAAAGCCATTGAAAATTTTAAAGGCGCGATTCTCATGGTTTCCCATGATTTCTATTCTGTTGTAAATGGTATGGATTATGTTTTAATTATTGACGATAAGACGATTAGAAAAATGACTTTGCCAAAGTTTAGACAGATGATTTATGATAGTCATTTTGATAAAGATTATTTAGAAACGGAACAAAAGAAAAAATCAGTTGAAATGAAAATAGAATTGGCTCTAAAAAATACTGATTTTGAACTTGCAAAAGGATTGGTAGAGGAGCTGGAAGAGCTGATTAAATGGCTTTAAATGACAACCCTCGAAGTGAGGTCAGTTAGCAATAAAACATGATGATAGTGGAAAAATATCAACGATGTAACCCAAACAAACCACTCTATTCCCGGAAGTGGTTTGTTTGAATTCCCCACTGCACTAATAATGTATTCAATGCGACGCAGGACGTTGCCGCCATCTTCCCCCAATTATAGGCAGTTTGATGATACAATAACGGGACAAGATTACGCCGAATACGGAGGGATGCGCATGGAAAATAATCCGAGTCGCAACAAAGAGAACTCTCTTTCTCATTCCGAAGAGAAGCAAGAACATGAGAATGACCACCCATATGCAGACGAGGAGTGGGACTTTGAGTCGGAAGAGGAGGACGACGACGGGGGTTCATCGGCCAACCGACGGAAGTGGATCAGAAATACGGTCATATTCCTGCTCGTTGCCGCTCTAGTCGGAAATATATTGGCCTTCTGGCCGCAAATCTACAACATGAAGACGCTCCCCCTCTTGTTCGGGTCGAGGGAATTATCCAGCCAAGCTGAAATCCAAAGCTATAAAGAAGCGGTTGTTACAGTCAGCACGGACAACGGCAAGGGCACCGGATTCCACATTAACGGCGGCTATATTGTGACCAACTACCACGTCATCGAAGATAACGGCTATATTATAGTGAAATTCCCGGGGCAAAGTCAGAGTTATAAAGCGGAGCTGTCGGGCAGCGATCCCGATCTGGATATCGCCATACTGAAGGTGGACATCGGGGATCAACGGCTGCCGTTTATTGAAGTCGAGCGAGACAACAAACAGTGGGAGCCTGATGAACAAATCTACGTGATTGGCAATCCGCTTCATTTCACGCAAATCGCCATCAAAGGGGCTATTATCGGCTTGGTCCCGATCCAAGGCCGTCAGACGCCGGTCATGGCCCTTGATGCGCCGGTCTATAAGGGCAATAGCGGCTCTCCCGTCATTAACAAGCGTGGCAAAGCCATCGCCGTTGTATTCGCCACTGCCGATGTCGAGCATCAAGACCAAATGATAGAGGCCGGTTTGGCCGTACCGATTGCCGACATGGAGACCCTGCTGCGAACTTCGCTGCCGCCAGTAGAATAAAAACTTTAATATTTTCGACATCTTGCTAAAGTAAGGGTGATAGCCATGAGCGTAATACGTTTGGAGAACGTCACGAAGAAGTATGAAGGGTCCATGATCTTTCGCGATATTTATTTTCGAGTTATGCAAGGGGAACGTATCGGCCTGATCGGACGAAACGGTGCCGGCAAGTCGACGGTATTTAAGCTCATTATGGGCAAAGAGGAGCCGACTTCCGGCAGAGTAGAAATAAATCCTCAGTTGAAAATCGGATATTTCTCTCAATTCTCGGAATTGAGCGGAAGCCTGTCTGTTCAGCAAGAACTGGAAATGTGCTTCGAGCAGGTTGCCCTTATCGAACGAGAGCTACTAGAGGTAGGAGATAAGCTGGGTTTGATTACAGACAATAACGAAATGGAGAGGCTGCTAGCGAGGCAGGCGGAGTTATTCGAGCAAATGGATCATCTCGATGGCTGGAACGTGTCCGTCGAGATTAACACAGTGCTCATGAAGCTAGGGTTCAACGACAGATCTCGCAATCAGCCGATCGATGAGTTGTCCGGGGGATGGCGTAACCGTGCGGCGCTCGCGAAGTTACTAATCGAGCTGCCCGATGTCGTTCTGCTCGACGAGCCTACGAATTACTTGGATATGGAAGGCATTGCATGGCTGGAGCAGTGGCTGTACCGGTTCAAGGGAGCCATGATTCTGGTGTCGCATGACCGGCAATTCATCGATAAGGTCGTCACGCGTACGATCGAGATCGAGAATTATCATTTTCAGGAATACGAAGGCAACTACACCGATTACGTCCGTAAGAAGAAGATGCGCAAGAAGGAGCTGGACCGTCAGTTCGAATGGGAGGAAGAGCTGCTGCTCATGGAGTCTGAAGCGATCGACGACCGCGCGAGCAGGAAATCCGCTTCCAAGGACCGTCTCTCACGGAAGCTGGCGGATAACAAGAAGCGGATCGAGCAGCATCCCGTTAACGTACTGATTACCGATATATACGAGAGGCTGCGTTTCCCTGATAAGCTATGCGAAGTGAAGAAGATCGGACAGACCTACGAGGGCAGGCAGATCTTCGAGAACGTTAGCTTCGATATTCAGAAGGAAGATCGCTTGGTCATCGCGGGGCCGAACGGAAGCGGGAAGTCCACGCTCATCAAGACGCTTACCGGGGCGGAGAAGCCGGAGTCGGGAGAGGTTATCTGGGAGAAGGGCGTTAGCTACGCCTACTTCAACCGGATGTGGGAGGAGCTTGATCCCAAGGATACCGTTAGCCACGCGGTGAATACGTATGGATTGGGGCTGGACGCCCCGCGCAAAAAGGTGGCCAAATTTCTATCGATGCTGCAATTCTCGGAGGCGGATCTGAGCAAGGAGATCGGCAATCTGTCCGGCGGACAGAAGGCTCGGGTGGCGCTGGCCAAGTGTCTTCTATCGGGTGCGGCGGTTATCATCTTGGACGAGCCTACCAACCATCTGGATCTCATGAGTATTCAGGTCATGGAGCAAGCTCTAATCCATTTTCCCGGCGCCGTCATTACGGTCAGTCATGATCGCTTCTTCATCGATAAGATAGGGACGAAAATGCTGACCTTCGATCCGGTGACGGGAGTGACCGAACAAAGTCTATAAGGGAGAATGGTTCTCTCGATACCTCTCAACCTTACTCTTCATCATGAGGCTGACGCTTTAGCTCTCTTTAAGTAGGGAAGCAATGAAATCAAGCCCAGGATCGCCAGAATAAAACCGACCCATAACGGAGAGTGGATCCCGTATCCGCTGTCGATGGTCAGTCCTCCGATGAAGGATCCGACGACGACGCCGAGGCTAATAATCGATCCGTGAACGGTCGTAACAAGCGTGCCGGTCCCTGCAACACGGGTGATGCGGGTCGACATAGCGGGATTCAGAGTCACCCCTGTTAGGCCGATGATAATGACGGCAATGACTGAGACGTACGGACTGCGTGGATAGAGTGCGAATATCATCAGCGCTGAAGTTAAGAGCGTCAATCCTATGGTTAGGGTTGGCATCATATATCGATCGGCAGTTCTGCCGGTAACAAGGTTTCCCGCGATGGTGGCCATGCCGTATATTCCCAATATAAGCGGAACCATAGCGGTGTCAAAGCCGGAGAGGTCGGTAAGGATAGGTGTAAAATAACTGAATGCGGCAAACGTCGCCCCGATAATGAGAAGGCTGGTCGCAAAGGCAGCCCATAGATTGGGATTTTTGAAACTCGCCAGTTCACTGCGCAAACTAACGGACTCCGAATGGGATGCGGTGGGGATCACTTTCATGCCCAAAATTCCGGACAGTAAAACCAGTACGACAACCGCCCAGAAACTGGACCGCCATCCGAAATATTGGTTGAATAGCATCGCCGCGGGCAATCCGAGCGCGGTAGCAACCATTAAGCCGCCAAGGACGATGGAAGCGGCACGACCGCGGTATTGAGGACTGACTAAGTCAAAGCAAATACCCAGCGAAATGCCGAAGCAGGCAGCGGAGGAAACCCCGGTAATGATCCGGGCAACCATCATCATCTCATAACTGATGGCTGAAGCGCCAAGAATCTGACCGAACAGGAATATGGCGGAAATCAATAAGAAGGCCCTCTTCTTCGACACTTTGGACAAACCAATCGCTAACAAGGGTCCCCCTACAATCATCCCTGCAGCATAAGTGGTTATAAGGTAGCCGACGGAAGCAATGGATACGTCAAATTCCTTTGATAACGAAGGCATAATTCCGGCCACCGTGAATTCGGCAGTGGTCATGGAGAAGATCATCATCCCCAGTACATAAATAGCAAACGGCATAGCAATTCCCCCCATTTCTTAATAAATTGTAATGATTAGTACAAAATAAGACGTGATAATGCCCCTAAGGTGATCTGTTCAGACGTCTTTAATTTTTTTATTAATCAGTACAAAATAAGCCATAAAAAAGCGCAACGCTAAAATGCGATTTCCAACGTTGCTTTGGCCATTTGAATGGCCCTTTCACGATTCTGAGCAGCATTGAGTACCCGGAGTCCATAATAATTGCCTAGAAAGAGGTGGACTAAATCCGAAGCCTGATGTGTCCGCGAGATCTCTCCCGACATCTGCCCCGTCTCAATAGCCTGCTGCAGAGCCTGCTCCAGCAAATCCACGTGTCGTTTGAATAGGCGTTCGACCAACGGATCTCTTTGCGCACGCTCCATTGCGGCATTGATCAATAAGCAGCCTCTGCGATTCTCGTTTGCAAAGTCCTCTTGGATGGCCCAATCCAATAAAGCACGAAGGCGGTCTTTTATAGGCCCCTGTCCCTGGAGAATCTCAATCTGGGCTTGGATGCCGATTTCATGGTAATGCAAGAGGGCTTGTTCATAAAGCTCATGCTTACTTCCGTATGCATTGTATAAGCTTCCTCTTCCAAGACCGGTTTGTTTACACAAATCTTCTGTCGAGCAAGCCTCGTAGCCAATTTCCCAGAATAATTCCATGGCCGAATCGATCACTGCGGTATCCTTAAATTCTCGAGGTCTTCCGCTTTTCCTCACTTCATTGCCCCCTTCCTGCTCTCTAATATAACAATAATCATTTTGTACTGATGTGTCAAATATTATGCGTCTGAGTTCGCCGGTAGACCCGTTAAGCTGAATCATATCATAAGTGACGGCGAAAATTGGAGATTGGGTAAGACGGTATGCTCATAACTGTCACAAGTGAAGGCGAAAAGCAGTTTGCTGAGTATATGGTTATATTTACGATAATGCATAACATTGATCTACAGTAAATAGGCCGCCCTGTTCATGGGCAGCCTTCTTGGCTTGCAAAGGAGTTGTCTTCGAGAAATAGGTGGCATACACTTGCCATCCTACTATTTTTTAACCACAGGAACCCAAAATTCGCCATAGAAAGTGCCGTTACCGTTTTCTTTGCGATAAGTCGCATTTGGACCGCCGATGTAAGCATAATCAGTGATTTGTGCCAAGACTTCGCCAAAAGCGCGGTAAGTCAGCAGATCAAACAAAGTTTCCTTTTCGCCGGTTCCTGCGAGCACTATGTACTCGCTTTCCGGAAACTCGATGATGCGTGTTGCGTCAGCCACCGATTTGCTGGCTTCTACCGCGAAATAATTCCACGGTCTGCCTTGATAAACCTCGTTGACGGACCATTCGCGATTATCTTTTGCGGCCGCCTTGAGCTTATCAAAACGTCCGTCAGCCTTGAGTCCTGCCCAAAACTCCGCTTTTTCCTTTTGCAGAGCTGGGGCGTCTTGAAAATTCGATTGAAGTGAAAAACCATAAGCGGTCAATGTAAATGATTTTTTGTGTTCAACTGTGTAATTTGCCATGAGAGACCTCCTTTGACTGAGATTAGTCTACTACTTTTTTTACACGAAGCCACATTTCTCCGTAGAATTTACCGTCTTCAATTGCTTTGACGAATGTCGAGTTACCTGGACCAACGTATTTGTAGTCCGTGATTTCTTGCAGCAGGCCACCGAAAACTTTGCCTGTTATTTCGTCAGCAAGGCGGTCTTTGTCAGAGCCTGTGTCAGGCACCACGAGGTAATCCCCAGCGAGGAAGTCGATGACGACCGCGTCTTCCACGTCGTATGCACCCTTCACGCCGAAGCCGCGCCAGGCTTTGCCGTCGATGACGTAGTTGATTTGATATTCCTGCCCGTCAGCGAGCGCGAGAAGTTTGGCAAGCTTGCCGTTTTCAGTGATTTCAGCTTTTTTCGCCGCAGTTTTGGCTGCATTACCTGCCCAGTCGTTGTAGTCCTCAAGTGAAACACCGAAAGCAGTCATTTTGTAGTTTTCCGAGATGGTTTGGATGGAGTAGGTAGACATTTTAATCTCTCCTTTAGGGTCATATCTTACAAGATTGATACTATTCGCTAAATGTATCAAAAAATGAAACCTTTTATTTGATATCAAAAAGTAATGCAAAAACAGAATCAAAACCAGAACCAAAATCAGTATGGATGCTACATTTCTGATACAATAAAATCATGAAAAAGATAGAACGAGTGAACCTGATCATGCGCTTCATCAATAACCGCGCGCATTTCACGATTGCAGAGATTCAGCGTGAGTTCAAGATTTCCCGCGCGACGGCGATTCGCGACATTAACGAGATTCAGGCGATGGGTTTTCCGCTGACGACCGAGCTTGGGCGCGGGGGTGGATACAATGTCCTGCAAAATCAGTATCTGTCCGCTGTCCGTTTCACACCGGAAGAGCTGAAAGCGATATTTATCAGCTTTATCGCTTCGAAAAACTCGCAGTTGCCCTATTTGCAAAATCGCCGTTCCATCACTGAAAAACTCATCGGCATCGCTTCGCAAACCCAGCACGACGAGTTGATCGAGCTGAATAATATCTTGCTTTTTGAAAATACAAATCCTGCTAATCCGAATCTGTTGGAACTCGATGACGCGGCGCCTGCGGAGTTGAACCAGTTGATTTCGCTTGCTGCGCGGGATAAGCACTTGCGTTTGACTTATGAGCCGAGTCCTGGGTGGCCACAGTTAATGGACGTTTTTTTGATTCATATTTTTAATTCAAACGCTCATTGGCTGGTTGAGGTTTATGATCTTGATACCGACGAGTTTCGTTATCTGCCCGTTGAGATGCTGCGGGATTCGGCAATTTCTAAGCAGGAGATGAAGCGGTCTGAGCAAGAGATTTTAAGCAAAAAACGGCTTGATGCACGTGAATCCAATCTGGTTGTAAAGCTTGATACGACTGGAGTTCAGCGCTTTAAGCGCTTGCATCCGCCGGGGATTATTTTGTCCTTTACGGGGATGTTCCAGTCGAGTGGGATTTTCAATGTTCAACTGAATGTGACCGATGTTGAGGCGCTAGAGTATTACGCGGATTGGCTTTTGTTTTTGGGAAAAGGAGTCGAGTATGAACGGATTCCTGATGAACTGCGTTTGATTTTGGAAGAGCGGTTAAGGGGAAGTGCGGACACTTTAACAAAATACACGCTAGGCACAAGTTAAGGCTATCCTGCTGCAGGATGGCCTTAACAATTATATTTTAGTAGGCGGAACTTTCAAGCTTAAAATTTGGGTTGATGTCAAATTCCTCTGGCCCCTTCTTATCTGCCTTTCGCAAGAGGCAGAATTCGGAATGGTAAAGAAGATGATATCCCCTATTATTTCGATGGCTATATCGAAGCAGTTAAAAAAGGCAAGAATACAGGGTACAGAGCTACAATTGTTTAAAGTAGCTTAGAGGATTAAACTAGCGGGAGACGATAGTTTAATAACTATGAAACAAGTTTTCCAACCCGGACCTCTCTAAAGGCCGGGTTTGTTTCGCTTATAACGGTATTTTAAATGCCCCTGTTATCGAGCAACAACAGAGATAACAAAAGATATGAAAATCTATATGATTTTAATGATAGGTGAAACTAACCTGAATTTTCAAATCTCTATGTTTGTCTCCAAAAACTCAAGATATTTTGGGTCGTCTTCCATAAAAATCTCAATACCGCCGCCCATGTAAGCCCGGGTTAACTCGTCAGCTGCCTTTTCAAAGTTTTCCTGTTCGTAATATAACTGCCCAAGCCGAAGATGAATATACGGATTCCCCAACCCATTCGGACACTGGACGGCATTAAAAAAGCACTTGAAGGCCTTATCGTAATTCTTCAAACGATAGTGGATATCCCCAATAGCTGCATATATCCAGGTAGCGGCCTCCCATTCTTGATGATTTTCAGGCAATAAGCGAAGGGCGGCCATATAATTTTGCTTGGCGGCGTCAAAATCGCCTGTCTTCACTAAATCATCGCCTTGTTTACATAGAGCCCTAATTGCGGAATAAGTGGAATCTGTGAGTTGCAACGCAATCTCTCCTGTTCTATTGATTGATTGGATAAACAAATGCGTTCGGCACAGTCTTTGACTTCAGGCAAACAATCCCATAGTTGTAACAAGGGGAATTTATGATGAAAAAAACTACAGCACGTGTTTTGATTCTAAGTTTAATTGTTTTATTGATTGTTTTGGCTGTTCCATGTTTTCAGTTTTATAATTCAAAACAAAAAACACAAGAAAAAATTGACGGTGATTTTGTTATGTCAATTGCTAGAATTTCTGCAGGACTAAATAAGCCCCTGTTGATGGAATTGATTGGATCTGTAGCTCGGAGCATTTGCCCTCGGTCTGGTAAGGGATATTGGCAGGGAAATTAGATGCAGCCTGGCACTCGACATTTGTCGAAACTCGTGAATGTCCCTCATGTTTGTAAGTCCATAATATGGGATTATAATGCACCTTCCATGATATAATGTACCGCATACAGTACTGCTCGTCATCACCAACCAGCCGCTCTACATTGGAAAGACAGAATGCTCTTCGCAGAGCTCTGCTATGGCCGGACATCCGCATTGCACAGCATCGAAGACCAAGCCGAATACATCCGGTTGAGCATACGCTGACGAAGAATGATGAAGTGTTAGGCATTAGCAATGAAATGTAAGTAGAATGGTACGGGATCAAAAAGTGAGCATCGGATTAATGGTAAACGGGAACGGTAGTTCCAATATACTGAAAAAAGAAGGGAAATGTAGCATGGGGGTTTCTGTTTATTACACTTGTATGAGAAATCATAACCTTACCAACAGTGAGGAGCAAGAGATAACAGCCATCATTGATAAATACAATGCGGGTTTTGAAATGAAGGATATTGGAGAAACATTTTGTGTTTATGACTATGATCAGGATGAACCAACCGTGATCTTTGCAGGTTCGACAAAGCTACCCTTTTCAGATGATTTTGAAGTGATATTGAATGCGCTGTATTATTGGTTGACCTGTTTGACGAATATTAGAAGAAGTATTTCTAATGGGGATTGGCATGTGCATCTAGATGATACAGATGCCATTTGGGATGAGGAAACGGGTTGGCAAATGCCAGAATATTAGTACTCTTATTCCCAACAAAGTAATGGAGGGATCTTATTTAGGTACCGTTAGAAAAGGAGGATTCTATAATTTTCCTGCATGATTTGATTAAGTTGAATTTATAGCTTTGAGATAAAAGAGGAAAAAGGAGCTTTAAATGATTTACAAATTTACAGAAGTGCTGAATGATCTGATAGACTATTTCATTCTCGGGGATATTTTGCTGCTGGAGAGCTGGAAACAGTCCAATCATCTTTCGGACAACTTAGCCATGGAGTTTACAACAAACGAAAGCGGCGACCATGCCGTGCTTGATGGTATCGTACTTCCAATGGCAGGGATTGAAAACTATCCCTATACAATTATATTTAATCTTTCTGGTGATACACCGGAGTTGTTGAGATCAGATAGCCATTTACAATTTAGACGTGGTGGCTATTCGCTTAAAGTTGAAAACAACATACTGATGCTGTTTACTTGGCGAATACTAGAACAATTCACTAACGAAAGAGTCAACGCTTTACTTAATCATTACCGGCAATACAAAAAGCCGATGATTGAAATTGAAAACGGCTGGTACAGCATAGAAGTATTGGGTGGAGAAACGTTGCAGGATTCATATTATGAACCCACATTTGAGTTTGTTTTGCAAAAGACAGAAAGGAAGGGGCCAGCGGAATTTGACATCAATTTAGATTTTAAGATTGAAAGTACCACCTACTAAATAGAAGTTTGCCAGCCCTCGCATCGGTAAAGCATTTAAGGGACGACCTTCATAAGGTAGACTATTCTGGAGATAAGGGAGCACGTGGTATGCTTAAACGGGTATTGGGTAAAGAGAAAGATATCATTCGGGCGTTCGCAAAAGAGATTGTTGACTCCATCGCAGATGGACGATATGAGGAAATTGCTCAAAAAGTTGATGATATGCAGGATTGGGACGTTGAGCTATTAAAAGAGGTCATCGAGAGTTTTAAGGAAGATAATGAGTTGGGGCAGATCGATAGGTTTGATGTAGAATGTACCTTTAGGCCTGTTTATAAAGATGGCAGTGTTTATCAACAAGAATCCTTCTATTATTTTAACGATGGAAGCGGAATTGCTTACGAATATGCATTGACGACAGAGGGCGAACCCAATGATTTGACTTTGAGTTTTGAGTTTCACTTTGAGGGTGACTCTCTGAGAGTCATTTTTAAGAGTGGGATTACTGTACTTTAATGACATCGTATTTTATATGGAAAATATTGTTTTGGGTCAACCCAATTGAATTCGCTAGGAGCTGTCACGCCGCGACAGGCTCCTCTTTTCATTTTTCGCCGATAGTCACGTTAAGCTGAACCTTATCATAAGTGACGGCTAAATTTTTCGTGTGTGAAGAGCGTAGAAGCACTAAATGAGGTTGAAGCGGGTAGGGTGGGGGATGAGGTAGTTAAGCCCTGATTAGCTTGAATTAGAACTAATCGAGGCTGATAGCTCAAATGAGGCCTCTTTCCAAGCGGAAGTTATCGCGCGATAATGTAAAGTGTTATATCAAAATACTGTCAGTGGCGAAATAATAGACGCTATTGACAGTATTTTTCTTTAGAGCAGTTTCACCTAGAATACAACCAATTGAAATAGTACTAATGCCTTTACGGTAAGCATGGATCGGGCGCTGTGTGCGTGCAAGATTGTATTCTGAGAGTAGTTGTTGGAGCTCAGGGGAAATGACGTCCATCCAGCAATGAATCTAGTTTTTCGCAATCGCGAGTTGTTTCACCACAAAGTCTCGAAAAATATGCAAATTGTCATAGTACTAATGCATGTCCCCGAATATCTCAATTTGCATACTATTATTATATAGAAGCAGGACTGATAGGATAATAAACTGGAAGGTTGTGATTTAGGTGTCTCAGAGAATATATGTAAGTGACTCCCATTTTTCTTGTTGCCAGAGATGTAAGTCCCAAACAGTAGGAATATTAAGCTACGCAGATTTTTATGCCTTGATGCCTCCTGATAACGCAGCAACAGTTGCTCCGGGTACAGACGTAAGTTTCCCGGAAGATGGACCTACTAGCGGGACTACTATAACCCGTGTTAGTCCAAGTTCATTTAACTTGGCTACAATTGGCACTTATCAGGTCTTGTTTCAGGTGAGTGTTACCGAGGCAGGCCAACTGGTTGTAACACTCAATGGTTCGGAGCTAGCCTATACGGTTGTTGGGCGAGCAACAGGTACTTCTCAGCTAATAGGAGTGGCTCTTGTGAAAACAACAGTGATCAATTCAGTACTCACTGTACGAAATCCTGCTGGTAATTCCACGGCACTTACTATCACTCCTCTCGCAGGAGGGACAATGCCTGTATCAGCACACCTTGTTATTACGCAAATCGCATAGAGGGGAAACAGAGTCGCATACTTAATTCTCGTTTCCCTTCAGCCCTCCAAATCGCAGGCACTACTGAAGTAGCTGTGCCTTTCATAATCGGAACATGGACGAGCTGATGAAATGCGTATCTGAGAATTCTTTCTTCTCGTGCATTTGCACAATCATTATATACTTCTAGAGCGAATCATTAATTTGAATTTTCTTCTCATCGTTAGTTCTGGTGCCCATTATTTTAAAGCTATGAATATAGCCAAAAACAGCTTCCTGATATTCGTCTATTGTCTGCTCAATTATTTTCTAGTTTAAAAGACGACCTTTACCCCAAAAAACTGGGAATAAAGGTTGTCTTTTGATTCGTGTCCCTTAGTTGTTCTGAAATCTACAAGTTCTTCAGTGGCCTCGAGAAGATGGTGGCTCTTTTGCATCATTTATTGTCTCTATTTGTATATTCCTTTTATTTGCTTATAGATCTTTAACCATCCATACCATTAACCTAAGGCATACCTTGGAGTTATACAGAACTCTCCTTGGTAAGGAGGTGTAAATGGAGCAGCACCTACTCCTGTTAATGTTATTGAAGTAAATCCAGTTTTGGTAAATGCAAGAATACCAGGTGCAGCTAGAGTTTCAGTTTCCACTATAGCAGTACCAAGCAGAAAGTTAACTGTTACGGTACCACCAGTTGGTCCACTGTCTAATGATATTGTTCCTGATACAAACGTTTTAGTTGGATTTGTATTTAGGGCATAGATGACCAGAGGTGCTGCGGCTGTCAAAGTATAAGGAGCACACAATTTATCCTGCACAAATGGGGTTTGACTACAACAATCATGATTGCCTACCACTATGGTTTGATTATTACTACTTCCACACATAGATAAGATTCCTCCTCTAAAAAATAAATTTCGTAACTAAAGTACAACCTGTATCCCCGTGTACCCTTGCTAATACACCCATTTGCAATGCATATTCGATAAATAGATATTTGTCTTAGTACGATCTACCCATAGCAAAAATAAACTAAATTACAAGGGTTACTTGCTATTTCTCCCCTAAGGCAATCAATAAAGGAGCAGATATTTTACAAAAGCCGATCTTTATTTTCTAAATTATAGATCCCCACCATTAACCTAAGGCATACCGTGGAGTTATACAGAACTCTCCTTGGTAAAGAGGTGTAAATGGAGCGGCACCTGTTCCTGTTAGTGTTATTGAAGTAAATCCAGTTTTGGTAAATGCAAGACTAGCACCTACAGTTAGTGTATCAGTTTCCACTACAGTAGTACCAAGCAGAAAGTTAACAGTTACGGTACCACCAGTTGGTCCACTGCCTAATGATATTGTTCCTGATACAAATGTTTTAGATGGATTTGTATTTAGTGCAAAGATGGTGATCGTAGGTGTAGCGGCTGTGATCGTATAGGGAGCACACAATTTATCCTGCACAAATGGGGCTTGACTACAACACTCGTGGTTGCCTACCACTATGGTTTGATTATTACTACTTCCACACATAGATAAGGTTCCTCCTCTCAAAAATTAGTTTAGTGTTCAAGTATAAATACGTAACTAAAGTACAGCCTGTATCCGCGTGTACCCTTGCTAATCCACCCATTTGCAATTCATATTCGATAAATGGATATTTGTCTTAGTACGATTTACCCATAGCAAAATAAAATATAGGATGAGGACGGATTTATTTTTGATGGGGAGGTAAGGGATTTGAAAGCAGCTTCTCAAACGATAAGGCAAAAGACAGTTGTTAATGTTAGAACAGGCTGCGGCTGCTCAAAAATGAGGACAAAGGGAAAGTGCAAAAAGAGAATGTACAAAAAGAGAATGTGCAAAAAGAAAGGAGGATTTGATATATGTGAAAAAATATGCGGTCGTATATTTCAAAAATGTGATGGGAAAGCCCGAATTTACTTTCGAGCTTTAGGCATTCATCGCCCATCTACAAGTGTCTTAAAAATCGAAAACGACTCGAATTGCCAAATGCAAGCTTTCATAAAGCTGGGCTCAAAAAAGAAAATAATCGAGCAGACAATAGATGGATATCAGGAAGCTGCTTTTGTTGTAGGCTCTATTTATAAACTTGAAATAATATGCACCAATGCCAACGAAGAGGATAAATTCTGCAAAGGTAAATTCGAATTAATGATTCGCTCCTGAGCCAGTTGTTTTTCTTTAATTTGATATGGGTTCTTCCCATGAAATCTTTGGGGATTTGTGTCCTTAGACAACTTATCGCAATATTACGAATTCCTGTGAAGTGCTTAATATTGTGATTCAAATTAAATAATGAGATGCAACAGTATGGGCATTGATTATTGTAAGCAAGGTGAAGTCGAAAGGTATTATTTTCTCGTTTTAAGTGAATTTTCATTTAGATATTATAATTGTAGAAATAACAGAAATGCATTATGGGAGGTAAACAAGAATCCATACCAACGATTGGAATGATATTGGCATTTATGGGCATATTCATATTTGCATTTGGCTTTGCCTTTAATCGTGATTTAGGCATTACCGATACACCTGAGCCGTGCTCTCTGTCCGAACTGCTCAATCGATAGCGAGTACACTGCACCGGTCGTACCGATCGCGACGAACAGCAGCAAAACGGCGACGCCCACTGTGACCGGATGACCGAGGAGCATGTTGATCGCCGGTGTCGGCGCCATGCCGAGCAGTGCGCCGAACGGCACGGAGCCTGTCAGCGCCCACAGTGCAGCGGCTGTAAGCAGCCAAGGTATCAGCGGAGCCGCGCGTCCGACGCGACGTCCCGGCAGGAGCATAGTCATTCGTCCGTTCTTATCCGTGGTGGAGAACAGCGGCAGCGTCTCGATATGTTCTTGCTGCCCGTGCTTCTGCTGACCCTCCGCAGCATTCCTCATTGGCATCGCCCTCCCGAGGAAGATACTCGCACCCTGAGCGGCAGAGGGGGATTCCCCGCGACGCGGCCGGGACGATCAACTATATAATGGAGGAGTTTCTTCCCTTTTTCTTCCTCATTATTGAACGTTTTTTTGTAGGTGTTATGATATTCTAGGTGACGTAATAGAAAGTTCAACTTCCTATTATCTTTGTACTCAGCCATACACACCTTCACCCCCAATATTTAATATCTATAATTTTACAATAAGTGACGGCGAAAAATAATGTTTACTGGTATAAAGTTTGTAAAATTTCCCCTAAAAAATGCAAGTAGCCAAAACAGTAAGCACTTTACGCTCGGATCTGGGGGATATATTTTGGTAGGAAGGACGGTCTGTGTGTGGTAAAAAAGAAAATCGTGAAAAGAATCAACAAGATTCTTCTGACTGCGATAGGCGGCATTATAATTATCTTGGGTGTTTTGGCAGGTTATGTTCATTTTTTCATACTTGAAAAGCCTTCTGAACCGGATAAATGGGCTGATGCGGAGCGCTATGTCTGGAATAAAATCAAGTTTGACCAGGATGCACAAGTAATTTCTGCCGACGGTTCAGAATACTATTTACTTGCCAATAAGGGAGCATCTGCTGAAGATAAATTGATCATTTACTTTTCTGGGGGCGGTGTGGCTTGGGATGCGGTGACTGCCGCGCAGCCGATCAGTCTGAGTAATGTAGTGAAGAACGGTGAGATCAAATATTACTTTCCGAACATTCCATTCTTTAAAGTAAGTACGCTTGGCGGCCTGTTGAAAAATAATAACCCTGACAATCCGTTCAAGGATTGGAATATTGTATATATCCCTTATTCTACTGGTGATTTGCATATCGGGAATGCATCCAAGGAATATACGGACGCCAAAGGCAAGCCGTTTACAATGCGTTACAACGGTCAAGCCAATACGCGCGCAGCATTGGAATGGATTGCAAACCATTTCGCTGCGCCGGAAAAGATCCTCATTGCGGGAGAAAGCGCCGGAGGATTCGGAGCTGCTTTCTGGGCACCTGAGATTGCGAAACGCTACCCGGATGCCCGCATTTATCAATATTCGGACAGCTCCTACTTAAATGCCGACCGCTGGCCGGATATTATCGATAACGAATGGAAGGCCAACTTTGCAGCAACCTTTGGTTATGAAGTCCAGGTCGATTTGATTTCGTCCGTATTCGCGGCGAACCGCAAGCTGCTCCCGGACAACGCAGTACTTTTGCAGTCCAATACGCTTTATGACGAGCTGCTGTTCGACTTTGAAAAGGATCTGAATGGTGACGTTTCGGACGATAGCGAATATGTGCATCGCTGGTCGGCCCGCATGCTGCAATCTGCCGGAGAGCTAACTGAAGTATTGCCAGGCTACTATTATTACATCACTGATTACGGTCTTAACGAGAAGACGGGCAGGACACCACATACACTCTCCCCATTAAATCATTTCTACAAAGCCGAACAGGACGGGGTGAAGCTGATGAAGTGGCTGGACGATGCTGTGAATAAGGATGAATATTACTCCGTGGGGCGGCATTTTGTAGATAAAGAGGGCTGACGATATCGGTCCAGCGTCTTCGTCTGCTTCTTCATGAGGGTCATATGTCGCGCCCCTGATGGGGGTGTTTTTGGTAGGGGCATTCGGCTGGCAAGGGGAGAGCGCAGTGAGGTCGGGGCTAATCGATGGGCTTGTCAATGTGGTCCCGATAGTAGTCAAAATACAACTGATTTTGCGTACCTCTCACGGCATAGAACACATCGGATACGGACTTGTTCCGCTGCCGCAGCACCTGCTCCAACCATTGGACGGTCAGCCCGTTGTGGGCGAGATTGTCTTCCATGATTATGCCGTCCATAATCAGCTCGACAGGGAACGACTGGACGGCCGCGGCGTGTAGCTTCAGATCTTTGCGCGTCACCCACTCATAATCGCTTTTCTTCTTGACGGATAGCTTCCCGTGATCCTCCAAGCAAGCGTACTCGACTTCCGCTATATTGAAAATATCTTTTTCACGCAAAGATTGGGCCAGGGAATCCAACGTGTAGCGGATTTTTCGCATGTTGTCCTCGAGAATTTTGCCGTTCTCGATAATGACGGTCGGAGTGCCGGATACCAACCGGTTCCATGCCTGGTTTTTGAGCGCGATCTTGGACACGAGGAAAGAAATGACGAAGAACATCAGCAGCGATACGACGATGGGCCAATGGTTGAGCTTATCGTTAAACGCCAAATTCGCCGCAATGGCGCCCAGCGTGATGCCGCTCACGAAGTCATGGAAGGTCATATTGGATATCGTCTGCTTGCCGAGAATTCTCGACGTGATCATGAGGAGGACAAAAGCGGCGATCGTTCGAAAAATAACTTCCACGTATGCTTGCAATGGGCGGACTCCTTGTTCCAATTTATGGGATCTGGCGTACGGCTCGATAATAACACTATTGACGGTTGAAGCCGGTGTTATAACTCTTTCGCTGAGAAGTGGGAAATTCATGTTCTGCCTAGTTTCGGGTTTTTGCAGTAATTCGGTAAGTTCTGATTTGCAGGCTTAAGAGCTGCAAAAATTCAAGTTACTTTTGAGGCCAGCAATGCCGCCGCGCGGTGCACTTAGGCGCATTTTCCGCCGATAGCCCCGACGTTATGACAGATTAAATAAAACAATACTTCTCAAGGGTCGCAACAAGTGAAGACGGAAGGTCGATTTCAGTTTTATCCTCAGCACAGCTGTCTCCGGGGATATGAATACCTTTGGAGGACAGTCGTTCGATCTGTGATGCCATTCGAGCGGAAAAATCGGGAGCGAGTAGTTCGGGATTTAGGGCCACAATGAACAGGCCCACACCAGGCGAGTGACTCCCCTCCTCAAAGGATGGCGCATCAAGTGACCAGTTCGCACCTGTCGTACCTGCCGCGAGTATTTCAACCATGAGTGCGATATTAGCACCACGAGCACCCCCAAATGCAAGTAAAGCTCCCTTGATCGCTTCACGCGAATCTGTTGTGTTGTGTCCCTTTTCATCGATGGCCCAGCCTTCGGGGATGTCTTCCCCCCGTTCTGCCGCCCGCCGAATATTGACAAACGCCGTGGCGCTAGATGCTTGGTCGATAACTAAGGGTGCCCTGTTGTCGACAGGTGCGGCGAATGCGAACGGGTTAGTGCCATAAACAGCCTGGCTACTCTGTCCGGCAGCCATTAAAGCAGATCCATTGGTCGCAGCCAGCGCTACCAATCCTTTACGGGCGAGCCGCCTTACGTAGTAGCCCAGTTCTCCAGCCGTATAGCTGTTCTTTAACGAGAATACGGTCACACCATAAACGCCTGTTCGTATGAGCAGTTCATCGAATGCACGATCAAAGCCAAATTGGGCGATTCCCCCCTTGGCATCGACTTGAATGAGAGCAGGCGCTGGAAAGCAGAGCGCAGGTTCTTCTGTGCCAGCAATGCGGCCACACAAAAAGCCTTCCAGATAGTCTGGGAGATGAGTAAATCCAACCGAACTCCTACCGGAACATTCCGCAGCGACAGTTGCCTCAGCGAGAGAGATGGCTGCTGCTTTGCTTGCACCAGCGGCGACACACACGCGAATAGCCAACTCTTTTGCACTTTTAAGATCATATCGCATTGGCTATTATCCTGATATGCTGCTCAATTACGGCGGGTGAAAAAGTTTCCGATTCAGTTATTGCTTTCTTGTTTCCTCTCGGCATTTCATCACGCTCCCGACTGAAGTTTCTTCTTTCCATGTGAAATACAAGTTTTCATAAATTATATCATGGAAATATGTTGCCCAGAGAAGTCATCGTGAGCTGAACTTGTCATGAATAACGAATAGCTTAAGCTGATCTGTCGCGACCAGCTCTTTTTCCGTTTTTCGCCGGTAGAGCCGTTAAGCTGAACCGTATCACAAGTGACGGCGAAAAATTTGACATGAGGAAAAACAAGGAGAGTTCACAGGCACTTTTTAACTTAAGTGCCTCAAGAACTGTATAGGTGAGAGAATCCATTTTTTTGTTACTGAAAGTAGGTCTTTCAAATGTATGCTAGTGATTTTAACGGAGAAATTGTAATAGATACAGAATCGCAGGTAGTTGAGTTTATTCGAAATCGTCCAGCATTTAATGCCAATCAGATTATTTTTACCTTTAACGAAAGTGGTATCCCTCAATTATGTGCTTTTATTCGGGATGATTATTGTGTGTTGTATTTTTTAGATTCTGAACAGACGGGAACTTTTGCTTCTTGCGGTGATGACAATATTAGGGACGAAACGATTACCTTTTACGAGAATGTTCATGGCGCAGAAGTAGTTTTAGCAAGTACAATGGTTATTACAGTTAAACAAATGACTGATGCGTGCACAGAATTTTTCAAGACGAAAATTCGTCCAAAATGTATAAAATGGATGGAATTGTAGTCACGTTCCACTAAGCCAAATTAAAGGAGAACGACCATCACGGCGTTCTCCTTTGCTGCTTCGTGTTTGGAGCAAGCAGCTTTTGCCGCAATTCCTTGGCCGTATCTCTCTATTTCGTACTGCAGGCATGTTTAATATGTACTAGAGGAAGTGTTATAGTTTAACTATGAATAAACAAATAAACACGAAACATCAGCGTAAACAGAAGCAATGGGAGCAAGAGAACAAACCGCCAGCTGAAATACTGAGGCGGGAATCATTGTTTAAATCTCTTGGATTTGCTGCAGCGGTATCGCTTTTTGTGTCCCTTCTTTTAATTGGAGTATTTTCGATTCTGATCTTTTCGGTCAAATTTCCCCTCATGGGATGGTTGTCCTTTCTGTCGGAAGATCTGAAAATGCTGGCGATCAATGCTTCAGCTGTGTGTCTGGGCATTTTTTTGTTCATAAGCGGAACAGCGCTATCCGGCTACTTGCGGCCACCGTATTCCATCGTAATGTCGCATGATCGGATTCAATTCTCGAAATGGGGCCGCCGCTACGATGTGGCGTTCGAGGAACTGATCGGGGTCGAGCAAAAATTCAGAATCGCACGCTTTAGTTTTTTCTGGCTGCAAGAATACAATCTTTATACGCCCGAGCAGGTCATCAAACTGCCTATTAGATCTATCGAAGGCCATTATAAAGTGGAGGATCGGTTGTTGCAAAGAAATGAACAGCTGAATAATCGGAAATTGAAGGCACTTGAAGCAACGGCGCAGTTACAAGCAAGTACAGATTCTTCCATATCCCCCGCGACTCGATTCACACTTACTTACAGTACAATAAAGACCCAGCGGATCGTCGTAGATTCTGAGCAAAACCGAATTATTTTTTCCGAAAGAAATCAACTGCCCGCAGACCAAATCAGGAAAATCGTCGTAGATTGCAATGCAAGTTTGGAAAATATCGGAGGCAGAAAGATCACATTCTGGCAGCAGGATGGCAGGAACTTTACCATCAAAACGAAAAATTATGCATGCTCGGACGCAGAATGGTTCACGATGCTGCAAAATTTGCATATAGCCGCAAGGAAGCTGAACATTCCCCTTGAGGTCGATATTCCGCCGAATCGACCACTTCATATCTTTTCAGTCAACGACGAGAAAGAGAGAGCGTCTTAGAAAAGCAGACCTCGTGCTCATTAGACGAAGTCCTTGGATCGAGTAAAAGGCTGGCGATTATGCGCCGCGGCGGATTTTTGGCCGAAAGCCCCGTTAAGCTGAACCGTACCATAAGTGACGGCGAAAAATTTCCTTGGTGGGACGCTTGGGAATGTTATATGCGTGTGATATAAAGGATTTTACAGAACCTCTGAGACCTTGAGTTTCAGAGGCTTTTTAGTTTCTACTTACCAGAAAATAACCCACTATTTTCCATGTTATGGTACGGATGATGTTCCAATACCTTTCTTGCTACTTGCTGCGCATAGGAATACCGAGTGAGTGCCCAATTTGTCCTGCGTTAAAAATGGTGAAGCGAAGCTTTAGCTCCGTATTGACTTGAACTCCTTATAACCATGTTGCATCAGGGTCGCAAAATCAACCGTCCGATGGAGCGTACTTCCCCACGTCCGGCTCGAATGCCGCTCCACTCGCCAGGTCCAGCTCCACGTGGGTGGTTCCGCGATCATCGATCAGCACGATCATTCGCGACCCGACGACGGGAACGCGGTCGGCGCTGGTACGCATGTGTGCTGAAACGACACGAGGAGCACCGTCAACGATATAATTTACCTCAACCGTGAACATCGGAAAATTAAAGAGCCAACGGTTAGTAAAATGCACGGCGGTCAACGTTCCGGTGCATGACGAACCCTCCACGCGGAGTCGCTCGATGTCCGCCTGACGCCGCCGGGCGTGGGCGATAGATCCGGGCAACCGCAAGAGCGCGATGGCGGTCCAGAGGGCGAAGCTAGCTCCGACGACGGCGCCGAGCTCAAGCGGGATCGTCGGCGATGTCGCTATGGCCTCGAGGTCAAAGGGGCGCGACGGGTCGCTTGTCAGCGTCCAGAGCAGGAGGACTCCCGCGACTGCTGCGAGTCCTCCTGCTACCGATATCGTCGCGATCATGATGAATAATGATCGGCTGCCTTTTCTACGCTAAAGAAGAAGATGGGGAAGCTTTTGGCCGAATATGCTGTCAATCAGCCGAATCCGCCTGAAATTCGCGGAACGGGTTTTGTTTAGAAGCGTTATCGGTTTCTTTCTAATTAAGGAGGGTGACGGCAGATTGCAACAGCCTTTGAATGAATCCTTTTTTCAACGGTCGACGCTGAAATTGGCGCGGTCTCTCCTCGGGATGCTGCTAGTGAATGAAACTGGAGCGGGTGCAATCTCGGGATGGATTGTTGAGACCTATTGTTCATAGGTGTTGACAATGAAAATCATTATCAATAACCTAAAAGTAGACGAGAGTTCTCATGTCCACCTTTCTGTATGGCAAGCATTACGCGGTGGGAAACGGACCTTAAAATCGGTGCTTGATGCCAATGGGTCCATCCTTGAACGCTATGATTGTATTTTACTGGATGCTTATACATGGAAGGAAGGATCTGCTTGTGGTCAAGAGCTGCACAGGGTGTACAAAGAATGATCTTAGGATTATCGGTCAATAACCATTGAAAACGAGGGATGCAATGTGAAAATCGACGTTAATCAGTTAGCAGAGCATCTGGCACACATTCCTTTTCAAGTACAAGGAGTATATCGATATGCTAGAAATCCAGGTGTGCCTCACGCTGACTATACAGATTCTTTTCCTGGATTTGTGTTTCCTCTTACAGGGAAAATACAATTTCAATTTAATGGAACCCCCCTATATCTTTTCGCCAGGGAAAGTTGTACATGGGGGTGCAAAAATGAAACTATCCCAAAAAGTGTTTGGTAAAACTGACTGGGAATACATCCTTGTTTTATACCGGACATGTAACTCAGAACTAAAAGAGTCAAGCTTTTTGCATCAGCATTTTGAATTATTAACAGGGCAATCTCCTCGACTTCTTGAGCTAATTATGCGTCTTTGGCATGTTTATAATCAGCGTGGAGGCATTTCGAAGTTTCAAACCGAGATGTTATTTCGCGATGTACTAAATGAAGCTTTATTATGTGTCGATAATAGGCAAAATAGTTGTGGAACGCATACATTATTCGAACGGGTATCTAATTACATTCAAGAATACTATTATCAAAGCCTTACAATAGCATCGCTTGCAGAACAAAATAACGTTAATCGAAATCGGCTTTCTTATGTATTTAGAACACATGCAGGTATGGGACCAGCAGAGTATTTATTAAACTATCGTATAAACATGGCGCAAAGAATGTTATTTACAAGTGATGTTCCTGTACAACAAATTGCGCAAGCTGTTGGAATTGCCGACCCCTTTTATTTTAGTAGAGTGTTCAAGAAACAATTTGGTATTTCTCCCACTGAATATCGAGAGAAGTTCATCAATAATCCATGCTGATTTCAACAAGCATCCATTCTAATTTAAAAATTACTTTACTATAATAGTGTCAAATCAATGAAGATATTATGTTGGAGAAATTTCATATGCAACAGATTACAGGCCTGTTCACTGTAACGGTATATTTAAATTTAGAGAAATAAGGAGGGGTTAATATCCATTACCAAGCTATTAATCTGAATGAGAAGCTATCCAAATTCAACGACTATTGGTCTCTGAAAGTCATTGGTGAAATGAATGACTATCAATTTAAGCTTATTAAAATTGCCGGGGATTACGAATGGCACGTTCATCAAGATACCGACAAGGTATATATCGCACTCGAAGGGGAGATGATCCTTGATTTTCGTGATGGCCAAGTGAAAATTTCCAAGGGCGAGATGTTTATTGTCCCGAAAGGAATAGAGATGAAGCCTTCCGCCGAAAAAGAATGCCATCTCATGCTGGTGGAACCTAAAAGCGTTGTAAACACTGGCGGTCCTGAGACCGAAATAACAGCAGCCCACGATACTTGGATCTAGTGCTTCAACTTTTTGAGGTTCATGCAAGCGAAAACGAGCATCGCCTGCATCGAAACTTTACGCAGTCCCCGTAAAGTCGTCCATCGCATGCAAGCCTGGCTCTGGAGGCTGGGTGGTGGCAGGTCTGCCCTTACTAAAATTCTGCTCTTGTTAGCTGAAAAAACAAACAAAATCCCTCGGTTTCGATGGAAACCAGGGAATTTGTCTGCAATCTGAGAGGGGCAATTAGCCCCTCTTTTTCTTTTACCCTATGATTTTATTTCCCTTTGATAAAAGTCATATAATTGATCAATAGAAGAACTTGAGAAGATATGACTGGCTCGTTCAATTTTCTCACGTTCCCAATCGAACCAACGCATTTCCTTTAACTTTTCGATTTCTTTGTCTGAGAACCGTTTTTTTATCTCTTTAGCAGGGTTGCCGCCTACTATCGTATAGGGTGGGACATCTTTTACAACAACCGATCCTGCCGCAACAATGGCACCCTCACCTATTTTCACACCGGGCATAATCATTGCATTCATGCCAATCCAGGAGTCATTTCCGATGATCGTATCTCCTTTTGGTTCGTAAGAGGTTTCAATCTGCTCCACAAACGGATACACGGTAATCCATTCAGGATGATGATTGTGATTTCCACCCATTAAAATAATTACACCACTTGCAATGCATACGTAATTTCCTATTATCAATTTATCTAAAAGCCAACCATAGTTCTCGATGGGGTTAAATAATTTTCTTGATTTTTCATCTCCCCAAAGGTATCTAACACACCCATCTTCAAAATCATGATTATCGTAATAACCAGAGTAGTAGGAATATTCCCCTACTTCAATCATTGGATTGGTAACAATATCCTTTAGATACTTAATTTCAGACCAGTGGTTAAATCGATGTTGTTTCATTCTTACCCCTCGCTTCTAAGTAATATAGATCATTTTTTCACTTAGAAGCTTGATGCGCTAGCAACATTCTTAAGCCGTTTCAAACGACGAACCATCGTCCTCATCCTTTTCCTTTTTGATGGGGACATTGTAACAAACGATTTTTCTGTTCGTCAAATCATACCTCACTGTTATAACTAACCATGACATAAAAAAAGTAACTAATCTGGACAAACATCTTAGGAATTGACAGCCTCCTTGTATATACCAATGCGTTTTATAGGCTGCGTCGGATTATATAAGGACATCGTACATACTCAACCTAATCCTTGTTAAGGACGAGAATCAGTTCATATTCTTAGCACCTCTCAATTAACGTAGCACATTATTGACATTATAATTTGACAATTTGAGATACAAGATGTCTTAAGTAGATCGAAAAAAGAGTGGCTTGTCTTAGCCGCCCTAGTCATAAGAGCAAATGTCATTCCTGTGAAGGTTTGTACTCCCTGTCTAGTCGTCACATGTCGAATGCCTAATATTGATGGTGCTGAAAGAATAGATGAGATGTGACAGGTTGGCTCAAAGAACAAATTCGGTAAATGAATCATTGTAAACAAGACTTGCGAAATCTCCCAGTCAACAAAACTTGTTGACTGGGAGGAATTTACTTATGATCGCAATAACTGAAAAAATCGTATCGCCTATCAATGAAGCCGCATCCGCTAATCGTTGTTCGCTGATCGGGCTGATCATTGACGATGCGACATCGGCTCAATTACTGGCGGTCGCAAGACGCCATTGCAAGCTCGCCCTCGAACATGGCAAAGCTATTACGACCGCAGTACGGCGGGGGGAAAAGAAGAAATTCAGAGTTTACGTTCGCTGCGTGGTGGTCTTATTGATGAACTTCGATAGTCACAAAATAATGGTGGAGAACGAGACCTTTGTCAGCGAAGTGCGTAACCGGCTGCCCGGTCGGCCAACTGCCGGCTGCGCTGCTCCGAAGTCACGTAGCGGGTATCGGACGGCAAAACCCTGCTCAGGTCAGCCAGCTTCACGACCTGTGTCTGTACGGACGGCCCGCCTGTTGCAGGCGGTTTATCGGGCAGGTTCTGCCAGCGAACCATAATCGTTCCCTCATGCAGCCCTACAGGGTCAATCCAGTTGGCTACGCCAGGGTCTTTGACCGATACTACAAACGTATAGCTGCCGTTGGCATTCGGCGCTGCCTGAACGTTGTTAAGACTTGATTGATGACGGATAGGGTCTACGGTTACCATCCACGGATCTGTAACCGGAAACACTACATAACCTGCTCCCCCGGTTGTTACCCTTGCGACCAGCGCTTCGTCATCCGCCAGTTTGAAGTGGCCGAACGAACTGGCCTGCGTGACCAGCGTGCCTAATGTGGATGATACGCTCGGACTGGAGAGTGTATTCACCGGATTGGTGTGAGTCTTTATGCCCAAAGCACCATAGCCATAATCGACAATGGATTCCTGCAGATTCGCCCAAGCTTCGGCAGCAATGGCAAGCTGACTCTTGGGCGTACGCTGGCTGCCGTCGGGCAGCCGCTCTACCGTAAGCGCATCGGGCGTTTCGGTATTCCAATTGCCAAGGTTATTGCGGACGAATAACTGCACGGCCGCGCTCGTGGACTGTATATGGTTGGCACGTCCATTGGCGGGATTGCTATCTACGGTGATGGCGTAGCTCCCGTCCGCATTCACTACCAGATCTTTGCCGGACAGAAAGGTGATGGTCTGTTGCGAATTGGGGTTGCTGATCAGGGAGAACGTTACATCGGTCGGCCCCGGAAAAGTACGTTTCCCATGAATGATGTACTTCGACGAGCCGTCAATCGGGATGGTACGGTAAATATTGTCCGGGTTATCATAAGAATACCGTCCTCCCGGCACGTTCAGACCAAGCCAACTGCGTGGTGGAGTGTTTAACCAGTATACTTTAGGGAAATACGGATCGCTGTTGACCGCTTTCTGAATTGCGCTGAACGCGAGCTCGTTGATTGCGTTATCGAGACGGCTCTCCGCTTCTGTGCTCAATGAGCCGCCGTAGGCGAGCTTGTACGCCGCCTTGGCTTGAGCCTTCAGCAAAGGGTAATTGTTGTTCTGATTGATCTGAATGCTCCATGCATCCAGCGCCTGTTGATCCGCGGTTGCCAGCACCGATGCAGCCGCTTGAGCACCCTGCACCGTTACGGAGCTAAAGGATACGAAAACCAGCGCGCATAGCCCCAGTTTAAGCAACCGCTTATGAAGCTTTCGGAAAACGTTCCGCTTTTTCTGTAAATGCCTATTCATAGTAGTTGACATGCTCCCTCCAAAATAAATTTTTACAAAGCTAAAAGAGGCATACTTTTAACCCACGGTAACGGGTTTTTATCGGCATGCCTCTGGTTAAACCAGTCGGATGTAATAATTTAACATATAATACAAAAGATACCCTTGATTTAATTTAAATTATTCCTATGTGTTTTGTCAACAAAATAGTTGGATTGAATTGTATAGTGTCTATTGAGTTCATCCCCCGTATCCTTCTTCTAATCAAGCAGTCTGGATTGAGGATTTTTTTCCGTATGCACCATACATGGTTATAGGAGATTGATTGAATCTTTATTGTCAGTAATGAACAGCATTTGCAAGGACCTATCTGTTCCCCATGCTAAAAATATGCGTTCCGTATCGAAGAGGGCTAGCCCTAGATAATTTTTTAGGCGGATACACATTCCATAGTTTGAAAGCAAAAGTAACGGAGCCATAGTATAATATAGGAAAAAAAGAAAGAAAGAACAGCAGGTCGCAGGGGGTAACGGGAAATATGAGAATCAACCGAAGCAGTATGTTGAAAGCGCTCAAATTTCTTTTTCCTGAGTATCAACTCGTTGAATTGGTTCGGGAAAAAGGATTTATCGCCAAAAAAGAAGACCCTCCGGCTCCAACGAGGCAAGTGCAGCCGACGCAACAATATCATGCAGGATCGGGAGCCAGAAGTGCAGGTCCGAGCTATTCCGAGCAGGCCGCCGCGGGACAGAACATTTCTTCACCGACTTCCCGACCTGTTCAGACCCCAGCATATACGTCGCAGGGAGAAGGCCGGAATGATGCGCAGAGTGCTTTATCTCCCAAGCAATTGGATCAACTGTTCCGAGAAGTGGAAAAGAACGTAAATAGTCAAGTGATCGGACAGGCGTTCTTCGTAGACGATTTGGTTGCGGGATATAAGCAGGGATATATGAATGGGCGCCAGAGTAATAAGCCAAGGAATGTGATCTTACTGGCCGGGGCTCCTGGTACGGGCAAAAAAACAGCCTTGGAATGGCTGGTTCGGGAGATGCATGCACGTCGGGTAACCTCCCGGCCACATATTGCAGAAATTGATTTACAGCGTTATGAGGCGGATGAACTATCAGGAAATTTTATTAGTGATATGGCGGAGGCTTTCCGGCATTCCGAGGGCACGGTGTTATTCCAGGGGGTCAAAGGGGCTGACCCGGCTATTATCGGCCTGGTCGCTAAGCTCGCCGCGGAAGGCAGCTTCCGAACCAAAGAAGGGGTTCGCATAAGCGCCGCCGATTATTTCATCATTTTCTATATCGATGAACATGCAGAGAGAGAAAGCGAATATGGCCAAGTTCCGTCCGTGCTGGCAAGGCATCTCCCTGCCTCTATCTTGCAAACCATCCTTGCGGCGGCAATATCTTCACCATTAGAGCAGGAGACGATGCGGCAGATCGCCGAGATCTTGCTGGGGAAAGCGATAGACGATCTGTCAAGGGATATGCAAACAGAGATTACCGTCCATCCTTCCACGTATGAGGCGTTGGCCGATATAGCCGCAGCAAACAAAACGTTCGGCGAGGCAGTGCAGCATTGGATTGATAAGGAGCTTACTGTTGTATTGTCCGGTCTACGGGCCCGCAATGAGATTCGTGGCAATGAGAGTGTGCGTATCCGTTTCAAGAACGATTCTTTTTTTGTGGAGTCGAATTCTCTTGAAATTCCGATCAAAGCACTATCTTTCGTTCGTCAGGAGTCGATTGACGATGTTCTGGAAGAATTAAATGCGTTAACGGGTCTGGAACCCGTGAAAAAGTTTGTCTATGAGCTCATGGAGACGGTTCAGGTTAACAAGCTGAGGGCCAGAGAAAGCGGAGGCTCTGTGGCGATGTCGCTTCACATGGTGTTCACCGGGAATCCCGGAACCGGCAAAACGACGGTCGCCCGCTTAGTCGGCCGTATTCTGAAGGCGCTCGGATTGCTGCCGCAAGGTCAACTGATCGAAGTGACGAGACAGGATCTTGTAGGCCAATATGTGGGCTCTACCGCTCCCAAAACGATGGCACAAGTCAATGAGGCCTTGGGAGGCGTATTGTTCATCGACGAGGCCTATACGCTCGCCCGCCACGATCACGATACGTTCGGCATCGAAGCGATCGACACGATTGTCAAGGCGATGGAGGATCATCGGGATCATCTGGTTGTTGTGCTGGCAGGGTATACCCAGGAGATGGAGACTTTTTTGCGATCGAATCCAGGTTTGCGTTCAAGATTTCCATTCATCGTGGAATTCCCGGATTACAAAGCGGCAGATATGCTGGACATCATGATTCAGATGGCGAACAAGAATGGTTTCCGGATAGAAACGGATGCTTATGAGGGTTTGATCGAGCTGTTTGATCAAAAGCAAATCCCTGGCCGCAATGACAGCGGCAACGGCCGGCTTGTCCGCAATTTGTTCGAGGAGGCTGTCCGCAAGCAAGCGACTCGGCTTAGAGGGCTGATGTCAGGGACAACTGCAGATACAGACTTGCAATTATTGACGGGGGCAGACTTCGGGATCGGAGAGAAAGAAGCTTTTAATATCGAGAATGAGCTCGCCGGAATTGTCGGATTGGAGCAAGTCAAACTATTCGTCCGAACGCTGGAGAAACAACTTATTGTTGATCGAAGGCGGAAGGAAGCCGGGATTCATGTCGATACCGGACAGACTCTCAACATGATTTTTTCGGGCAATCCCGGTACGGGCAAGACGACGATGGCGCGGCTGGTGGCAGGGATGCTCCGGTCCATGGGCTATTTAAAAAAAGGACATCTCGTTGAGGTGGACCGATCCGATCTGGTAGCGGAGTATGTCGGCCAGACGGCCAACAAGACCAAGCTGGTTGTCGAATCTGCTCTAGGCGGCGTGCTCTTCATCGACGAAGCCTATGCACTAGCGCAGGATGGCGTGCAGGGCGGGGGCTTCGGTAAGGAAGCGATCGATTCACTGGTTCGTCTTATCGAGCTTCATAAAGACAATCTGGTTGTCATTTTGGCGGGATACACAGAGGATATGCAGCGGTTTGTTCAAGTCAATCCGGGTCTGTCCTCGCGTTTCCCGCTGCAAATCGAATTCCCCGATTACACGGCAGAGGAAATGCAGCAAATCGCCTCTATTATGGTGAAGGCGCGCGGTTTTGCTTTAGCTCCGGATGTGTCAGGTTTGCTCGAATCCTATTTTAACGAGAAGCAAATCCCGGGCAGAAAGGACGGAGGCAACGGACGACTCGTCCGCAATACGCTGGAGGAGGCGATACGCAAGCAAGCGGAGCGATTGGCCGATCACCCCGATATTGCGGCGGATCAGTTAAATGAGCTGACTGTGGAGGATTTTGGACTGTCGGCACATGTAGACCTTGCGGGGAAGCGGGCGAATGCGCTTGGAGCGCTCGATGCGGTTGTCGGTCTGTCCTCTGTTAAGGAATTTGTGAAAAGCCTATCGGCTCAAATTGAGGTGGCCAAGCGCCGTCAAGAGATGGGGCTGCCCAAGGCTTCTGCCCAAGCTCTTCATATGGTATTTAAAGGAAACCCGGGAACCGGTAAAACGACCATTGCCCGTATTTTGGCCCAACGATTTAAAGAACTGGGCGTGATTAAGGCCGACACGCTGGTAGAAACCGATCGGTCCGGCCTGGTTGCCGGTTATGTGGGGCAAACCGCGCTCAAGACGAAAGAGGTTATCGAACGCGCTCTTGGCGGGATCTTGTTCGTGGATGAGGCTTATGCCTTGGCGGAAGGGGATCAATTCGGACAGGAAGCGATCGATACGCTCGTCAAAGCCATGGACGATTACCGGGACAGACTCATCGTTATATTGGCCGGCTACGACGAAGATATGGAGCGCTTCTTGAACCGCAATGCGGGACTCCGCTCCAGGTTTCCCAATATGATTACATTCCCCGATTATACAGCCGAGGAAATGCTGCAAATTGCGCGTTTGCTGGTAAAGGCGCAAGGATATGTGATCGTCCGGGAGGCCGAAGCCACGCTGCTCTCCATTTTGGAGACCTATGAAGGAGATAGGACCGCAGGCAATGGACGGCTCGTTCGAAATTTGGTAGAGAAAGCGATTCGAGACCATGCCTTGCGTATGAGCAAGAAAGCCGACGCCACGGCCGAGGAATTATCCGCTTTGATGCCTGAAGACTTCAAGGAAAGACGGGGGTGATGTAATGAAAGTCCTAAAATGGCTGCTCGCCATTGTTTTTTATCATTCCTTCATGCTCGGGGTCATTATCGTTACGCTTTTTATGCCTTTCATGATATACGGTGACATAAGGAATCTTCTGATTAACGAGGTTCCGGTCGCAAGCGGCGGTGTGATCGTAATAAGCCTTTTGGCTTTCTTTATTTACTTGGCCATGAGAAGTCAATTTTTAGGAATCCCCTATCGTAAAATAACGATATTGCTTCCTTTCCTGCAAATGCTCATCTATACCAGTTTCGCTCTATCGATAGGAGTCATGATTCTTAACAAATGGGCTGACGAAGGACTTTATTCCAAAGGATGGGCCATTACGCTTATGCTGCTTGCGATTGTGGCTATCCGATTATGCATGTCGCTGCTGTACTGGAAGTATCCGATTGATCGGCAGACAAATCGATATATGGAATAGTGAGGAGAAGGAAATTGGCAAATCACGAACAAAACGAGCAAAAGCCGAAGTCATACGCTCCAAATCAATATGAGCCTCGACAAAGGGAAGATGATGATGTTCCATTGGAAGTTACAGGGTCATCCGTCAATCGCAAGTCATCATCTAAGGGAAAAATAAGCAATAAACACCGATTTTGGATCGGAATTACGGCATTGATCACGTTTGGGATGGGCATGTATTTCCAAGGTTCAACCGGCAGTATAAAAGATGTTCAGTCGAATGGAATCGGTAAAGGGATGAAGGCGGGTATCCAGCTAGCCGCGGCAGATGATTCGGCGGGACTCGAGGCCAGGGACTTCGAGATTGAGATGAAGAAAGATACAACGACAAGCCGCATGCTGATCTGGGATTTCGCCGCGGAAGACGGCGATGTCGTTACAGTGAAGGTGGACGGCAATATCCTTCAAGCGAACATAAATATTATGCATAACCCGGTGTTCCTTGATATTCCGATTCCGAGTGTGGTTGAAATTACAGGTGTTAAGGATGGCGGAGGCGGGATTACATACGGGGTTAAGTTCCCCGGAGCCGTTCAGAATAACGCTTATTTCAATGCGGCGCCGGTAGGCTCCTCTAACGTCTACACGATAACCGGACAGTAATTTGATCGACAAGTGAACAGGTACGCCGAACTACAACCATTGCCGACTTTTATGTCACCAATGGTTTTTTTCTCAGCCTATCATTTTTCGCCGATAGACCCGATACGGGGAGTCTTATCATAAGTAATCGGAAAACGAACCGATCATCATTTCGATGAGAGTATAACTGCCAATCGCCCCTGAGAAGTTGAAATCCACGGCATCCATCAAGAGAGAAATTTATTAAGAACTAGGCACTACAAAAAAATTTGATCATATATAGGTGATATCCGTTCGGATTTGATGAGGAGGATATCATGCAACCTATGTTACCTAAAGAAAAATATTTTGGGCGGTTTGAACTGGTGCATGCTTTTTATGGGGCTATGCCTACAGGTGTCAGCGTTTCCGAAACCGGTCGTATTTTTGTTTGCTTTCCGAAATGGGGAGACGACGTTCAATTTACTGTGGCGGAAATTGTTGAGAATGAATTGCAGCCTTATCCCAGTTTAGAAGCCAATGTGGTTAATACGGGAAATATTACGATGTCTTTCGTCAGTGTCCAAAGTATCGTTGCGGATGGAAGAGGAACACTTTGGGTACTGGATACAGGAGCACCAAACTTTTCTGAACCTATTCAAGGGGGAGCAAAATTAGTTGCTGTTGATTTAAGCACGAATACAATAAAGAGAGTATATACCTTTACGGAAGATGTTGTCTTGCCAACCACTTATCTGAATGATGTCCGTTTGGACTTTCGGGTTGGAAGTGCAGGCTATGCATATATAACGGATTCTTCTTCCAAAGGGCCAGGGGCTATTATCGTCGTAGATTTAGAAAATGGGAACGCGTTTAGACGGTTAAATGGGGCCCTATCAACTTCACCTGATCCCTATTTTTTACCGAAAGTAGAAGGTCAAATTTTGATGAATCGAAACCCGGACGGCTCGACTTTCCCATTTAGATTGGCTTCCGATAGTTTAGCGATTTCTCCGGATGGAAAGGTTTTATTTTATGCTCCGCTAACCAGCCGTCAGCTGTTCTCGATCTCAACAGAAGCCCTAAGAGACAGAAGGATACAGGACATGGATTTATCCCAATATGTGCAGTATTGGGGGGAAAAAGGTGCGTCTGATGGAATGATCACCGGCGCAAAAGGAACCGTTTATGCGGGAGACTATGAAAACAACAGTATCCGGAAGATATTGCCGGATGGCGCAATGGAAACCATCGCACATGACCCCAGAATTTTATGGCCGGATACTTTTTCGATTGGCCCCGATCGATACTTATATGTCATTGTGAATCAATTACATCGGCAGGCGAGATTTCATTATGGAAGAGACCTGCGGGAAAAACCATATAGTTTACTTCGTATGAGAATTGATGAATTCCCTGCTCCTACCTTTTCATAATGAAGGTAGCTATCCCTCATCAGGGAGCTGGCCATCACCAGCTACTCTCGTATTTTTCGCCGATAGACCCGATACGGGGAACCGTACCATAAATGACTACGAAAGATTCGGTGTATATAAGAACAACTACAAAGTTCTTCAAGGAGAACTTTCAAGGAGAACGACTTCAAGAGCGCAGGAGATATTTAAAACGCCAAAACACCCCCAAAGAGGAGGTGTTTTGGCGTTTTAAGCTAAAGGTATCTTTACTTATTTGGACTCGGTGAGTCGGCCTACAAGCAACCAATACATCAATAGAGCGAACAAGGTAATTATAGCAAGGATCCATAACACCGTTCCAAAAGATACTACATCCATTAGAGACGCGGTATAGGTGATGCCTATAGAAACGGCCACATTCAACACCAAGTTGTAGAATCCAATGGCTGTTCCTGATCTTTCTACAGGAATGGAGCGTATACATGAATCAAGCATAGGTGCGTACATGAATGCGAATGACCCCGAGAACAGCAGCATGGAGAGAACGTATACGATAACCGAGCCTCCAATAAGGCCGGGCAAAGCCAGGCTGCACACGATAATGATCATAGCTATGGAAACCGCTTGCTTATTGGTCAATACTTTTGCTATTTTTCCTGACAGCGATCCAATCAGTATCGCGGTTACATAACCTGGTATCAGCAGTAGTGAGATCGTGTCGAGCTGAAGATTATACATTTTCTGAAGCAGGAATGGGAAAATAAAGATGTAGCCCAGTTGAACGGAATAAATCACAAAAGCGATGGCAAGAACCGCTGCAAACCGCTTATTTTGGAAAAAGGAAATCCCGATGAACGACTTCTTACTCTTGCTGATATAGCCAAGAAATAGTCCTGTTGCAGCTATGAAGATCACAATAAAGATCCAGTTGAAATCCGTTAAATACATCATGACGGAAGTAGTAATGGCGGATATTAGAAGCAGTCCGATAAAATCAACATGACTCTTCCGGGATTGTTCCTTCGGCAAATATTTAAGAATGAAGGGAAGCAGGATTAAGGACAGCAGCGGGATTAAGAATAACGTGGACCAATTTAAATAGGTGGACACGTAACCCCCCGTAATGGAACCGATAACAAGAGAAAGCGAATAGCTGCTTGTGCTGAGTCCCAGGAACTTTTTCTGCTCCTCTTTGGGCAGGTGTTTCGTTACATAGATCACATATAAAGTTTCAGCCGCGGCCAGGCCTGCTGTCTGGATCATACGAGCGATAATAACGAGCAGATAAGAGTGTTGAAAAATAAAACCGATAACAGAACCGATGCAGATTAAGATAATCCCTGCACTCAGCAGCTTTCTGATACTGATCGTGTCGGCCAAAGAGGCATAGATGACAGCGCCAATTCCAATCACAAGTCCCGCTAATGAGGCTTGCCAGCTAACCGCAGCTGCCGAGATTCCCAGATCATCGGCTATAGCTACCGAAACCAACTTGAATGAGTTGTCGACGATCAAGGCAAAAACGAAAAAGAGCAGAATCACAGGCACTGCCCTTTTCGCCTGAAAGGATGGGGCAGTTTGCGGTGTTTGTTCAGTTATTGCAGCCATTAGCCACATTCCCTTCTTGGAATCAAATGATTAAGCAAGTTCCAGTGCAATTTCCATCATTTTAGTGAAAGCTGTCTGTCTCTCTTCAGGGGTCGTGGATTCATGTCTGAAAATATGATCGCTGATCGTCAAGATACACAGTGCGTTAACGCCCGCATGGGCTGCGTTCATATACAGGCCTGCAGATTCCATCTCGGCGCATAGAATGCCCATTTCACTCCATTTCTTCAGCGCCGTCGGATCCGCATTATAGAAGATGTCACTGGAGAGCACATTGCCTACATGAACTTTCTGCCCCTGCGCATCCGCTATTTTCTTGGCTTTTTCCAACAGCTCGAATGAGGCCGTAATCGAATAGTGACCTGGGAGATTGTACTGGTGTCCATAATTGGAATCGGTTGCAGAACCCATTGCGAAAACAATGTCATACAGGTTCAAATGATCTTGAATCGCCCCTGCGGAACCGATTCGAATGAGATTCTTAACACCGAATACATGAATCAGCTCCCATGAATACAGACTCATGCTTGGAGTTCCCATTCCGGTTCCCATCACGGATATTTTTCTACCCTTGAAAGTTCCCGTGTAGCCCAGCATACCGCGGACTTTGTTGAACTGGACGACATTCTCCAAAAAGTTCTCCGCAATAAACTTCGCTCTTAAGGGATCGCCCGGTAATAGAATCGTTTCGGCGATCTCTGCTCCTCCAGGTTGAATATGCGGCGTTTCTTTAGTGGAAGTACTCATTTTAAATCTCCTTTTCTTTTACATATTGGTATAGTTGTATAATAAGTTGTCTAATTGGTACACGGATAAAGTACCATACATCGCATTCCTTTATCAACTAATTTTTTCTGGATAAATTTCTAATGTTCTATCCCTTTAGGCGGTCCTATGCAAAAAGGGCAGTGGTCTCTCCTTTATGGAGAAACGACTGCCCTGAAATTAGATTACGTCCTATTCTTCGAAGCGTTGATCACAATCCGGCTAAATTCTTTAGGAATATAATATTTATTGTATACAAGAGGGTACTGTTCATTTACATATAGACTTTCCAGCAGCAAGTCACACCCCTCGCCGGCATTAAGTTCAAATTTTTGAGACGAGGTATTCATCACCGTGGAATGTTTGACCTCCACCGTTGCAGAGTTAGCCAACTCATATACCTTATTCTCAAGCATGTCCAACAGCTGCTCTTCATTTTGGAGGTCCAGGTTCAATTCGGTTACGGCCTCAATTGCCATAAAGGTAAATCCGAAAGCCACCGCCTGTCCTTTACTCATATACCAACGCTCAACGGCTACCACAGCCGTGGCTTTCCTTTTCAAGACCTCTTTGGTGTAGTCACTCTCCAAGTCCAGTCTGAACTGGATGTCGACATGGTCAATGTCCTCTGTATGGCACTTATAAATAGGATTTCCGATTTTATCCAGTCCATCATTTCTCTGCACCATTCGAGATGGGGTAACAAAGTTTCCTTTACCATGAATACTCTTTACCAGCCCGTCATCTTGCAAGAGAGCTAATGCTTGTCTTAACGTCATTCTGCTTACGTCGAACATTTTGGCAAGTTCAGGTTCAGTAGGCAATTGACTGTTGGGGGGGAACACACCACTCATGATTTTTTTGAAAAGTTCATTATATACGGTAAGGTATAGCGGTATTTTTGCTTTGGCTGGATGTTCCGGCTTTACTTCCATCGGTCCACACACCTATTCTCTAAATTCATCAGTTAGAGCCTATTATATCACACCCGTAATCGTTCAGTTTGGGCGGACCTTCCTGTCAAAGGTTGATTCTTAACCCAAGCGAAATAGGCGGCTATTAGGTGAAATAGCCTTGTTCATTTTATTAAATTGTCTGTCAGAGTAACACATCCGCTTCGCCTACAATATGATGAGTCTAGGAAATCTAAAGAGGTGATCCAATGGCAGTCGTAAAAGCCAGGGACCAGGATATTAATATGTTGGCAAGGTTGCTTCGAGCCGAAGCTGAGACCGAAGGCGAAACGGGCATGCTCCTTGTTGGAAATGTTGGCATTAACCGGGTAAGAGCGAATTGCTCCGATTTTAAAGGAATCCGGACAATTCCCCAAATGATCAACCAGCCGCATGCGTTCGAAGCCTTGCAACATGGTCTGTACTATCAAAAAGCAAGGGACAGGGAACGCCGTCTGGCACGACGGGCTGTGAATGGGGAGCGGAATTGGCCGGGTAAATTCTCCCTGTGGTATTTCCGTCCAGGAACGTTCGAAAATCCCGGACCCTGTCCGCCAACTTGGTATAATCAGCCGCTCGCAGGACGATGGAAGAAGCACTGTTTTTATGAACCGACCGGGGAAGAATGTGAAAATATATATAACACGTTTTAATTTTATAAACGAATAAGAGTTCAGGATCTCTTAAACCTGACTTGTTACAGCCTCGGGTGACAAGAACTTTATCTCATTTAATGCCGCGTATATCGCGGCTTCTTTTTTATTTTGAAGGAGACAAGTCGAGTCCAAATTACAAAAGGTCATCCCGCCAAGGATAGCCCGAAAACTTGCCGTTATAGACAGCGCGGCGAACCGTATCAGTTGTTGAAGGTTGGTTGGGTTGAACTCAAGTAGTCGCTACCGGGTCTTTTTATGGGATCGAATCCCGGTATTTGTCGATATATAGCGTCCCGTCCAACTGGAGCTCTGCGTAAAATACTTGATCCAAAGAATGAATGCTGGCTTTCTTTAATTGTTGGTTGAGCCAGGCAGCGGAGACATCCATTTTTATAAGATTTTTTTCTACGATTTTGCCATCAACGATAAGTTCAGTCGGGATTCTTTGAATAGGCGTAATGGTTGCTTTTATATCTTTTTTTGTTGCAGGCAGTAGTTCTTCTTTTCTCAACACACTGAGTTTACCGTCAGGTTCCAGAATTGCAAATTCGACTTCTTCGGGTGAGAAGACATCCTTGTTCCGAAGCAGCATGATTAAATCGTCGATGTTGAGGTGCTGTTTAGCTAATGCCTTTTCCAAAATCATTCCTTTTTTGATGAGAATCGTAGGCTGGCCGTCGAGAATCTCACGAGCTTTGACGGACCGCAATCCGGTCAATGCCATGATGAACGTCAAGAGCGACCATAAGACCAAGCTGGATATTCCTTGCAGCAGCGTGATTTGTCTGTTGACGATAATCTCGGCAGTGGTGGAGCCGAAGGTGATCCCTGTTACATAATTGAAAAACGTTAGATGTCCGACTTGTTTTTTACCGAGCAGACGCGTCAAAACGAGTAGAGCAACGAAGGACGTTGCCGTACGAAATAGAATTTCTCCATACGTCATGTGCTGAGCTCCTTGCATAACAGATGGTTTTAGATTGGGCCTTATTTCAGTGTCGGCAAAAATAATGTTGTGGAAACCTAGGAGAATGTGTTGGGCGTGTGGAATATTTTAGGGGGTGATGAATATGAACAAAAAAATTGGCGAATTTATTATTTGGGCTAATGAAAACAGTTGGGATATAACCGAAAAATCTGGGTTTCAATTAAATTTAGACAGCAGCATTCTATCTAGATATAAAGAAATCCCAAATGAATATTTGGATTTTTTAAGTGTGGTTGAAAAATGTATGACACCAAATGAAGAGACTTGGTTTATTTGTGAGAATGAGTTCAATAATAGCTCGGATAGTGCATTTAAATGGAATGAATATGAATTGCTCAGTTTAGAAGCAGCAGCGAATGATAATATTTGGAAATCTCAAATAACTGCATGGTGGGATAATTACTTGCCCATAGTTATGTCAGTTGATGGTGGATATTCCTTCTATGCGATTGATTTAACCAATGATAAAGGTGCTATTGTACGTGGATATGAGCCCGAATTCGAAGAAGTTGATAAAGTGGCCAACTCTCTTGAAGAGTTTTTGGAATTAATTATGTCGAATTCAATAGGGTTCCAGTGTTAAATAAAGGTATATCGATATAGTTTGTTTAATAAATGTCTATCTAATTACAAATGGTTGCCGGCATCGCAGCCGATCTGATGGGAAGCGTCGGAGATGAGCTTGGCTGTCAGAACTATATGCTCACCAGACAGATCGACGTTCGCATTCGATGCTTATCCAACACATACAATTGTTCAGGCTTTCATAAGGGCACCCAACTAGGTGCCCTTTAAAATTCGCTTTTAGAGTGATACGGTGAATCGTATCATAAGTAAGGCGAAATGATTCCCCGCAACGAGTATCCCTCGTCGTTTCCCTCAGGTAATGTTAAAGCCCTTGCTGCGCATGTATTCGGTCATGGCGCCGAGCGGTATTTTCATCTTCAGAATGTCAATGTGCTTTCGCGACCACCCTTCATTGCGATTGTTCTCGCTGCGCGTCTGGTAATAGTGGTTCATGTCGCTGTCGTAAGCTTGGACTCGTTCAAGCTGCTCCGTCTCGGAGGAGCAACGGTTCTCGAAATAGACGGCTTCCAAGGGAAGGCGAGGCTTTACTTCCGGCTGTTGGTCGGGTACGCCGACGGCGATGCCGAAGAGGGGAATGACGTACTGAGGTAGACCAAGCATGTTATAACAATTAAGAAAGGAAAATATGAGGTCCTGTCGAAATATGTAACAGTCTATTGGCAGGCAAAATCTGTTCTAATCAAAAAAGCTAGGAGAATTCCAAATGCTGTTTAACTCTAATATTTTTATTTTCCTATTTCTACCAATTACCTTTCTGATTTATTTTTTGCTATCAACTAAAAAATATTCGCTCGGCAAGTACATATTAATAGCATGCTCGATTTTCTTTTATGCTTGGTGGGATATAAGATACTTACCATTGTTTATCGGTTCCATTTTATTCAATTATATAATAGGATATTTCATTGCAAATTCACAACCAGGCAAAGGAAAAAAAGCATTTCTGGTTTTTGGAATTTCGATAAATCTCCTTGTTCTATTTTTTTATAAATATCTGGGATTTTTATTTAGCAACATAAACATTATTTTCCCCATTAATTTACCTTTAATCAATTTTACACTTCCTCTTGCGATAAGTTTTTTTACATTTCAACAAATTGAGTATCTCATTGATACGTTTAAGGGTGAAGTGAAAAAAGGGAAATTTCAGAGTTATTTGTTATTCGTTACTTTCTTTCCTCACCTTATAGCAGGACCTATTACTAATCATAAAAACATGATGTCTCAGTTCGATGACGAAAGCAAACGACTTATTAACTATGATCATATTTTCCAAGGAATATTTATATTTACACTAGGATTGGCTAAAAAAGTTTTACTAGCCGACACTCTAGGTCACTTTGCTAATAATGGTTTTAACAATGTGTCGGAGTATGGGCTAATAGAATCGTGGATGATCTCACTTTCATATACACTCCAATTATATTTTGATTTTAGCGGCTATTCAGATATGGCCATTGGAGCTGCCCTTTTGTTTAATATTAAGTTGCCTATTAATTTTGATAGTCCTTACAAATCGCTCAACATAGCCGAATTTTGGCGAAAATGGCACATTACGCTGGGGAGATTACTACGTTTGTATATTTATTTCCCAATGGGAGGAAGCAGAGTTTCATTGCCTCGTAATTGTTTCAATTTGATGATTACCTTTTTGGTATGCGGAATCTGGCATGGGGCAGGCTGGACTTTTATCATATGGGGATTGTATCACGGAATCGGAAGCGTAATACATAGGATATGGGCCTCTTCGAAATTAAAGATGCCTAAGCTTGCAGCATGGTTCTTAACCTTTAATTTTGTGAATATTGGTTGGATTATCTTTAGAGCCCCTAACTTGCATGATGCGCTGATACTAATTAAAGGGATGTTCGGGGCACATGGTATTGATTTGGAGTATGCTAAACATACTGTTTTATCAGGAACTAACCCCCAAGATACATTAGGTATGAATATACTGAATATTGTGCTTCAGTGGTTCGGTAATGATGCTATTTATTTTGGAGTTATTCTTATTTCACTCGTTATTGTATTTAAGCAAAAAAACTCAAATCATTTACTATCTAATCTTACGTCTAAAATAAACATTCGAAGCGTGTTGCTTACTGCACTGTTGTTTGTACTGTCCATTTTATTTATTAATGTATCAACAGAAGAAACGTATTTTTTATATTTCAATTTCTAGATATGAGGTATAACTATGAAAGTAAAAACGGCTGTAATCATGTTTTTTTGTATGATCTGTGTTTTTTTCTGTAGTTATTTGGGTTTAATATTGATTTCATTTAAGACCCCCGTAACGACTTCTTGGATTGATAATATCTATAATAAGAAAACTAAAGATGCGGATTCTGTAACTGGAAATAAGATAGTGTTTATCAGTGGAAGTAATTCATTATTTGGTATACGAACCAAGGACATAGAAGATGCACTGGGTATTCCATCCGTAAACTTTGCAACGCATGCTAGACTTCAAGTTGACTATCTGCTTCATCGAGCCAAGGAAGTATTAAAACCCGGCGATATAGCTGTACTTCCACTTGAATACGACGACCAGTTTCTATTTAACGGAGAACCGAGCAAGGAAAAAGTTTTTTATACTTTGTCATACGACAAAAAATATTTGGTACATATTTCACCTTTAAAAGCGTTAGAATTTTTCTTTCAAATTAGTCCCTCTGACTACATAAAAGGGTTAAAAGAACAAGTACAGTATAATGGCAATGAACCGAATCCAGGTGAAGGTTACACCTCATTAACGTTGAATAGAAATGGCGACGAGACAACTAATATCGGTACTTTTGAAGAAACAATAAAACAATTAACTTCGTTCCCTAATTTTACTGAAACTAAGGGATTGCTCGAATTGTCTAAATTTAAAACTTGGTGCGAGCAAAGAAATATAACTCTATACATAAGTTTTTCATCTGAGTATGACGCAAGCAATAGTTTTAAAAATAATATATATCTTGAGAATTTAACCGAGTACTTAAAGGAGAAGGGCTTTAATTTATTAGGCTCCCCTACTGATTTTGTATATTCAAACATCGATTATTTCTTTGATGTTCACAATCACTTAAATCAAGACGGCATGACCATACGTACTCAAAAGATGATTGAGCTTTTAAAAGCTCAACAACTCGGAGATCGGAACGTTCAAGCAAAGTCGCAGATCGAAACAAATAATCAGTCGACATCTTCAGAAATAGATGGGGTTCTGAATAAAGACGCTATGAATTTTCTAGTTGAAAATATGGTAGTAAATAAGGATCAAACTATAAAAACTAAAAATCCATTTAAAGTTAATTTTAGTATTGTTAACGAAAGCAATTTTTTATGGCCTTCCAAGGCTAAAGCCAATAATCAGTATTTAGTTCATCCTGTTATTCAAATATTGGATCGAAAAGGAAATCTCGTTCAACAACATGGCTTGTTATTGTTTCCTGATATTAAGCCTAAGGGAATAATAAATTACAACTTTCTCATCCCGGGAATAGAGCAAGCTGGGGAGTATGAAATTCAAATTAATATGATCCAAGAAGATTACGGATGGTTTAATCAAATTAACCCTAACTCAAAGCCTTTTGTTATGAAATTTACAGTAAATTAAAGTTTATACCGAACCATATCAGGAGCCTGATTGCCATAAAACCTAACAGGAGAATAATTACAAGCTCCACGTTGTAGAACTAAAGGCGGGTGATAATGTTACTTCAAGAGGCATCAATACCGCCGCGCGGCACACTTAGGCATAAATCATAAGTAGGCGGAAATGATGTTTTGAGGTCTGTGGATGTAACAACAAAAAAACTGACCTCTTGAGGTCAGTCGGATTGTCGAGAATTTGCCGCTACTCCTTCTTATCCGGCCACAATCGGAAAAAGGAGGAGGGTTCCTAGCAGCCTGAGCCGCTACACAAGCGGCTTTTTTTGAGTGATTGGAGAGGGCGATGATTTTGTTCGGTACCAGGCAAGGGACTCCCTTATGATATTGAGGAGTGCAAACAACACGATGGCGTTTATGAGCCATTCTTTCACCCTGGGCCAAGTCGACACTAGGGTTTTGAAGTTATTTCCTTCGGCGGGCATAAGGTTCGAGGCGGTCAAATCCTGAACGAAATGGGGATTCCATAGAGTTTGATCCGAAAGCATGATGCACACAAGCATCGTTGTAATAATCGTCATCACGATATGGAAAGCCAGCAGCTTGCTCGATCTATAACGCACAATAATTCGGACGATTTGCTTCGTAATGGAAAAGGCGGCGACGATCCACAGAAGCGGCCAATAGCGTCGGAATACATCGTTGTCCAGAAAAGGAACGCTCACAAGCACGCCATCGTGGTACCTCCAGATCCCGAGCAGATCGGTCAAATAGAGACAAATCACCATGACCGCAATGGTAAAAAAGATACTTAAGATTGGCCTGATCCTTTTGATTTTCAACTTTGCGTCCGGAATCAGCGGCAAATCGGAGGGTCTCCACGCTTTATTCCTGCTGCCGTTACCGGCGATATTTATTCGCTGCCTATACTCCATCCAAGCGAATACAACGGTAACCCAAGCGAATCCTTGTGCAGCACCCGTAACTAGGGAGGCCAGGTAGCTTGTAACCGGGTCTAGCTTCCCCGAATGTGAAAGGAATGTATCGATGATGAAAACAGCGGTTAGTCCTATGACAATCGAGGCCAACACAATCTTTAGCGTAGTCAAGTAAGCGTCGATCAGCATCGGACCGATCAGGTAACGCTCGTACCCGCGATACTTCGCGGCCAGCTCATTCGGAGGGCCCAGCTCAAGCAGTACGCTTTCGACATCCTCTTTAGATGCTTGGCCAGTTGGTATGCGCTCCTCCAGCATATCTTCAATGAGGCTTTGCAATTCCCGTCTAATATCCTCTCTATGCTGCTCAGGCAGACGCTGCGTCACCGCATAAATATAACGGTCAATTACTTCCATGCTGCTCTCCTCCTCCAAGATCAGTCAAAATACCTTCCATGCTGGCGACTAGCTTGCGCCACTCCTGGCACAGACCCGCATATACTTTCTTCCCGAACGGGCTGAGCAGATAGTATTTACGGGGGCGCGATTCATTCGTATCCCATCTGCTCTCCAACAGCTCTTGCTTCTCCAGTCTGCGAAGCAGGGGGTACAAGGTGCCGGGCTCGACAGCGATTCCTTTTTCCTCCAATAAGGGTACGAGAGAATAGCCATACCGCGGTTCGGATAATTGACTGAGCACGCCAATGACAATCGTGCCCCGTCGCAGCTCGCTTAATAAACCCGTTATCGTTTCATTTACATCCGCCATATGATCAGCTCCTGGAAATTATTATACTGTGTGTCACACACTATTGTAAATGGAACAATATTATTATTTTTACTTGAGTCTTATATCCAGATTTAAATGATTCCTTTGTCTGCATTACAACCCTCCAAAGATGTTTATTTTTCACGTTTGACTTGCATCTCCTTTGATTTTTTGATATTTTTGTTATTAACAAATTATTATTATCAAAATGATACTAAGATTATGCGGGCGATTATTGGACCGATCAAATATCTGAACGGCAATGAAATAACATAGAGCAAAGAAGGAGGCGAGTACATTGGATTTGTTGGATCGCGATGGCCTTACGGAACGTGAATTTTTGGAACAGTATCGGGTGGGGGATTTCGAGCGGCCCTCGGTGGCTGCAGATATGGCCATCTTCACCGTCACGAACACGGAGGCGGCCAGCTACCGCAAGCTTCCGGAGAAAGAGCTGCGCGTCTTGCTCATCCGACGGGGAGGGCATCCGTACATAGGCAAATGGGCGCTTCCGGGCGGCTTCGTCCGGCTAGGCGAGACGACGGAGCAGGCAGCAACGAGGGAGCTGCGCGAAGAGACCGGCGTGGATGATGTCTATCTGGAGCAGTTGTACACATTCAGCGATATTGGGCGTGACCCCCGAACTTGGGTGATGAGCTGCAGCTATATGGCTCTGATCGACAGCGATCAGGTACAGTTGAAGGCAGGGGATGACGCTGCCGACGCTACCTGGTTCAAGGTAACCTATCGGCGGCTGCGGGAGCGGAAAGAACTGCTCGAGAATGGGTATGTAAAAACGTATGAATATGAGCTCAAGCTTAACAGTGAAGAGGAGGAGCTTACGGCCGTTGTGGATCGGACAGTGACGGTAAAGCCTACCTCGGCGTCTACCGTATACTCCATCGTATCGAATAATGGACTGGCTTTCGATCATGCGAAAATTATTGCCTGTGCCATTGAACGACTAAGGGGAAAAGTGAATTATACCGATATTGCCCTGCATTTGATGCCGCCCTTATTTACGCTGACGGAGCTGCAGCAGGTCTACGAGGTTATTTTAGACAAAGAGCTGTTGAAAGCTGCTTTTCGGCGTAAAGTGGCCGATCTTGTGGTAGAGACCGACCACTACACTGAAAATGCGGGACATCGTCCTTCCCGCTTATATCGAAGAAGATTGGAGGATTAGAGATGATATACACGATCGAAGAGTTAAGAAAGGCTTATAACGAGGGAAACAAATTCAAATTTGTGTTCTTCTGGGGCCATACACCGTCAAAGGACGGCAGCGTCGACAAAAGTTGTTTTAGTCAATGGTGGAAGAGCCCGTTTGTGATAGAGGGGACTGCGTATTCCTGCACGGAGCAGTTTATGATGGCTGAGAAAGCAAGGCTGTTCGGAGATGACGAAATGCTGGATGCGATCCTCAAGGCCCATCATCCCAAGGAGATGAAAGCTTATGGGCGCGCGGTTAGAAACTTCGACAAGGACGTATGGGACCAAGAATGCTATGGCATCGTCAGAAGAGGCAGTCTGGCCAAGTTTACGCAAAACCCGGATCTTGGCGGATACCTCAAGTCGACGAAAAACCGTATTCTCGTCGAGGCGAGCCCGCGGGACCGCATCTGGGGAATTGGCATGGGCCAGTCCAACCCGGACGCGGAGAACCCCATCAAATGGAGAGGGAGGAATCTGCTTGGATTCGTGCTAACCGATGTGCGCGACGAATTATTGCGCGATTAACTTCAGGCGGAATCGGTACGGACGAAAGAAGGGGAAAAAAATGAACCGAAAAGAAATGGCAGAATGTCATGAACCTCTTCGACGGCGAAAATCATTGATTTGTTTTTTTATTCTTCTCTAACTCGGCATTTAATTTAGCATTCTCTCTCAACAAACTTGCATTCTCTTCCAATAACTTTTGTACGTCTGAGACATTCTTACCGGAAACCCAGCCATACAAATCGTCTCTTCCTTCATATTCTGGCAATTTATCGTGAATAACCAGCTTAATGTGCCGTACATCTTCAACATAAAATGTAGGTACTGTTTCGAATACGGATTGCCTAAATTCTTGGAACTCCTGATAGTATTCAATTGCTGCGAAGTCGTATGGCTTTTGTCTTAATGCTTCATCTGTGACAACAAAAGCAAATCTAGGTTTGCCCGCTTCTCCGGCATACTCATATTCCCAATGTGTATAGCTCTTAGATTCATCAGGAAGAGTTAAACCATAGAATCCTCCGAGAATCAGGATATATACATCGGACTCGTCGATCCATCTCTTCCTAATTTTCATTGGACTTTCCTTGAAAAATTGCTCGATTCCAGCAGGGATATGGCCGGCTTGAAGTATGGCTTCAACAGCGGTATGTCTTTCCTCAATAAGATCGTTGAAAGTAGACGATATGTAGACTTGTAGTTTTTTTCTCATAGGCCACCTTTATTAAGTGAAATTATTATAAATTGTACCATCGGCTCACTTTATTTATCAATATTTGCCGAAGTAGCCGAGGTAATGCGTGATCCGTATTACAGGCGACAAAGCCGACTTTTCGAAGTGCCTCGGCACCGAATCGTCAATCTGTCGTGCAGATCATGAAAATATAAATCCATAAGAACATCAACGAAGGAGCGTGCCGCGGCAGCTCCTTTCACATTTTTCGCGGGCAGACACCGAGCAACATGTTTACATTGTAACGGAAGCGGGCGTCTAATGTGAGGGCGGCAATGGAATCCGCATAAAGAATTCATAGTACGGTCCGGTTCGCCGCAGCCAGATATCTCCTTCATGCAGCTGCATGATGCTCTGTGCAATCGAAAGGCCAAGACCCGACCCGTGCGGCATCCGGTGGTCGTTCCTCGATTCGTCGGCTTTATAGAATCGGTCGAACAGCCTTTTTTCCTGCTCAGGCGTAATGGCCAAACCCGTGTTGGCGATAGACAGTACGACCCATGTGTGCTCTGCATTCATTACGATATCGATGCTGCCCGGTTTTACGCTGAATTTGAGCGCATTGGTTAACAAGTTATCGATGGCCCGGACGATTTTGTCTGCATCGATACATACATCTACTTTCCGATCGGGCAGCGTACTGTTCACTCTGATCTGGTGCTGCTCAGCGAGCGGAAGGAATTCCATGATGATCTGATTCAGCATACCGACCAGGTCGACCCGGCTTTTGTCCAGAGCCACCTGATTGTTGGTCAGCCGTGTGTACTCGAATAAATCGTCAATTAATTTTTTGAGCTGGTTGGATTTGTTCAGCGCATTATTAACGTAATTCTTCAGCACGCCGCTTGTCTCCGGATGTTCGATCAGGACGGTTAAATAGCCGATAATACTCGTCAGAGGAGTTCTCAAATCATGAGATATGTTCGTTATAAGCTCACTCTTGGCTTGCTCGGCCAGCCGCTCTTTGGCGATCATCTCCTCTAGCTGTCCCGCCATCTCGTTGATGCTTGCGGTGAGGGTTCCGAGCTCATCCTTGCTTTTGACCGGCAGTCGTATGGATAGCTTGCCCTCGGCAATTTGCCGGACTCCTCTGCTCATGGTCCGGATTTCTTTCATTTTGCTGTAGGTGAGCAAATAAAACAGCAGCAGGAATAACAGCAGAAACACAAGCGAGCTGTACAGGGGAGGATTCTCATATACATAACCTCGTTCTGCAAAGAGCGGCCCCGATACGACAAGAAACAGCTTCTGACCCTGATATTGGATGGGTGTAATCGCCGTATACATAGTGCCGGACTCGGGCTGATTCTCCGTCTCCCTCTGCTCATAGATAATTTGGTATAAATCGATCTTATCCTCTGTAACCGATGGGGAATGATAGACGATAGTCCCTTGCATATCGGAAAGCAGAATGCGCAGCCGGCTTGCCTCGCTCTCGCGCTTTAGCAGCGGATCGATCCCCTCCGGACCGGAGAGCACGGGTATCTGCCGCTCTATGTCGCTCAAGTGCTGTTTGACGTTCTGTTTGCTTGTTTCAAAACTGGTAAAGTAGACCTTACGCGATTCCCGCGTCACATAGTCGAAGAGCAGACTCAAAATCGTCGTGAGCACGAGGGTCGCTCCGAAAGCCAGCATTAGCTTTACCCGCAGACTCTTGATCCAATCCGGTCTTTTGAGTCTAATCAATTTTATAGCCCACTCCCCAGACGGTTTTGATATATTTGGGCTCCCGGGGATTGTCCTTGAGTTTTTCGCGAAGATTCCGGATATGCACCATTACCGTTTTGTCGGATTGCAACGCGGGGTCCTTCCAGATCGTTTCGTAAATTCTGTCCACGCTGAATACATGCCCCCGGTGAGTGGCGAGCAGCTCCAGAATATCGAACTCCAGCGGAGTAAGAGAGATATCCTTGCCTTTGACCGTTACCTGGTGGCGGGGGATATTAAGGACCAAATCTCCAATGCTAAGCTCTAGTGGCTGCCGCTTATCCTGCGTCTCGCTCATCCGGACCCGCCGCAGCTGCGATTTGACCCGGGCGACAAGCTCCAGAGGATTAAACGGCTTGGATAAATAATCGTCCGCACCGCTCGTTAAGCCTAATATTTTGTCCATGTCTTCGTTCTTGGCGGAGAGCATAATAATCGGGGTATTCCGGGTTTGCCGAATTTGAATGCAGGCCTTGATCCCGTCGAGCCTCGGCATCATCACGTCCAAAATGACCAGATCGAACTCCTTCTTCCGAAGCAGCTCCAAGCCCGCGGCCCCATCTTCGGCTTCCATGACCTCGTACCCTTCATTTTTGAGAAAAATTTGGACAATGTCGCGGATTTCCGGCTCATCGTCAATGATTAGGACGGAGGCCCCTTTCTCGTTCTTCATTCGGAACACACCTTCTTCTTTTTACGAATCGCTTTGATAACGGCGGCACTGCTTATGAAAATAACGGCTGCAGCCAGGCCATAATACCCGTATTTATACACATTATTTCCTATCCGCTCGATGCTGCCTCCAAAATAATAACCGATAATAAAATAAATCGTCGTCCACAGCAGTCCGGTCGAGTAGGAAATCATCGCGTATTTAGGGAACGGCATTTTATTGACTCCCGCCAAGTAAGGCAGAACATGACGAACTACCGGAAAACAGTAGCTGATCACCAGCGCGAACGACCCGTATTTCTCGAGCAACCGATCGGATTTTTGAATGTAGGGCGCGATTTTTTTCTTCTCGCGCAAACGCTCGACGACGTGCGGTCCCATCACTCTGCCTAAAATATAACCTAATGATAACCCGGACACTACTCCCAGGTAGGTCATAACATAAGCCGGAACCGTCTGCAGCAAGTGCAGCGAACCGACCATTCCCCCCGTCATGACAACCACTTCATCCGGTATCGGCATCCCGACTATGCCCAGCCATAGCGAGAAAAAGAGCGCGAAATAACCGAAGTGATGAATGCCATCGAGTATGGAATCAATGCTCATGATGTCTCCTCCAATTCTAATTTAATAATGAACAAAAGGAAAATCAGGAAATTTTTAGGATAATGGCATTTATTTGCATGTATAGACGAAAGCCGGAGGGAGGTTCCACGGAACAAGTGAGATGCTTACCTCGTCGAACGCAGCCTGCAGCATGGTTTTCATCTGCAGCGAATATTGGAATGTAATGAACAATCCGTCTTCCCTTAACGTCTCGCGAACTTGCCGGATGATCTTCTCCCGATCCGCTTGCGAAAAGTTGGCGAAAGGCAGCCCCGAGACGATACAGTCCACTCGGCCCGCTCCGATGCTGCTCAAGCTGTCTTTAAGCTCCAGCGCATTGGGGAACATATGGAATCCGACGAACTCTCGCTTGAGTAAATCCCTCATCTCCTCTTCCTTCTCAAAGACGGCGACTTGGCAATCCGGACGAACTAGGTCATAAATCATTTGGGTGAATACCCCTGTTCCCGCTCCCAATTCGACTAACGTGTGCACATGATTCCAGGGCACAGGCTCCAACATTTTTTGCGTCAATCTGTTCGAGCTTGGGGCAATACTCCCGACGTCGTGGGGATTTTGAATAAATTTTTTAAGGAAGCGCCATCTATCGGTGATCTTGGTTTTTATAAAGGTGTTAGCCAGCATATGTTCACTTCAACTCCTTAATGTACTTTATGGATTACTGGCCTTATCTTATCGAAAATTTATTAGCATTTACGTCAGTAAACAATAAAGATTTTCTTAAGATCTATTGAAAAAAAGACATGCCCTTACTTCAAGGACATGTCTTCGCCATGCGAATTTGCCGCCACATACAATACAAAAAAGGAGCCTTAAAAGGCTCCCATGCGGGGCAGTCGCATCATTATGAGGGGATCGAGTGTGGAGAGACTCACTCCATGACAAGCCCGCCGGTAACGGGCGTGTATGTTCCCGTCAGGAATCGGGCGCCGTCTCCGGCGAGAAAAGAGATAACTCCCGCCACATCTTCCGGCTCGGCAATCCGGCCGAGTGGTGTGAAGCTGCCTATCACGCGAGCCTCTTCCTCAGAGATCATAAGAGTCTCATCGGCTCTAACGAAGCCGGGAGCGACGACATTTGCCGAGATCCCGCAGGGGCCGAATTCTTGCGCAATATATCGCGCAAACGTATCGAGCCCGCCCTTCGCCGTACCGAATGCGATATATTGAGGGGTAGGATCTTTGGCATCCGTGCTGGACAGATAGATGATCCGGCCGAATTGCTGTGCCGTCATCGTCGGGATAACTGCCTTCGTCGGCTCGAATGCCGCCTTCAACTCATCGGTCAGCTGCCGTTCGAATGACTCCCAAGAGAGCTCGGCAAAGGTCGCGGCTGTAGCGCCGTTACTCGCATTGCATACGAGAACATCAATACGCCCGAATGCTTGCTTCACGGCTTTCACGAGCTGTTCCATTTGTCCCGCACTGCGGGCATCCGCCGGAATCGACACGGCCTCGCCGCCATCCGCAACAATCTCGGACACGACGGATTCGGCGGTCAACTCATTTCCAAAGTCGTTGACAACAATCTTCGCTCCCTGTTTAGCCAACTGAATGCACGTCGCTCTCCCGACCCCCCGAGCGCCCCCGGTAACAATCGCTACTTTTCCATCTAAGGACATCATGAGCAAACCTCCCTCTTTGAACTTATTTCGTATCCGACACGCCATACTGTCCCGCAATATCCAGAGCAGTCTGCCTCACTTTTGCGGCAATAGAAGCAGGCTCAAGCACAATAACATCCGTCATATAATGGAACACAGTACGGATCAGCCAATGTTCACTCGAGTAGGTCATGCGCACAATAAGCTGTCCATCCGACAACCGTTCAATATCCTTTTCATCAAAATGGTCCATCACGGACACGGCAGCCGATGCTTTAAATTGAAGGACAACTGCAATCGCCTCATTTGCCTCGGTTATCTCAGGTTTCTTCCACCTGTCATTCAACTGCGCAAGCGACTCCGCTCGACGAATGAAGGTGCCGGCTTGTATGCCTAATTCCCGAATACGCGTCAGCTTGAAGATGCGATAATCGCCCCGCAAGCGACAATAGCCGTGAAGGTACCACGCGTAGTTCTTGAGCACGAGCGCCATCGGTTCTACCTCGCGCTTTTGTTCATCGCCCGTTCTGCTCGTGTATCTGAATCGGATGAGCTTCCGATCATTCACGGCTTGGCGAAGCGAATTATACCGACTTTGGTCCTCTTCGCTATTTTTCCAAGGGGTAAAATCTATATGAATACGGTCTCCTTCTCCTGCCCGGCCCTGCTCGGCTTGCGCCACCATTGCGCCGACTTTGCTGAGGAGGAGATCCATATTCGAGCGATCGTAGGCCTTCGTAGACTCAAGACCGCGAAGCGCAGTGGAGAGGGCGGTCAGCTCATCGAAGGACAGCAGCTGCCGATCCAGGCGGAAGCTGTCCATAATCTCATAACCGCCTTCCATGCCGGTATAGGAGACGATGGGAATGCCGGCTTGACCGAGCGAATCGAGATCGCGATAAATGGTGCGCAGAGACACTTCAAGCTGGTCCGCCAATTCCTGCGCTTGTACCCGCTTTCGATTGAGCAGCAAAATCGTAATGGTCATTAACCGTTCAAGCTTCAATGTCATCTCTCCTAAGTCGGCCTGCTGCAGCTTGCCGATAGATGAATTAGTGTGCGGTGGCGAATTCTTCGCCTTCGGCAGCCGGATCCATTTTATCCTTCGTCATCAGAAATGCCGCAATCAGCGCCAAAACAGCGGGAATGAGGCTCCAGGCAAAGGTTGCTCCGATGGAGCCCGACAGCCCGGCGGTAATGGAATCAAGAAGCTGAGGATCCACGGATTGCCGAAGCGCCGGATTCAGCAACGAATGGGGATCGCTTAAGTTCAAGTCAACCGGGACCGCTATGTCGCCTTTGCCAAGCGATTCGGTGAGCTTCGAGAGCAAGCTGTGGCTTTGTACCATCCCAAAAATGGTAATGCCAAGCGCCATGCCGAGCGAACGGTTGAAATTCAAAGTCGCGTTTGCCGCCCCGCGTTGCGCCGCAGGGAACGAATGAAGCACAGAAGTGCTTAATACCGAGAAGGAAGCGCCAATCCCGAGACCGATCAGAATCATAATCCCTGTAATGGAAAGTCGAGAAGATTCTACCGTAATTTGTGAGAGGAGGGCAAGGCCTGTCAGCAGCATCGCCAGCGTCCCTATCATGATTGTCCGGTATTGCAGTTTCGTCATCAGAAATCCGCCAAGCGTCGCGGTGACAACTGAACCCAGCATCATCGGCAATAAGGTCAACCCCGAATTGGAGGCGGAACCGCCAAGCACGCCTTGCACGTAGATCGGAATAAAAATCGCCGCGGTCATGTATGCTGCGCCGCTGAACATGGCGACCAGATTGCTCGTCGTGTACAGTCTGCTGCGGAACAAGCCGAACGAGATGATCGGTTCTGCGGCTTTTTTCTCGACTATGACAAGCATGAAAGCAAGAACCGCGAATCCAGTGAACAACCCGATAATTTGCGGGGAATCCCAGGCATATGTTTTGCCGCCCAGCTCAAGCCCGAAAATAAAGCAGACGACAGTCCCTATGAGAAGAATAGAACCCGCCCAATCGATTTTTTGCTGCGAATGCTCCGCCGATTCTTTGTAGAACAAGGCAATCATCAGCAAGGCAATGAAGCCCAGCGGCAGATTGATGTAGAAAATCCACGACCAATTTATGTGATCCGTGATGTACCCGCCGAGCAGCGGACCAACCACACTGGACAAACCGAACACCGCTCCGAATGCCCCCATCATCTTCCCGCGATCCTTGGGTGACACGACATCGAACAAAATCGTGAACGCAATGGATACCATCGCCCCGGCCCCGACCCCTTGCACAGCCCGATAGATACTTAACTCTACGATGGATTGCGCTATTCCGCACAACGCGGAACCGATCATAAACACGATGATCCCAAAGATGAAAAAACGTTTGCGCCCATACATATCGGACAGCTTGCCGAAGATCGGCATGCAGGCCATCTCTGTAACCATATATGCTGTGGTGACCCATACGAACTTGTCGAGTCCTCCCATCTCTCCGACGATCGTGCCGATCGCCGTTGATACAATCGTATTGTCCATGGACGCCATCAGAATTGCAAGCAGCAGTCCTCCAACGATTGCGGACAGTTTGTTTCTCATATACTCCCATTCCTTTCATGTACCTGAATTGATTGCTGAACAATCATCTGAGATCATCATAAGCTACCCTTGTTGACATCTGTATGTCAGGGAAGGAATGCTCCATTGGCGTTTTTCGAAATAAGGTTCCAAGAGGGCTGAGGCTGGGCCCGTAGCGGCAGACCACCGGGTGTGCGGGACTAGTTCAACCCGACGGCTTATGTAAAGCACCATATGGAAGGGGCGAAGTTGCAGAAGCCGGTATTTGTGGAAAGCGCGGTACGGATGCCCTATGCGGTTAGCCAAGGGATTGCCGGGGGCAGTCCTTTGGGTTAAAGCTTTGAGATTTCCATAAAATTGTAATATGATAGACTTGTTTCCATTATTTTCGTAGAAGGCGTTGCTCTTACGCGATTTAGAAAACCGTAACCTAAGGAGTGATAGAAATGGCGCGGGTTTTATTTATTAATGCCGGCTCGGAGGGACATATCAATCCGACGATTGGCGTTGTGCAGGAGCTTATTTCGCGTGGAGAAGAGGTGGTGTACTTCTGTATAGGGGCTTATCGGGACCGCATAGAGAAGACGGGGGCTTCGGTACGAATTATTGACGATCAACAATTTATAGAAGCCTTTACTTCCGGTGGAAAAGACTATGTACTCGAAAGAGCCATCGGTCTTTTGCTTACGGCGGATGTAGTCATCCCGGCCGTCCTCGAGCAGATTCGGGGAGAACATTTTGATTACATGATCCATGATTCCATGTTCGGATGCGGGCGTATGCTCGCTCAGATTCTTAAGCTTCCCGCCATCAGTTCTTGTACTTCTTTTGCGCATATCGAAGAAACGTTCGATGCCCTCCTGGAACCGCCTCCCGTAAAAACCCCCGAAGAAATCGTTGAACGGTTTCATAGCCTGACGAAAAAGGTGGGCGAAAAATACGGTGTAGAGGTCCGTACTCCTTATGAGGTGTTTTGTAATCCGGCTCCGTTTACCATCGTATATACAACAAGGGACTTTCAAACGAATGAGGAGAAATTCGACCAAACGTATAAATTTGTCGGTCCGTCCCTCTCGTCGCGGCCAGCTCAAAAAAATTTCGATTTGACCGCAATCAAGGGGAAAAATCCGATCTACATTTCGCTGGGGACGGTTTTTAACCAGGCGATTGAATTCTACAAGCTCTGTTTCGAGGCGTTCGGGAACACGGAGCATACGATTGTCATGTCTGTAGGGAATAACACCCTAATTTCCGATTTGGGGGAGATACCTGATAATTTCATCGTCAAAAATTACGTTCCGCAAACGGAAGTTTTGCAACACACGAAGTTATTTATCACACACGGCGGAATGAACAGTACCCATGAAGGTCTTTATAACGGGGTCCCACTCGTTGTCATCCCTCAAAACGCCGATCAACCGATGGTTGCGGGGCAAGTCGCCAAAATCGGAGCAGGCCTTGCCCTACAAATGCAAGGGTTGACTGCACATCAACTGCGTGAAGCCGCCGATCAAGTGTTAAGCCCCCCATCTTTCAAAGAAGCTGTTGCAAATATCGGCGAATCTTTTCGGAAATCAGGCGGGTATCGTCAAGCCGTTGATGAGATTTTCGAGTTTAAAAATCGATCTTATATTTACCAGTGAATTTGATCCGATGGCAGGTCATGGAGATAAGCTCCCCCGATTAATTTCGGCGGGAGCTTATTTTTTTGCGACAGCATAACTAACTAACGGTGAGTCTATCTCATTGTTTAGTCGTTGAGGCGGCATACGAACTGAACTTCGCTATGTCAGGTACAACCGGGTTAATTTATGTTAGTGATGTGCAGGTCTATGGGGACAGCGCGGTGAACCTTATCATAACGGCAAATTTTTTGAAATAATGAGATAAAAGGAGAGATTCAAATGTCGTATATCGTTGATTTTAAAGATGTGTCTACGGTTGGTTTAGAGTCTTCACCTGTAGCAGAAGCGCTTGCTGGATTACGTGCTAATGAAGCCCGTTATTTTATGAACAAATACAAGCATGAATTTACGGTTGTACCCGCTAGCGAAAGTCAGGAGACCCTTGATTATGTGAACCGCATTTTGAAAGATGAACGTGATATTGCGTTTGCGGCCAAGCCTTTAGAAACGTCGCGTTTTCAAGTGGAAAATATTCGATTTACCTACGTCTTTTATGAGGACGGGCTTGCGCTCAATGTCATGTATACGGTTGATGACCCTAAGAAGCGGGCCGTCGGTTTTAAGCTTTCCGAGGGAATGGAGGTACCAAAGGAGTTAGAAGGGAAGTTTAAGTTTGCCAGGCAGAAGTCTAAACTAGCCGGAACCATTCGGGGCTCGTTTTTTGTAATCAAAGGAGAATATTAAGGGTAGCAAAAGCTCAATCGGAGGAATCCAGCACGGAAAACCTTATCATAAGTGACGGTGTAAAGTCATTTCCAAGGAAGCGATACAAGTAAATCGTGTAGAAGTAAAGTTAGATTGGAGGAGTTACCATGCTGCTGAAAGATACAGATCAAATGGACGATCTTAAGGAGTTTCTAATCGATTGGTATGGAAAGCATGAAAGCTCCTACGGTGTGCCGGTGGGCGAGCTTCCAGCCTATCTTCCAAAGGCGCTGCATGAATTGTATGCGTTTGCGGGTCGCTGGAAAGATGGTTCGGACGATCACCTGGAGAACTCTCCAGAGATATTTCAACAGCAGGATTGTCTCTATTCGGTGGAGCGAGTGAAGAGGGATGGGGATAAGATTACGTTTCTTGAGGAAAATCAAGCAAACTGGACTTGCCAGGTGGAGGCAGGCAACAACAATTCTCCTGTCTATTGCGACGAACGTTTGCTTTGGGATGACCATGCAGAGGGACATACCATCGTAAATGACTCTCTATATCATTTTCTGAAAAGTTTTTGTTTACAGGAGGTTGTTTTCGGCTGCAAACACCTTTATATAGTAGAAGGAAAATTAGACCCTATACAGATGTTGTTTGATAAGCCGATTGAAGATGTGTGGCTTAATGGGTATTATATTAGCCCCAAAGAAGAGAAATCTACGCATGCCTTTTACCGATGTGGGGACGTGCTGGTTATGGAGCGCTATGGTGACTTTTGGTTAGGATCGAACAGTGATTTGCCTGCAACCTTGAATGATGAAGCCCTGTCTTCAATCAAATTGAGAAAGATTAAACCTGATTGAGTCGGTTGCAAAAGTCGTAAGCCCATTGGGGTTATAGGTGTCTCTTATGAAAGCATCCGGAATAGCAATTTTACCTGGGAGGGATTGTGTTGCAGCAGCTCTTTAACGATATGATAAAGCAGGACGTAAAGCCGTTCCTTTCCAAGCACGGCTTCGCAAAGAAGGGTTTGAATTTCAGTAAAACAACAGAAGGCCTCATCTACATAATTAATTTTCAAAAATCCTCCGGTAATTCGGCGGACAATGTCATGTTTTATGTGAACTGCGGCATTTATGCGGCGGAGCTAGCGCAGATCCAATCGAAAGAGATATTGACGGCTCCTCAGGAAGTGGAATGTCACTTCAGAGCAAGAATCAAGGAAATTGCCCGGGCTGTTCCGGATCGATTCGCAATCACTCCCGATACGAATAGGGATGATTTGAGAAAAACGCTGCTAAGCGGATTGGAAGAAGTTATTCATTTCTATGAAACGATGACCAGTGCCAGATCCATTGTGGAATATTACATTTCGGGTCCGTTTTTGCATCTGGGCGAAGAGAGCTTTCATTTGTTGTTGCAATCTAACGATGCAGCAGCGGCTAAACGTTATTTGAAGGCTTTACATGAAAAATACGGAGCAGAAAATCGATGGGCCATATTCGAAAATAAGTACAAGGCCATCTTCGATAAATATGGAGTGGAATTTGATACGATTCGTTCATGAGATGTGACAGTTTCGCTCAACGGTATTGAAAGAATTCGCATGCTGAACTACTGATAAAAGAAACGGAACTTTAATTCTTGTAGACATTTTAAAAAAGAAAGCAGCCTGCAGGAGCTGCTTTCTTTGGCATATCGGCAATTATTTTTTCAGCATATGGAATACTTGTTCGACGTCCTTATCTCCGCGCCCGGACAAATTAATGATAATAATTTGATCCTTGCTCATCGTTGGCGCGAGATTCTTAGCGTAGGCTACCGCATGTGCGCTTTCGAGCGCAGGGATAATACCTTCCGTACGGGACAACTCTTGGAATGCCGCTAATACTTCCTCATTGCTAATTGTCACGTATTCAGCACGCCCGGTTACCTTCAAATGGCTGTGCTCCGGTCCGATTCCAGGGTAATCAAGGCCTGCGGCAATCGAATAGGTCGGCTTGGGATTCCCTTGCTCGTCAAGCAGCACTAAACATTTGAAGCCGTGGATCAGGCTTGGAACACCTTGAGTTAACGTTGGCGCTTGATCCGGTTCTACGCCGATTAACCGCACTGAAGGCTCGTCCAAATAATGCGCGAAAGCGCCGATCGCATTGCTTCCTCCGCCGACGCAGGCAAGTACCGCATCGGGAAGACGCCCCTCTTTCTCCAGGATTTGTCGTTTCGATTCCTCGCTGACGATGGATTGAAAGTGTTTGACCATCGTCGGGAAAGGATGCGGACCCACAGCTGAACCGAGTAAATAGAACGTGTTTTGATAGTTTTGGACCAAATCGCTCAGTGCCTCGTCTACCGCGTCTTTTAAACGGCCTTGTCCTTTATTAACTGGTACGACAGTAGCCCCGAGCAGCTCCATCCGGAATACGTTTAAAGCTTGACGGCGCGTATCTTCCGCTCCCATGTAGATCACGCAGTCCATGTTAAACATGGCGCATGCCGTCGCAGTTGCAACACCGTGCTGTCCTGCTCCGGTTTCGGCAATCACTCGTTTGGCGCCCATCCGTTTGGCAAGCAGAATTTGTCCGATCACGTTATTGATTTTGTGTGCACCGGTATGATTAAGATCTTCGCGTTTTAAGTAAATTTTAGCTCCGCCCCACGCATCCGTTAATTGTTTGACGTAGGTTAGCGGATTTTCACGACCCACATATTCTTTTAAATAGTATCGGAACTCTTCATTAAATTCGGGATCATCCTTGTACTTGTTGAATTGAGTGCTCAAATAATCCAGCACTTCCTGCAATTCTGGCGGTACAAAGCTGCCTCCGAACTCACCAAAGTATCCTTCTTTCATGTGCTCTTGAATCATTCGTGAAACCGCCTCCATTTAGCTGGATAATGACCAATTCGTTTCTATGCTATCATAGAAAGCGGCAAAAATCTTGTCAACAGTAAATAACTTTGAACAATTAACGGCGGGGCTTCAACCGCTCCGATGGCTCAAAGCGGCAGCACAGGCCCTGTCATTCAGACGGTCGTGCCGTCGCCGGAAAGTAAACATGTATATTGCGAGTGGCCGCTGGCACTGAATACAGCAGAAGCATCCGATATTTTCCGATTGGCCACAGCAAAAGGTGTTCGTCATATCACAGGTCTACAGGCTCGTGCCAATCCGGCTATTAATTATGTGAAGGATCTTCTTAGTGAAGATTACCTAGGGAAGGTTTTATCCATAAATGTAAGCTACTCCATGCCAGGATTCCCTACTAAAGGGAGCACGATTGATCAAGCCCATGCTTATCTTCTCGATAAAAAAAATGGAGCTGACCAGTTGACCATTACCACTGGACATCTTTTAGATGGTCTCACTTACTTGATGGGCAGCCCCTTTACTAAGATAGCAGCCTCATTAGAGACACAATACAAAGAAATAAGTGTTATGGAAACAGGTGAAGTTATTCAAGCTAATGCACCTGATTATGTTGCAATTAATGGGATGTTAAAAAGCGGCGCACTCCTGTCCGGGCAAATTCGTAATTCAAAGATAGCAGGACTATCTATAGAAATAATTGGTACCAAAGGTGAGATCTCTATGAAATCAAAAGACGGGTTAATGTTTCAATGGGATGCGTTCAACTTACAGGCTGTTCTTGGAGAAAATCAAGCTTTTCAATCTTTAATTGTTCCGTCACATTATTACATCAACCCGCAGGAAGTTAATCCTATATCTTATAATATCGCTCAGCTTTATACCCAGTTTGCTAACGACTTGCGAAAAAACACTTACACCACTCCTGATTTCCAAACAGGGTGTAGGCTTCATTATTTATTGGATCAAATAATCAAATCCGCCGAAACAGGTACAGTTCAGTATTTGACGGTCGAGGAATAAGGATAGTCCGAAATGTTGTTGAAACCCAATTACGCATCTCCGGCAAAGCATGCTCCTTAACAAACTTGTCGTTACATAAAGCTCGATGAACCGTACCCTAATAGCGGTAAAGCAGAAAATTGAAGTTCTAATCGGATCTAGTATAATTAGGGGGATGAATTCCTAGTTAAGAGAATAGCTATCAAGTTCTCTCTTCAGAGGGAGACCGCTGCGAAAGCAGCGAGGTAGGAAGGTTTCAAAGTTACGCGCTGGGAGGCGATCCAAGGCTATGCAGGAAACAGAGAAAACCTACAACACTGCGGTGGAAGCCACTCTCGAAGTGATCGGAGGCAAGTGGAAGCCGGTCATTTTGTTTCACCTCACGTTCGGTAAAAAGCGCAATGGCGAGCTGATGCACCTGATGCCTGCGGTAACGCAAAAAGTGCTGACCCAGCAGTTAAAGGAACTGGTGGAGGACGGGATAGTGTCCCGTATTTCTTATAACCAAATGCCGCCGAGAGTCGAGTATGAGTTGACGGACTATGGCTGGGGCCTGAAGGGTATCCTTCATCTCATGTGCAGATGGGGCGATATGCATATTGAAAAGGTGTACGGGGATAGGGGTAGGGTGTTATTCGAACCGCCTCAATCTGACGAGTGAGGTAGATTAGGTAGAAAAAAACCGGTTCCTGGACATGAGGAACCGGTTTCGTGCGTTTATCCCTAAATTACGGGATTACCTTACGCTTACGGAAGTCTTCAAAGATGTCCATAAACATCTGTTCCGTATCGATGAAGTCATGGAAGCCGAAACGACGCGCTTTGGTCCCGTCGGCAAAAAAGTCATAATCCCAGGAGAATACAAAGTCCCCGAACCGCCAGGAGGAAACGTCTTGGAAGCTGTTTTTCGCCAAATCATATTTCTCCACCATGGTGTTCCACAACATCTCCTTGTCAGCCATGACCACATCCAAAGACATCGGTAATGGGGGGGCTGTCTCAAGCTCGAAAAATGCCGCAATCTTCGGCCAAAGCTCATTCCAGCGGAACAGGTCTCCGTTCGTGATGTTAAAGGCCTGATTCGCGCAGCGTTCATCTGTTGCCGCCCACACAGTCGCCCGAGCCAGCAAGCCTGCATCGGTCATTTCCAGCAGGCTGTGGTAGGCGCCCGGCTTCCCTGGAAAACGGAGCGGCAGACCGAGTTCTTTAGACATGGAAGCATAAATCGCGATAACCATGGCCAGGTTCATCGGATTGCCCAATGCAAACCCGCAAACGACCGATGGACGAAGAGCCGACCAAGTCCACTTGCTGCCAGGCTGTCGTTGTTCGAGGAATTGCTGTTGGTCAACGTTGAACTCCGGCGGCATATGATGGGCATCCGTTTCCTTCGCAGGTGTCTTGAAGGGACCGAGATGCGCACCGTACACCTTATAACCTTGCATCAGACTGATATGCTGCAGTTTAGGGGCGATCGGTTCGATCGCATTGACCGTGTTCACGAGCATGGCCAAGTTGGGTGGAACCAGTTCGGCCCAAGTAGGGCGATCTTGATAAGCGGCGTAGAAGATATGCGTGACTTCGGTTAGATTGCCGAGCTTATCTCGGGTATCCTCCTCATTTAGCAGATCAACCGCCACATACCGTACCTGGGGGGTGTCCTCTCCGCCGCGTCGAGAAACTCCAATAATATCCCACTCGGGGAGCGTCATCAAATGCTGGATGAGATTCCCTCCGATTACTCCGTTAGCTCCAATGACAAGAGCGGTTTTATGTGATACGGTTTCTTCTGGTTTCATAGGGCTCTCCTCCTTCTTATAGGGTCTATTATGAGAGGGAAGAAGGAACTTGAGAAGTACGCACTTTGGACTCACCTAAGCACTTGAAAGTAACATAAGGGCCCGGAAGCCAATAAAAACAGCTCTTCCATCTTGCTTGGAAGAGCTGTTGATTGCACTTATAAATGCGACCCGCCGGTGGCATCGACCATCTGTCCGGTAACCCAACGGGCGTCCGATGAAGAGAGGAAAGCCACGATGTCCGCAATATCCGAAGGCTCGCCGACTCTGCCGAGGGCAGACATTTCGGCCGCATGTTGCTGGCCTTCCGGTGTATGCAGCCATTCTGCGTTCACGTCCGTATCGACGATGCCGGGGAGCACGGCATTAACGGTAATCCCACGAGGCCCTAATAGCTTCGCAAGATGCAGGGTAAACGTGTTGATGGCACCTTTCGTCAAGTTGTACGCCATAATATGAGGATATGCAATTCGCGTAACGCCTGAAGAGGTATTGATAATTCGCCCTCCGTCACGCAGAAGCTGCAAGGACTGCTGGACGAGGAAAAACGGCGCTTTTACATTCACGGCAAATATCGCGTCGAAATCCTCCTCGGTGGTTTCCTCCAATGTTTTGGAAGTTCCTATGCCAGCGTTATTAACGAGGATATCGATCCGGTTCTGACCTGTTAGGCGAAGGAGCGTTTGCTCCATGGTTTGAACCAAATCCGTTACCCCGGCAACGTTTTCGAGATTTGCTCCTAGGGCCAAAGCCTTTCCGCCTTGGGCTTCAATGGCCCGGACAACTTCCTCTCCCGCAGCACGGCGGCTGCCATAATGAACGATAACCAGAGCACCTTCTTGCGCCAGTCGCAGCGAAATTGCTTTTCCGATACCGCGGCTTCCGCCTGTGACTAATGCAATTTTTCCTTCCAATCGTTTCATAGCTCTCACTCCTTTATGATGTGTAGTGCTACTGTACACCTTCCAGTAAAGGGGAGAGTCAACACGAGTTTATCCAAGCTCAAGGGGAATGAGCAGTTCAGCCAATCGCATTTTTCCGTAAATATCTTTGTCCGAAGTTAAATAAGTTTCACGGATCGGCTCTTTAGAGGATCGGACATAGCCTTGAGATGAGATCCACGAAACTAACTGATCGGCGGCAAGGCAAGAGTTGTCGTAAGGATTGCAGAGGTGCACAAGGGAAGCGGCCGCTTTTAACTCGGGCATAAGGCGGACGTTCACTCTTCCGTTGCTTGGAATAGTCTTTGTTAACGGTACGGCAACCTCAAGATCGGCTTGTTCCGTATCTGAGTTGTCAGGATCGTGCCATAAAATCGTCAAATCTCGTCCTTCGTCCTCCCCATAGGAATTGACGTACCGGGTGAGCTCGTCAAGCAGAAGGCAGAGGTGCGTACGTGGAACAATATCACGAATAGAAGCCATAAGTTGAGGTTGTACGTTACGAACGGTTATCGGCGTTTCCTGCCGGCGGTTATCCGCTTCTTCGACACGGGTAATCCGGTTATTGATTTCGTTCAACTGCCGCTGCGCTTCCAGGATGGAACGCTCGAGTTCTTTCTTTTTATCGACTAACTTTAGTTTTACGTCGGGTATTGCGTCCTCATCCAGGAAGTGTTTAATTTGATCCAACGTGAATCCGTGTTCTTTAAAGGCGGTAATGCGCTTAACGGTTAGAAGCTGCTTTTGAGCATAGTACCGATAGCCGTTAGCAGGGTCTATGGCAGCCGGTTCAAGCAGTTTTAAACGATTGTAAAATCTTAATGCTTTGACAGAAACACCGCTCAACTTGGAGAAATCACTGATCTTTAGCATTCTATAATGGCCTCCTTTCTTATCCTCAAATGTTCTATAGGGTATTCGGATTATCGTGCAGATCAGTAAGGCTAAGCCAGTCTCTCCCCGTTGACTTTGACGCCATCCAGTATCGTATTTCCCCAAATTGGAAGCAAGTCGGTCTCTCCCGTAAAACGGCTTCCGGCTAACGAGCCGTTATGAAAAACAGCCCCTTCAAAGCTGCATTCCTCAAACCGGCAATACATAAACATAGCGCCGCGAAAATTAACCTCGGAAAACCGGCATCGTACGAACGATACGTCGTTTGCTATGGCTTTGCTTAAATTACTTCCCGTAAAATCGCAATCCTCAAATCGTTCGCTGATCCTGGCATTATTCAGCTTGGCTCCCCGAAACGAGCAGCGGCTGAATTCACGTGTCACATACCGGCTGTCCAGTTTTATCATGTCAAAGCCGCAATTCGTAAATGTTGAGGTGTTTAAACTTGCAGCTTCCGCGAAACGGGCATAAGACAGATCGACTCCCTGTACGGTCAAGTACTGAATCGTCTCTGTCAATTCGATTCCCCGAAAATCCTCTAACCCGGCAGCTGTCTGCCCGAAAGGGGAGGAAGGGAAGAGGCGTTCCTTTTTATGCAGGTTTGATTTGCCTGTAACAGCGGCCAATGCCCGGTTCGCTTCAGCGATTTGAGCGTCGTTCCATCTTGCAATGAATTGCTTTTTGCTCAATTTGACAACCTCCTCGTTTCACCGGTGAAGTGCGGCTTCGTAAGAATCTCTTTTTTATAAGTTCAGTTAATAGTAACATAAGGAGAAGCCGTGAGAACATGTGGGGAAAATAAAGGGTTTTGATCACGAGTATTGCATAGGACGGCCGTTCTAACAGAAGAGCAATGCGTATAAAAAAGGGACTTATTGAAGTAAGTTATAGGTAGAGATCATTAAATGACTTTCAGAGAGCAGGATCGATAAATGACAAAGAATAAACAACGTTACCGCTTCAGTGAAGCGCCTATATGGAATATCCAGCGAAAATATTATGAAGAAGCGGGAACGAAGGCTTGGAACAATGACCAAGTCCCTCAATATATAACGAGCAATCCGATGATCGCCGCTGCCTATGCGGAAATGATTTTCGGGTTTCTTCAAGACCGGGCGAATAAGGAAGCTGGTTCCGAGCCTGTTTTGATTGTGGAGCTTGGAGCAGGAGCGGGACGTTTTGCTTACCATGTGCTGCATGAGTTGTGTCAGTTGAGAGACTACGCCGGGATATCGCTTCCTCCGTTCCGCTATATCATGACGGATTTGGCGATGAACAACGTTATGGCTTGGAAGGAACATCCGGCTCTACAAACTTTTATTACCGAGGGATTGCTGGATTTTGCGCAATTTGATGCTGTCCATGACACAGTACTGAACCTCGTTGTATCAGGTACAACCATTAGCGAAGGAGCTTTAAAACAACCGGTAATCATTGTGGCCAATTACTTTTTCGATGGTATTCCACAAGAGTTGATTTATGTGAGTGAGGGGCAAATTTATGAAGCGGATGTTGACGTCGAATATCCCGAACATCAGGATTCCCTTAAACCATCGGAATGGTTAGATCAAATCACTTTACACTATGAGCATCGTCGGGCGCCTGAGTACGAACAGGCTACCTATCCTTACCGTGATGTCATTTCCATTTATCAGGAACAGCTGGAAGACTCGCATATTTTATTTCCTGCCGCGGGAATAACTTGTTTACAGCGTTTGAATTCGTTATCTCAGAAGGGGTTCCTGCTCATAACAGCAGACAAAGGAGATCACTTACTGGAAAATTGGAAATTCGCGGAACCGCCGGAGTTGATCTTGCATGGAAGTTTTTCTTTAACGGCCAACTACCATGCGCTTCTACATTTCTTCGAACAAAGAGGAGCCGAGGCGTTATTTCCCCCCCACCATTATAAAAATATAAATGTCGGCTGTATCCTCCATTTGGACAAACCGATAGACTATCCCAATATGAGATTGGCTTATCGTCGATGCATCGAACGCTTTGGTCCGGATGAATTTTTTAGTATGAAGGGGTGGGTAGATCGCAATCTGGACAGCATGCGGCTGGAGCAAATCTTAAGCTTTTGGCGTTTGGGCGGATATGATGCGGAATTTTTCATTCAGAGCACGAAGCAGATTTCCAGTCTGTTACAGGATGCAAGCGATGAAGAAAAGCAGGATTTGTTGAGAGGCATAGAGCTGATGTGGTCCTCCTACTACGTCATGGAGCAGCGTTACGATCTGGCGCTCGATGCCGGATTGATCCTGTTTGAGATGGACATGTACGAGCACTCCAAACGGTATTTGGAAATTTCGGTAGAAGAAGAGCAAGACGAGGTCGTATCAACCGTGTTTTATTGTCTGGCCATTTGTTGCTTCGAGCTAGATTTAGTTGAAGATGCTTTGAGGTACATGCGAAAATTATTAGAACTTGAGCCTGACCATGAAGAGGCGTTGGCGTTGATCAGCCATTTTGATAAACCCTAATCAAGCAGCAGTAGTTGAAAAAAGTTCGGCACACGATTTGTGCTATAGCTGACTTGGGGAAAACAAAGTTGGCTATATCGGAAAGGGGTTGTCTCCCGGTCATCTGAGATGACGGGTGGGGACAGCCCCTTTCTATATACATAAGAGTCCATTTTGCGGATGTTAGATTATGAAAATATTGGTTCCATTGATATAGGAATCGTCGATCTATCAAGAAATTTTGATGAAAAATGCTTTATTTACACATTTTTAATACGTATGTCATTGAATATGTCAGTGACATTAAGTAAGCTCATTTTAGATCACCAATAACCTAGGAAGGGGAAAGTCCGACACCTATGGATAAATATGCCGACAGATATACCATCAATCACGAGAGATCACTGGCCCGGGAAAACCTTAAATGAAAAATGTACAGGCGTCAAAGAAACCGAATCTGCTGTATCTGCAAATTGCCGATAAGGTCATAGAGATTATCCGGAGCCGCAGGCTTCAGCCGCATGATCCCGTTCCTTCAGAAGGAGAGCTTGCGAAGCTGTTCGGCGTAAGCCGGATGACGAGTAAGCTGGCGCTGGAACAATTGGCTGAGCAGGGTCTGGTGTATCGTTTGCCGAGAAGAGGGACCTTCCTTTCCGGAAACCAGGACGGAGTGCTTGAAAGCGGACTGCTCTCGGCAGATAAGAAAGCGCTTCCAAGCGAAATAAAAGAGAAGCAGTGTAATCAGATAGCTCTCATCGTGCCCCATCTATCTGATTACACTTCAAGAATTATTGCGGCGGCCGAGATCGAAGCACGAAAGCACGATTGCGATCTTATTCTGAAGATCAGCCAGAGTAAAGAGGATGAGGATCGCTGCCTGCAGAGGCTTGTCGATGGGGGAATAAGCGGCATCATTTTATTTCCCCAGGGACGCAAGACATGCAGTGACCAAGTGCTGAGGTTGAAATTGCAGCAGTTTCCAATTGTTATTATTGACCGAATTTTTCGTGAGGTTCAGATCGATTGCGTGTATCACGATCATTACCTGGGCTCTTACCAGATGACCCGGTATTTGATCGAGAAGGGACACAGGGAAATCGGATACACGTCGAACTCGATAGATAATATCACCAGCAGGGAGGAGCGGTATCAGGGTTATATCCAGGCGCTGCTTGATCATGCGATTCCTGTCAAAAACCAATCCATTCTCTTTAAAAGCGTGCCTTGCAATCCAAGTCATATTAACGAGGGCGACCCGGAACAGGAACGGTTTATTCATGAAAATCCGCAGATGACAGCTCTTATGTGCGGGGATGATCATGTTGCCGTTTCAACCTTATATACCGCTTTGCGTATGGGGATTCCTGTCCCTGACAAGCTTTCTATTGTCGGGTTCTCTGACATCCAATTATCCGCGTTAGCTCCGATTGCTCTTACGACGGTCAGACAGGATACGGAGCAGCTTGCCCAATCGGCATTTAATCTTCTTATGAAGAGGGTTAAACATTCTCTTGAGAAACAGATCACCATCAAAATTCAAACGACGATCGTAGAGAGGAAATCCGTTCTTTAGGATTGACCGAAGGAGTTTATATGAAAATTCATTTTCTGGGAACCGCAGCCGCAGAGGGCTTTCCGAATGCATTTTGCCGCTGTGAGTACTGCCTCAAAGCACGAGAGCTTGGGGAAAAAAATATTCGTACGCGAAGCTCGGCCATCATTGACGATGTAATCAAGTTCGACTACGGTCCCGATTCTTATATGCAGGCGCTTCGCGACAACATTGATTTGGGCGCAATCGAGCACCTGCTCGTCACCCATACGCACTCGGATCATTATAACGCTTATGATTTGGAATGCCGAAGAGCGGGAATTGCTCATGACCTTCCGTATCCGCTGCATATTTACGGAAACGATGCCGTGATGCATCATACGCGTGCTGCCATCGGCCGATTTGAGGGAGAGCGGTTTGCATTTCATCTCCTTCGTCCATTTGAGACGATAACGGTAGGCGATGCAAGGGTTACACCCCTGCTGGCGGACCATGACAGGATGGAAACATGCTTGTTGTACGTAATCGAAAAGGGAGGCAAAAGCCTGCTGTACGGACATGATTCGGGCTGGTTTCCGGAAGCGACATGGGCGTGGTTAAAGGGAAGAAACCTGGATGGTGCCATACTCGACTGCACGCACGGGTACACCGGGAAATCTCGTGATCGCAATCATATGTGCATCGAGACGGTGCTGGAGGCTCAGCGTGAGTTTCGGAATGAACATATTTTAAAAGAGGAAGGGCACATCATCGTCACGCACTTTAGCCATAATTCCAAACTGCTTCACGATGAATTTGAAGACATATTCAAACCCGCGGGGATCGTGGTGGCCCATGACGGAATGATCTTTCACATCTAGCCATACAGAGGCGGAACAAAGGATTCCTTCAAGTCCTGCTCCGTTGCGAATTACCATGGTTTTATAAAAAATCCACCTACATGAATAGGGAGTGTGAAAAAGAATGTTTAAAAAAATGGTAAGTGCATCTTTGCTAACGATCCTATGTCTGGCGGTAACGGCTTGCGGTGGCACCAATAACAATGCGGATGGGACTACACCCTCGAACAATACGCCGTCCGCATCTGCACCGGTTAAGAATGATAAGCTGATTGTTTATACAAATGCGAATTCCGATGGCCGCGGTGAATGGTTAGTCGAGAAAGCGAAAAGCGCCGGTTTTGAGATTGAGCTTGTCGGCGCAGGCGGTGCCAACTTAACCAGCCGGTTGATTGCCGAGAAGAACAATCCGATTGCAGACGTTGTGTTCGGCTTAAACAACATGCTTTATGAAAATTTGAAGAAAGAAAATGTCCTGTCCAAGTATGTTCCGAAATGGGCCGGAGATGTAGAGCCGGGCTTAAACGACCCGGACGGCTTTTATCACGGTCTAGTGAAGCAGGCTATTCTGCTTAGCTACAATCCGAGTAAATTTACAGCCGAAACCGCACCGAAGGATTGGACGGAGCTCTACAAAAATCCAGCGTTTAAGGGCAAATATGAAGCCCCTACCCTGCTTGGACAAATTACGCCGCAGCTCGTAGTCGCGGGAATTCTGACCCGATATCAGGATCCCAACGGTGAACTCGGCATTTCCAAGGAAGGCTGGAATGAAGTTAAGCAATTGTTTGACAACGGGGTAAGAGCGGTAGAAGGGGAAGATTTCTACGCCAATTTGGCAAGCGGAAAAACGCCGCTTGGAGCAGTGGTTTCCGGCACACTGAGCAAGAAGGAAGAACAGTATAAAGTGAAAGCAAGCATCGTAAGTCCGCAAATCGGCGTGCCTATGATTGTGGAGCATGCGGCTATTATTAACGGTACGAAGAAGAAAGCAACGGCAGAACGGTTCGTCGAGTGGATAGGGACCGCTGAAGTCCAAGGGGAATTTGCCTCTAAATTCAATTCCATGCCTGCGAATACCCAAGCTGCCGCAAAGGCTAATGAGTCCGTGAAGGCCTTATATGCCAATTTAAAAGCGCAGCCTATGGACTGGGGCTTTATTGCCGGCAACATTGGAAAATGGGTAGAGAAAATTGAATTACAGATCATGAAATAAACAAAGCGAGATGAACGACAGACTGCATATTGGGAGGCCAATATGCAGTTATTCTTTAAGAACATAAGGATAGGGGTAACTATGATAACATTTAATGAAATTCAAATTAAATTCGGTCATTTCCACGCCATCAAAAACCTCAATCTGCAAATAAAAGAAGGGGAATTTTTTACCTTTCTCGGTCCGTCGGGGTGTGGGAAAACAACGATTCTGCGCAGCCTGGTCGGATTTATTAAACCTACGAGCGGACAAATTATGCTGAACGGCAGAGATATTACCCATGTGCCTATTGAAAAAAGAGAGATCAGCATGGTGTTCCAGAGTTATGCCCTGTTTCCGACGATGAATGTTTATGACAATCTCGCTTTTGGCATGCGTGTCAAGAAGGCTTCGAAGGCCGATATAGACCGGGAAGTGAGGGACATTGCGCAGAAGGTGGATCTGAAGGAGGACCAGCTTTTTAAGAAAGTGTCGGAATTGTCCGGCGGTCAGCAGCAGCGCGTAGCTATTGCCAGAGCGCTGGTCCTAAAACCGAGTATTCTGGCGCTGGATGAGCCTTTATCCAATTTGGACGCCAAGCTAAGGGTGCAATTGCGAAATGAGTTGAAAAATCTTCAGAAGAAGTTCGGGATCACAACGATTTATGTCACTCACGATCAAGAAGAAGCGTTAACATTGTCTGATCGCATCGCAGTCTTCAATAATGGAATCGTCGAGCAAGTCGGCAGTCCTCAAGAAGTATACAATCAGTCCAAAACGGAATTTGTGTGTAATTTTATAGGCGATATCAATAGGATCGACCCGTTGATTATCCAAAATAGCCGGTTGAAGGATTGCATCGACGCCAACAAAATAGCCTATATCCGCAACGAAAAAGTGAGCTTACTGCCCCTGCCGAGTACAGATGCCGTACAAATAAAAGGCAAAATTGTAGATCAGGAGTTTTATGGGCTGTACAGCAAATATTTAATAGAGGTTGCCGGAGGGGGACTCATAAAGACCATCGAGAAAGAAAGCGGGTTTGCTCCCAATAAAGTCGGCGACGATATCGATATTTATATCCGTGTCCGCGATATTTTGCAGTACTAAGGGAAGGAGGAAGTGTGTTGAACGCAGACAAAATTAAAAAAAGGCTGGCATCCATCAATCCGACCGCATTCGTTTTTTACGCTCTGATAGCCTGGTTTGTCATAGCCTTTCTGATTTATCCTAACCTGAATACCTATTATGAAATCTTTTTTAAGGGCGGTAAATTTTCGTTCGAGGCGGCGGAGAAGCTTATGTCATCCGAACGTGCGATGAGAAGCTTGTATAACAGTTTTATTCTGGCCGTATCCCTTGTTTTTACGGTAAACATTGTTGGCGTCACTTTGGTTCTGATCTCGGAGTATTTTGATATCAAGGGTGCGAAAATTTTAAGGCTGGGCTACTTTACAACTCTTATCTATAGCGGTGTTGTATTAGTGTCCGGTTATAAATTCGTATACGGTGAAACGGGTTTCATGACCAAGCTGCTGGTCAATCTGTTTCCTTCTTTTGATACGACATGGTTTCACGGCTACTGGGCCGTTCTATTCGTAATGACGTTCGCCTGCACTTCCAACCACGTCCTATTTCTAAGCAATGCTGTTCGTAAAATTGATTTTCAAACCGTAGAAGCGGCAAGAAATATGGGGGCATCCACCTTTTATATCCTGTGGAGGGTTGTCCTTCCGGTCTTGAAGCCTACGATGTTTGCGCTGACCATTCTGATCTTTCTGACGGGCCTCGCTGCAACGTCCGCTCCTCTGATCTTAGGCGGAGTAGAGTTTCAAACGATCACACCGATGATCCTAACCTTCTCGAACAGTGCGTCTTCCAAAGATCTAGCTGCGCTGCTGGCGCTCATTCTCGGCCTGGCTACTTTAATTCTGCTGACCCTTATGATCAGATTTGAACGAAAAGGCAACTTCATGTCCGTTTCCAAAGTGAAATCGGAACTGGTTAAGCAAAAGATCAACAATAAGTTCGGAAATATTGCCGCCCATATTCTGGCGTACTTCCTGTTTCTCCTTTATATCATTCCGGTCGTTCTTATTATTGTCTTTTCGTTTACGGATGCACACAGCATATCTACGGCAACGCTGAGTTTTCACAGCTTCTCCTTAAGCAATTATAAGAACGTGTTCTCCAACATGTCCGCGTTCAAGCCTTACCTTGTAAGCATTGTGTATGCCGCTGCAGCATCGGTAACCGTTGTGGCCCTGGCTTTGGCGGCCTCGCGGATTTTGCATAAGTTCAAGAACAAGTGGACGATGGCCCTGGAGTATGCGCTTCTGATCCCGTGGATGCTGCCGTCGACATTAATCGCAATCGGGCTCATCGTAACTTTTAACACGCCGAGATTGATTATCGGGAATTCGATATTAGTGGGATCGGTCTGGATGCTATTTATTGCCTATGTCATCGTGCACATACCATTCACTCTCCGGATGGTAAAAGCGTCCTTCTTCAGTCTGGACAGTAACCTTGAGGATGCGGCGAAAAATTTGGGCGCCAAGTCTTTTTATACATTCACTAAAGTGTTGTTACCCATTATACTCCCGTCAACGCTAGCCATTCTTGCTTTGAATTTCAATGGTATTTTGGCGGATTACGATCTTACCGTATTCCTCTATCATCCTTTGTATCAGCCTCTTGGTATCGTCATTAAGAACAGTACGGATGCACAAGCTTTGGCTGACACGAAAGCGTTAACCTTGGTATATTCCGTCATATTGATGATCATGTCCGCTGTTACGTTATACTTTGTTTATGGAAGGAAAAGTAAGGCGTGAAAGGCTTCATGATAAGAAGACCAAGTATAGTTATCGTCAAGAGCCTGACAAGGTTCAAGTAAAGACATAGGCCAAAGTTTTAATCATGAAATAGAACCCCTGCCTTAGCAAGGGGTTCTATTTTAAATATGTTGCTAGAACAACCGGGAACCATAAATAACAGCGCAAAATAGTGTTGCGGGGAAGCCAGGAGAACACGTTAAACATGTGGAATACATAACAGACCTTCTGGAGGGGATGATTGCTAAACTTCGGACCTTATCATGTACCATAAGTCTATATTTGGCGGTGAGATAAATGGACAAATTGAAACACAGCGGATTTTATAAACTTAAATTCTTCATAACGCCGGAAGAATTTAAAAGTGTCTTGAAGCTCTTTGAACCAAAACATGCACAATTTCATCTTACTAATCATGCCCGGACAAAACATGATCAACATCAGGTGGTCGAGGCTTATAAAACGTTTTATCAGTATTTTACAGCACAAGAAAAGCCGAATTACTACCCTTTCTTCGTATACTCTATTTCTTTTGCCGCGGGCAATGAAAGCTCCGGATTCTTTGTAAGAAATGAAGGGATCAGCTTTCCCTATCACGGACAGTGGGCAGAAGATGAATTACCGTATGTCATGCTGTCCCTTCCCAAAGGCTTTCAAATTAATTTAGAAGATGAAAAAGGAAAATATTATATATACGAGGATATCCGGGAACATCAGCCGTTAACTTATGCATTTTTTGATGAAATAGCGAACGACATGAAAAAAATCACAAAGCCGCTTCGTTTTTCGGCCCGTGCAGCAGATGCATTGCAAGAGCAAAAACCGCCTGTTCGCATAAGTACAAATGCGATGAATGACATGGCGGATTCTTGGATTTTTAAGAAATATGAGCTTGTTATGAAGGGCAAGTAGCAGAGTATCTCTTCCCTTACGGCTCTACGTAAAAAAGCCGCGTTATGCGGCTTTAACAGGGTGCCGGAGGTCGCTTCGAGCGGCGGCCTCCGGCTTCTATTTTCCAGCGTTTATAGCCGCTCCGACAAAATACGAATCACATGTTCCATATGTTGAATCCAGTCGGAATCTCCATCTCTCAGCTCATACAGCTCGCGATCTCCGCCTTTGTTATCCAGCACCTGCTGAACCAATTGCTTCAACTCGCGCAGATCCTCTGCTTCCCAGACAATCTCGTTTAGATCGTTCAACTGCTCATATTTCGTCTTTCCGTTTTCGATATAGGCGCATACGATTTCAGCCAGAGCAATGGCCGTATTATCGTAAAGGAAATCCTCCTCTTCCGGATCCTCTGAAAGTAATCCGATCTCCCTGAAATGAGTGATCAGCTCTTTTAACTTGACCGATTTACGCTCCGTTGTATATTCCGTTAACGCATGAAGAATGTCCAGTCCTTCGTCACTTTCCAGCGATGCCGTACCCCAAGATCCCATCGTTTATCTCACCTTTCGTTAACTGTTTTCTGCCAGTCTTCTCAGCTTTAGGCGCATGACGCTCAGTGACAAAGCCCAGGCGAGGCCAGCATGCAATTCCTGCTCTAAGGCATATAGGTACCTACTACCTCGAATTTTTGCTCATTGTCTATCGTCATATACTTCACTTCAACAACGTTGCCTTTTTGAAAAGCGGGAACATTTACGATCTGAATGACGGTTTTTACCAAGGTGTGGACCACCTTGCCGTCCTGCTTGGTGACAGTCAGATCGAGCAGTACTTCCGGCTGATCGTCAACTGTTACGTTGGTTTGCCGGATCGAGTTGATAACCGCTTGCGCGGAAGTCCCCTCCGTAAGAATGGTCTTGCTTTGCAAGCGTTGTTTGTTGTGGGCCCGCAGCATCCGAACCACGATGGTAATCGTAACGGACGCCGTAATTAGTGAGAAAAGGACAAGGATCACAATAAGAGCAGTCAATGGCAGACACCTCGCTTCCTTTCCTTATTCAAAAATGGAAAAATGATCCTGTATAATAAGATTAATTTAATCAAGAAAATAAGTCTATATTTTTTAAATATTTTATACAATTCATGTTAAAACGATTGCAAACGCAAAATATGGCTTAACAGTTACTAGTATGGGCGCCTGGAGACCTCGCCGCAAATCGATACAAATGTTCATCCGGAGACGGTCTGCCGGTAGCCGGCAACCCCTTTTTACTGTGCTTTTACCTTCTCTTTGGTGTTCTAAAATTAAGATTCTGCGCTCGGCGGTGAAACGGGATTCACCGGCCAAACGTTCCGCGCCTCAATATTTGGATCCGGGTCTGACTGTTGATATCGACGGTGTTTAAATATTCATCTCCTATTTTTCTGATAGAACTGTTACGCTAATTCCTGCCCTAAACTACAGCGGAAACTAGAAGAATTCACAAAAAACAGCAACCAAACTCCTTAATTCTGCATAAACTGAGTTAAGGACTTGGTTTTTTTTGTTTTTATGGCTTTTGGAAGTACTTAATGGTAGATATTTTAGTGTAAAAATAATTATAATAGAGTAGATAGGGTTATAGTGGAGACAGAGACGGTTTGTTCCTAGGTGGGGCCTTGCTTTTTTTTACTATCTAAGCAGGCGTGCCTGCTCTTTTTTTATAAATATAGAGGATAAGGAAGGTTGTCATGAAAACAGACGTTATCTTAATCGGTGCCGGGGTCATGAGCGCGACTTTGGGATCGTTACTGAAAGAGCTAGTGCCGGAATGGGAAATCAAAGTGTTCGAAAAACTCGCAAAGGCCGGAGAAGAAAGCTCTAACGAATGGAACAATGCGGGTACGGGGCATTCTGCCTTGTGCGAGCTTAACTATACTTCCGAAAAACCGGACGGGTCTGTAGATATCAGCAAAGCGATACAAATTAACGAACAGTTTCAGCTTTCCAGACAGTTCTGGTCTTATCTTGTAAACAGCCAACTGATTCGCAATCCGCAGGACTTTATTATGCCGATCCCTCATATGAGTATGGTGCAGGGGCAAGAAAATGTAACGTTTTTGAAAAAACGGTTTGAAGCGATGTCTAATAACCCCTTGTTCCAAGGAATGGAATTTTCCGATGATCCGGAGAAATTGAAGGAATGGATTCCGCTCATCATGGAAGGCCGTACCTCGAGTGAACCGATCGCGGCTACAAAAATCGACTCTGGGACGGACGTCAACTTTGGCGCTTTAACGCGCATGCTTTTTGACTACCTGCAGACCCAGAATGTCGAGATGCATTACAAACATAGCGTGGACAATATTAAACGTGCCGCCGACGGATCGTGGGAATTGAAGGTGCGCAACCTTGATAACGGCAGCGTCGAACGCCATACGGCGAAATTCGTCTTTATCGGCGGCGGCGGCGGAAGTCTGCATTTGCTGCAAAAGTCCGGTATTCCCGAAGGAAAACATATTGGCGGATTCCCGGTAAGCGGGCTCTTTATGGTATGCAACAATCCGGAAGTGATCGAACAGCACCATGCCAAAGTATACGGCAAAGCCAAAGTCGGAGCTCCGCCTATGTCGGTTCCGCATCTGGATACACGCTATATCGACAACAAAAAATCGCTGCTGTTCGGACCTTTTGCCGGCTTCTCGCCCAAGTTCTTAAAAACGGGTTCCATGTTTGACTTAATCACGTCGGTCAAACCGGATAATGTCTTGACGATGTTAGCGGCCGGCGTCAAAGAGATGTCCTTGACCAAATACCTGATCCAGCAGGTCCTGTTATCGAATGAAAAGCGCGTGGAAGAATTGCGGGAGTTTATCCCGAACGCCAAAGGCGAAGACTGGGATATCGTCGTAGCGGGCCAGCGTGTGCAGGTGATCAAGGATACGGAAGCCGGCGGCAAAGGCACCCTTCAATTCGGTACGGAAGTTATTACGGCCGCTGACGGCTCGATTGCCGCGCTGCTCGGCGCTTCTCCGGGGGCTTCTACTGCCGTTCACGTGATGCTGGAGATCTTGGCAAGATGCTTCCCGCAGCATATGAAAGAGTGGGAACCGAAAATCAAAGAAATGATCCCTTCTTACGGCTTGTCACTCTTGAACAATCCCGAGCTTTTCCAAGAAATTCTCACGTCAACGGCTCAGACGCTTGGTCTGGTCGAAAAAGAACTGGTTTATAGCTGATTACTTATAAGGAACCTTTGATCCGTTCTTGGATCGAAGGTTTTTTTGCATTTGCGGCAGGAGAAATAGGAATCGGACGGACGGGCCTTTTCAAGTCGTATACGTAAGGGGGAGGATAGAATCGATTCCCATATATAGTATAATGGAGCCAGACTGCATTGAATCTAAATTGAAAAGTTATGACTATGACACAGGGGGGAAGACGCATGTATCTGGTATCTCGGCCAAAGCCGCTGTCTGACGGCAACAACCAAGCGCTTGCGAAAGCAGAGGCCGTTTCTTTTCCACCGGGCTATCTCCGGTTTTTGCGGTCCTTCGGCGAAGGAACCTATAGAGGGTGGATGAATGTGCAGCTGCCGGACCCGGAGGTGCTTAAGCCTTTTGCCGAGTACGGGTTATGGGAGCATGACGCGGACAGCCCGATTACCGAGCGGCAGATCGGAGAGTGCGTCGCTATAGGCACGACGGTGGACGGCGATTTTCTGGCGGTGCATCCCCGGACGGCTCAGCTGCTCTGGCTGCCTCGTCACGCGGAACAAGTGACGGCGATTCCCCTCCAGGCGCGGGAGCGGGAAGATGAAGCGACGTACGCTTCGGTGCTGGACGAAATCTATCGTCAGGTGTACGGATGCGGCCGGGAGGGAGCCGTTTATTACGAACCGTGGACGGGGTCCCGGGACCATCTCTTTTTGCGGCTGCCGCCGGGTCAGGATCAGCTTTCGCTGCCGGATCTGGCCGGAATGTGCCGAGCGGCTTTTTCGCCGGATCTGTCCATTGAAACCGACTATTCTTGTTACCTCTTCTATCAGACTCTGGGCGGTTATGTGAGATTTAATTACGCCAATAAGCAAGAGGTGGCCGTCATGTATGAACAGGAGGAAATACAGGCGTTCGCCGCTATAGAGCAGTGGCTCGTGTCGAAAGGTTGCGAACCGTATCCGGAAAATAAATGAAATTTGTAATCCGCAGCAAAGGAGCTAGGAATGGAACTATCTTTTTATTTAGATACACATGGAACGTGTGTGAGTCAATTGAGAGATGAACTGTTGCCGTTAGAAGAAGCGGCGAAAACATGGGAATTTCCGTATGCCATCGTTGTTGTATTTCGTGTTTTACCCGAAAGTTATGAACGAAGGACATTCAGACGTTTTGATAGCGGAGATAACTTTCTGGGATTAGACATCAGCCTGATTTATGAGCAGTATCTGCGAATGTCTAAAAACGAGCAGCGTGAGGCTTTGGGTATTTATTTCTATAACTATCTGTCGGAGTCTGTTGCTAAATACAAGAAGCATGCGGATAAGGACACTCAGAATCGCTTCTTGGCCCATGTGAAGAGTTGGATGCTGGAGAACAACTGGCTCCATGGAAAGATCAATAAAGCGCGGGAGCTTCTTGCACAGGACAGGGGACTTTATGAAGTCAGCCAAGAATTGAAAATGCCCTTAGAAGAAATCGAGTATATCTTGCTGCGTATGAATGAAAATAGGGGGATTTAAAAAGGTATGGTTGAGAAAAAAGTCACCTGGTTGGAGCTTTTTTATGATCTTCTTTTTGTCGCGGCAGTCTCAAAAGCCACTCATGTCTTATTGCATGCAGATCACGGAGTCATTCCCATTGAGTATTTAGTTAAATTTGTACTGATTTTTATCCCGATCTGGTGGGGATGGGTAGGACAAACCCTCTTTGTAAACAGATTCGGTCAAGATATCTTTATACATAGAATATTAAGCATCCTCCAGCTCTTTTTTATTTTAATTATGACAGCGAGCTTATCTCCTGATTTTGATCAATACTATATTCCCTTTTTTATAGGATATATAGGTTCGAGAGCACTGACCGCCATTCAATATCTGTTGGTGCATAAGTCCAAAGCCGCTCATCAACAATCGACCGCTTCTTATTTGGGGACCCACTTTGTGATCGGAATATTGATATCCGCTTGTTCGCTCTTCTTTGACTCGTGGATCCGGTATGCCGTTCTGTATATGGGAATTGCCGTCGATATTGTACTTCCCCTAATCGGGCGAAAACACCTGGTAAAAACACCTATACATACCCCTCACTTATTGGAACGGTTTGCCTTATTTACGCTCATTCTATTAGGCGAATCCGTGGTCAGTATTCTGGCCGTGCTCCAGTTCGGCAGCTGGGATCTGTCATCCGTTTTGTTTGTCGCGTTTACAAGCGCGTTAGTGATCGCCATATGGTGGCAGTACTTCGATAATGTTGAAACCAAAGTGAGCAAGGAAATACAAACGGCCGGCCAAACGATTATTTACGGACACTTATTCATTTACTTATCCATGAGCATGATCGCCGCTGCCATCCAGTTGTTATACCAAGAGAAGCTAAATTATGCATTCATGCTGGTTTTTGTATTCGGGTCCGTTCTTCTTTATTTTTTCTCCACCTCTTTGGTTTTCCATCTGTACAGACCCAAACATCTGCGTTTGAGGCCCTGTCATTTGGCCGTATTATTGGGAATATTGGGCTGCTGCATGGCATTTGACTTGATTTATCATGTATCTAATTATGTAATCGTCGGGGAGATTATGGTCTTCTTTATCGCGTATGCGAAACTGACAACTTGATCAAAAAGGTAAACCATCCCGGAATAGTTAAATTCGCGGGATGGTTTTGTTTTTACAGCGGAGGTCAACTTTCTTGCGCGTGTAGTGCATCCAGGCTCTCCCGACTGCATTTAATGAAGGCTGCTCATAGAACCTGTTTCTTTTCAGTGGCAAAATAAAGCAGGGCAGCGACGGGAAAAGCTATTCCGATCCATAACGCGGCACTCCAGCCCCCCGTGGCGTATATCCACCCCCCGATTGCGGATCCGATGGCACCGCCAAAAAAGAAAATAGCCATAAAAAGCCCATTCAGCCGACTGCGAATTTCCGGACTCAGCGAGAAGAGCGCGCGTTGTCCAAGCACAAGATTTGCGGATACGCCGGCGTCCAATAATAGGGCTGAAACGACGAGAACAGCTACTCCAACGGATGAACCCGTACGGATTATAAGCGGCAGCAACATAGAGATGACGACCGCAGCGAGTGCGATCCCTGTTGCGGGTTTAGTCCAGCCGCGGTCGGCCAACCGACCGGCCACGGGAGCAGCTATTGCACCCGCGACGGCGGCAAGCGCGAACACCGCAATGGCTTTCTGGGAAAAATGAAAAAGCGGGCCGGATAACAACAACGGTGCTGTTGTCCAAAATAAGCTGAAAGTCGCAAACACACATGCATGATAGGCAGCCCGGCGGCGTAAGATCGGGGTTGTTCGCAGCAAGTGCCACATCGAACCGAGCAGAGCTATATAGGATGTGTTCGTCGAAGGTTTTCTTACAGGCAGCACCTTTGACAGTACGATAGCCAGAATAATAACAGCTATGGCAGACAAAGCGAATACGGCATGCCAGCCAAAGAAGTCCGCTACCAGGCTCGACACAGGACGCGAAAGCATGATTCCAAGCAACAAACCGCTCATGACATTGCCGACAACGCGGCCGCGTGAAGATTCGGATGCAAGGTATGATGCGAAAGGCACGAGTACTTGCGCGGCGACAGACCCTAAACCGATTACAAACGAAGCCGCTAAGAATGGCACAGCTTGCTTCGACACGGCCGCGATTGCAAGAGCAGCCCCTGTGAGAAGTAAAGATCCGACAACCAACCTTCGATTTTCAACGATATCCCCCATAGGCACGACAAATAACAAGCCGACTACATAACCAAACTGCGTTAACGTCACGATAAAGCCGGAACTGTTTGCGGACAGCCCGATTGAAGAACTGATTTCCCCAACCAAAGGCTGCGCATAGTAAAGATTGGCTGCAATGATCCCGCATGCGGCAGCCAGCAGTAGGATTAACCATGCCGGGATATTTTTTTCGATTGTTTGTTTTTTTAAAGCAGTCATTTTAGGCAGCTCCTTATATCGAAATATCATGCTCTACAGCCAGTAACTTCATTGGTTCGAAACAATATCGATTCCGTGCGGATTTCTCTTCCTGATAGGTCCTCCCTCTATCGGATTTTAAATACTGTACGTACAGTTTAATAATTAATATCAAAATAATATACCGAACGTTTAGTTTTGTAAATAGCTGATTTCAATTTTATTTTTTGTTCGTAATCGGTATACTGAACGTATAGTTTTTTAATGGTTACGATGGGTATGAACGAAAGGAGACGGTTACGATGAATGGCAAAAGAGGCAGGCCGCGTAATGTAGAAGCGCAGAAGTCTATCCTTTCCGCATCTTATGAGTTGCTGTTGGAAAATGGCTTTCAAGCCGTCACGGTTGATAAAATTGCCGATCGTGCCCAAGTCAGCAAGGCCACGATTTATAAATGGTGGCCTAACAAAGCGGCCGTGGTAATGGACGGTTTCCTGTATGCCGCCACGGCCAGATTGCCCGTGCCTGATACAGGCTCGGCAACGAATGATATTGTCATTCACGCCACGAATTTAACCCGGTTTCTGACAAGTCGGGAGGGGACCATTATTACAGAGTTATTAGGCGAAGGACAGTTTGATTCAGCATTGGCGGAGGCCTACCGGACTCGATTTTTCCGTCCCCGCCGACTTGAGGCAAGGAGTCTTTTGGAGAAGGGGATTCGACTGGGGGAATTGAAAATAGGGCTCGATATTGACATATGTATTGATCTCATTTACGGGCCGATCTTCTATCGTCTGCTTGTGACAGGGGACAAGCTGGACGAACACTATGTGCAGCATTTAGTAATGAACGCATTTGAAGGAATCCGTTCTACCTGAGTCGTATTATCGCGGAATTTCGCCCGGCACGCTCGTCGATCCATAGACCGGCATGCGGCTATCCCTTTGGACCGAATATAAGAGCAACATTTCAAAATTTATCCTGTGCTATATTCTTCTTGAATTCGGACAAGGAGATGAGAGCATGAGGAAATTAGAAGGTAAAGTCGCTTTGGTAACCGGAGCAAGCAGGGGAATCGGCCGCGGCATCGCACTGCGTCTGGCCCAAGAGGGCGCGTTCGTCGCCGTGCACTATGGACAAAGACGAAACGAAGCGGAGGCGGTGGTTCAGCAGATCGGCCAAAGCGGAGGGAATGCGTGCGCGATCGGTGCCGATCTGAGCACTCTCGGCGGCATTGAGCACTTATTTGCGGCGCTGGATAAGGCGATCCGGGAACATACGGGCGGCAGCGGGTTCGATATTCTGGTCAATAATGCCGGGATCGGGCAAATTCTCGGCCTGGAAGAGACGACGGAAGAGTCTTTTGACGAAGTGATGAAGATTAACGTCAAAGCTCCGCTTTTTGTTACCCAGCATGCTTTGCCGCGTATGAAAGACAACGGGCGCATTATTAACGTTTCTTCCTTCGTAACGCGCGTAGCCTCTCCAAGTGTGTTTACCTACAGCCTGTCGAAGGGGGCTATCGACACCTTTACCCTTCTTCTGGCCAAACAGTTGGGGAGCCGCAAGATTACGGTAAACGCCATTCAGCCGGGCATCATTAACACGGAGATGAATGCGGGAACGCTGCAAGATCCGAACGGGCAAAAAAATGCGGCCGGCCTTTCCGTCTTCGACAGATGGGGAGAACCCGACGACATAGCGGATGTTGCCGCTTTTCTCGCTTCGCCGGACAGCCGCTGGGTAACCGGCCAGTTGATCGACGCAAGCGGCGGATCGCACCTGTAAGTAAAGTATCCCGGTTAAGCTCGCCTTTCAGCTGCTCCCGGATAAAGGGGACAGCGGGTCCGCCGAGCTCGAGCAGCTGCTCGTACGCTTCGTAGTCGGTTTTCCGGCAGCTATAAGGGCTGCCCTCGGCGCTAAAGGCGTACGCAGCAGGCGATTCCAACGGATAAGCCTCTCGTTTCCCGGACTAATGGCCGCAACCGTGCCCCTGGCAGAGTCCCGTTGTTTTTTGCCAAGTACTTTTCTATATTTAACATAAGACTTTGGGTAGGAGGGTAACGGATGATTCAACTGAAAGATATCGGGAAATTCGAGAAGCTGCCGGAAATCGCGCTGCACATTTACCAAGGAAATATCCCGGCTTTGCGGGAGGCCATTGCGGCAGGCTGGGATATCGAAGAGGGCATCGAACTGAGCAAGTATACCACGCTGAGTCCGCTCGACTTGGCGCTTATATCGGAGAGACTGGACGTTGTAAAGCTGCTGGTTGAGAACGGCGTCAACCTGAATGTCCCTCGTAATCCGGCCTTTCTGCGGGCTGTCCGCTATTGCAAGGAAGACATCGTCCGCTACATTGCAGGGCAAGGCGCTAAACCGGACAAGCTCAATCCTATCAAGTCAGGTGCATATTCTCAGGCCTATTATGGAAACAAAAACAATATTCCGCTCCTCCATGAGCTGGGATTGGATATAAAGAAGCACGGCAGCGCCGTATTGCGCCAGGCCGTGTCGGACCATGATCTTAAGACACTCGCGTATTTACTCGATCATGGGGCGGACATTAATTACAATAAGCCGGACCAGGTCTATCCTTATCAAGCGACTCCTTTAACCGTTGCGACGCGAATGGGCAATGCGGCGATGGTCAAGTATTTGATTGAACGCGGCGCGGACGTTACGATAACGGAAAAGGACGGCGATCGGGCGTATACGATTGCGGTCGGAAATAAGAATGCCGCTTTGGCCGACTATTTGAAATCCCTGGAGCCGGCAGAGCTTCATGATAGAGAGAACAAGAAATTTGAGCTGGCAAAGTATAAGCTGACCGATGAACTGGTCACCTTTCTTACCGGAGACAAGCTGCGCCTGGAGCTGGCGCCAAATGACTATGACATCGGGTATATCGACTTTTTCACCTTGACCGATACGATTGAAATGAAAGCCGGCCGGCAAAAGCTGTTGCGTCTGTCGGCCGACATCGACAACTACTCGGATCTGCAGCTTGTGTGGAATCCGAAGAAAAAAGGCTCTATCGGCTGTTACGACGTGGAGCACCAGGAGTATGCGGATTTGTGCGGCTTTACAGAATTCCTCGCGCAGCCTGAAATATACCTCATCAAATTTCTTGAGGGAGAGCTGCAATAATGGACCGCTATTGGCACCACCTGCAGCGGAGCATGTGTATGTAGGGAGCTATTTTGTGCCCTGATCGCGGACATTATCCGCCGAAAACCTCACCAATCAAGCGACTGCCGCGTCCTGCGGACGTCGCTTTTTTTTATATCCGAACAAAGCTTGTGTTGTTTATCTTTTCCAAGTCGTAATACTTTCGCCCTGTTGGCATGCCGGGAAGTATGGGATGATGGATTCATCAAAGGTTCGGAGTCACGGACTGTGAACCTTGAACTTCAGGCTATTGCGATCCTTCCTTCTACTTCATTGGGCGAATTAGGGTCGCAGCTTTCCTGAAGGATTTCTATCGCGAGAGGAGGCGTCCAGGCTATCATATTCCTTCCTTCTAAGGATTCTTCCAATGACAGTAGGGATGTGGCTTTCCTGGACTCTTTTTATGAACATAAACAACATCTATTTACGCAGAGCGGGCAAAGTGATTGTGGAGCAGGGTGAAGGCGCGGAGTGTCTTTCTAAGGCTTATCTGGCTGCTGCCGTGAAAAATATCGAATCTCTTGGATTTACCTTCTCCCATCGTTTGATGCGCGCCGTGTGCACCTTATCCAAGGAGCAATTTGAAGCGTTCTATCGTGAGCTGATCGGCGATCTGAAACGGCTGGTCGGCGCCCATGTGGAGTATAAGCCGATGTATCCCGGCTTTCCGGCGCAGGTGATGGAAGGGCACGATGCGGAGCTTTATTTGAACGCCGTTTATCATTATCTAACGCTGGATTTGCCTGAGTATGAGACAACGGAAAGATTTCCGCTGCGGGATGAGGCAGACCTGAAAGTAATTGATCTTGGCAGCAAAGCGGAGTTTCATGTCATGATAAGCCGGCTGATTCAAGCCAAGACATCCATCTCCGTGACGGACAAGGAAGATATTGACGCGGCTATAGAGTGCGCGGACCCGGATGAACTGGACGCGATTCTTCCGTCCGAGATCCCGTTCAAGGAGAATGCGGCCTTCGTGGCGGCTTCCTTATTAAAGCATGACAAAGCCGGCTTGGAGCGGGTCGGGCGATACTTTAAAACCGCAACGGATATCCTTCGTCTGGCCGCGGCCTGGTCGGATGGCGATGTCAGTCTCGCCGAACCCGCACGTTTCCGCAAATTTAAGCGCAGCGAGAGACGGCTGCTGCTAGGATTGCTGGAACGCTGTCACTCCATTACGGAAGATATGCTGAGATACAAGGATCGCTGGATCCGGCTGGGAGAAATCCTGCATCCTTCCGAGTATAAGAACCGTTTTACGCGTTGTCAGGAGGCTTTCGAAGTTTTACGCAATAACAAGCCCTTTGCGACCTTCGGCGGGAGCGTGGAACTTGCCTTCCGGTATGGGCAGGTATGGACTTTGATCGATCTGCTGACGCAGCGTCCGGGTGAATTTGCAAGAAGGCTCGATCAATTGCTGCGGTCCACCGAACACACGGAGTATGTCGTGCTGGCATTCGGCGAAGTGGCCGATCAGGTATCGACGCCCGTGCTGCTGCAGGTGAAGAATCATTTTGCCCGCCGCCATGAGCGTCCCGAGCTGCGCGTCTTCTTCCCGAAAGGCAATGCGGCCAAAGCGTTTGCGATTCCCCATACGCTCCCGGAAATCAACGAAACGGCATGCCAGGCCATCGTTGAAGTGTGCGAAAAAACGCTTATTCAGCGATTTTCCGATCTGCCTCCCTTGGGGAAGACCCATGTCGATAAACGTTTGAAGGACTATCATGTCCCGTTTTCCCAACGATCCGCAAGCAAAGCGCTGCGTACGCTTGTACGGGGAAGCCGTGTGCCGATGACGGAGGGGGACACGATCCGTTTCTTCAGTTGGTGGAAAGAAGGAACCGTTGACGGTAAGCCTACGGGCCGGGTGGATATTGACTTGTCGGCAGTCATGTATGACCGTGACTGGCAGTACGTGGAGCATATTTCTTACACGAATCTGCGATCCTCCAAGTACCAAGCCGTCCACAGCGGAGATATCGTGTCGGCTCCCCAAGGAGCCTGCGAATTCATTGATCTGCACATTCCTTCCATCGTTGATTACGGCGGGCGTTATATTGTGGTTTCCCTTCATTCCTTTACGGAACAGCCGTATTGCGATCTGCCGGAGTGCTTCGCAGGCTGGATGATGCGCAAGAAACCCGGGTCCGGGGAAATATTCGAGCCTTCGACGGTGGTCAACAAAATCGATGTCACCGCCGATACGCGGATTGCCATTCCCGTCATCCTGGATTTGGTGGAACGTGCGGTCATCTGGACGGATCTGTCCCTAACGAGAGATCCTCACTACTTTAACAATGTGGAGGGAAATCAGAAGGGAATGGTGTTGATAGGCAAAGCCATGACAACTTTGCGGAAGCCGGATCTGTACGATTTATTCACCCTCCATGCGAAAGCAAGAGGGGAAGCAGTGGATACTGCGGACCAGGCAGAGGCACTATTTTCGGTGGATAGCGGGGTCACTCCATACGATATCGAGCAGATAATGGCGGAATATATTTGAGTCGGAGCGCTAACGCCGGGGAAGCCGCATGATGGATTAGAATAAGGGTAGACTTAGCTTATTAGCCTTATAATCAGGGATGTAAAAGGGGAGCAAGCGCTCCTCTTTTTGCGTTATCTTGAATTTTTAATGAACTTTTCCATTGTTCTCCGTTGCAGGCGGGAAAATATTTTGTTACTATTTAGACATATAATATTTCGATATCTAAATATTATATCGCGCATATATCATGATTGTTCCTCCAGGAAAGGAGTCTGGCGAGCATCGGGAGAATGAACGGCATGATAGGCTTCGCCATTTGTGAGAATGGCATAATGCACCATCATCTTATGTTGGAACGGATATTAGAAACGGGGAGCGAAGAAATTTTATGAGCCAAAACAAGAGGAAAATTCACTATGCTTGGTGGATTTTGCTGGGGCTTTGTATGATGGTCGGCTTGGGGAAAGGCAGTTTAAATAACTCCGCCGGTCTATTCTTAAAGCAAGTTTCCAATGATCTCGGAGTCGGAATGGGGAGCTTGTCTTTATATTTCAGCGTCTCCGCTATTATTACCATGTTTTTTTTGCCGATTGGCGGGAAATTATTGGCGAAGTACGATACCCGGCTCATTTTGAGTGCCGCAATCATTTTGCAGGCCGGAGCATTTGCCATGTTCGGTTTAATGAATTCGGTATGGGGCTGGTACATCCTTGCTGTTCCGCTCGCGGTTGGCGGAGTCTTTATTACCGTTATAGCAGGCCCGGTATTAATTAACCAATGGTTTAAAAAGAGTAAGGGACTGGCGCTCGGAATCATGGGAGCCGCGGGCGGAGCAATCGGCGCCATTTCCCAGCCGATTGTCGGCAATCTGATCGCTAACCAGGGCTGGAGGACCTCCTATATCATCGTCGGGATTGCGGTCATCGTTATCGTTGTTCCCATTGTGCTCTTACTGATAAGGAAGTCACCTCTCGAAAAGAAAACGCTTCCTTACGGAGCGGAAGCCGCGGGTAACACGAGCGCCGGTGCAGACGCAGGGGCGGAAAACAAAGGAGTGACGCTGGCTGCCGCCAAAAAATCGTCGGCCTTTTATGCACTGCTTACGTTTTTCTTCCTGATCACGTCGGTGGCAAGCTTCTCGGTACACATTCCATCGTATCTGATGAACAAAGGATTCGATGTATCCTTCGCGGGTAATGTGATGGCGACCAACATGATCGGCGTGCTGATCGGCTCCCTGGTCATCGGATTTGCCAGCGATAAAATCGGCACCAGGAATACCGCGATGCTGGCCATGATTCTGGGCGTGCTGGCCATCGGGCTGTTGTTATTCGCGGCGTCCAGCACGCTTGTCATCTCGCTGGCTGTGGGACTCTTCGGTCTCGTCTCTGCCTCTATCGGAACATTGGGACCGGCTCTTACATCAAGCTTGTTCGGGAACAAGGAGTACAGCCAGATTTATTCCAATGCCTCCCTGGGCCTCGCGATCTCTTCGATCATCGCTCTGCCTGCTTACGGGTTTGTGTTCGATTTTACGGGAAGCTATACTCCTGTTTTGTATGCCATCGGCATCATGCTGATCCTTAACATCGTTTGCATAAGCATTGCTTTTGGCGGGAAGAAGAAACTGGAGCAGGCGGGCTTGTGGAATTAATCAGCCAGTGAATTCATCATCCGGAGAAATGAGGGACCTACACATGAAATTACAAGGCAAAGTCGCCGTCATCACAGGCAGCGCTTCGGGAATCGGCCGCGGTATTGCGCTTGCGATGGCTAAAGAAGGCGCACATGTCGCCATTGTCGACGTGAACGAGCAGAAGGGGCAAGAAACCCTTGCGGAAGTCAATCAATACACGGAAGGATGCCTGTTTATCAAGGATATTTCCGTCAAAGAAAACGCCAATGCAATTGTGGAAGAAGTGGTCACAAAATTCGGCAAGCTGGACATTCTCGTGAATAATGCGCATGCTTCCAGACAGGCTTCTTTCGTAGAGACGACGCAGGAACTATTGGATCTATCTTTCGGAACCGGCTTCTACCCGACGTTTCATTTCATGCAGGCAGCCTACCCTGAGTTGAAAAAAACGAAGGGCAAGGTCATCAACTTCGCTTCGGGCGCGGGTCTTGACGGACAAGTGACGCAAACCTCGTACGCGGCCGCCAAGGAAGCGATTCGCGCCATTTCCCGCGTTGCCGCGAACGAATGGGGGCCGGACGGCATCAACGTTAACCTGATCTCGCCGATCGCACTGACGCCGGGCGTGGAGCAATGGCGTGAGAGCGCCCCGCACCTGTACGATGCGATGATCGAGCGTATTCCGCTTCGCCGTCTCGGCGATCCGGAGCAGGATATCGGCCGTGTCGCCCTATTCCTGGCAAGCGACGACTCGAATTATATTACCGGCCAAACCATTATGGTGGACGGCGGTTCAATCAAACTACGTTAGGAGTCATGCAAAGTGGGACAATTGGATAACAAAGTAGCGATCATTACCGGCGGAGCTTCCGGTATCGGCGAACGTATGGTAGATCTTTTCGCACAGGAAGGCGCCATCGTTATCGCAGCGGATATCAATGAGGAGGCGCTTGAGAGAGCCAGCCGGAAGCAGAATGTACACGGGATGAAATTGAACGTGGCTTCCGATGAAGACTGGGCGGCGCTTGCGAAAGAAGTAAACGACCGCTTCGGCAAAATCGACATCCTCGTGAACAACGCGGGCATCTCTTCGGAAAAACCTTTCCAAGAAATCGACGCGCAGGATTGGCAGAAAATGCTTTCCATTAACGGCTTCGGTCCGTTTGCCGGTATGAAGCATGTTACTCCGTACATGGCTGAACAGAAGCAAGGCGCCATCGTAAACATTTCTTCTTATACGGCTCTGATCGGACAAGGCTTCAACCACTACTCCGCATCCAAGGGTGCGGTACGCGCTCTGTCCAAAGCGGCTGCCGCGGCATTCGGCCGTCAAGGCATCCGCGTGAACGCTCTGTTCCCGGGGATCATCGAAACTCCGATGACTCAAGCTCTAAGCACGTCGAAGGACCTGCTGGGCCGCTTGATTCAGATGACGCCTCTGCAGCGTCTGGGACAGCCGGACGACATCGCCAAGGCGGCTCTGTTCCTGGCCTCCGACGCTTCTTCGTACATTACAGGTTCCGAGTTAGTGATTGATGGTGGATACTCGGCTCAATAGCGTGTAAGATTATGACAGTCCTTAATTTTCATTAGGGGCTGTCGTTTCTTTTATCAAGGAGGATTTTATGGAAGAGCAAACGGTTTTCGAACTTATACATAACATGGACAAATTCACCAACGGTCTGATTATCCAGTGGAACAAAACATTCAATGAGGATCTCGGGGTTTCTCACGTTCTTGTACTCGGTCATCTCAAGCAAAACGGGAAAAGCCGGCCTTCGGACATTGCGAAAATATTGGGCCTTACTCCGCCCACGCTCAGTTATTTATCGGAAAAGCTCGTCGCGAAGAAATTAGCCGTCCGAATGGTGGATGAGTCCGATCGCCGCATTATTTATTTGGGCATTACCGACCAAGGCGCCGAAGTCCTTAGACGGGCCACTTTGGAGGGAGAAAGACTGCGCAGAAATTTATTCGAAAAATTAACCGACGAGGAGAGGGCGGAACTGGCGAATCTGTTTAAAAAGCTGAACAGCTAAGATTACATCGCGGTGAGCCTTAGCATAAGCAGGGATAAGCAGCGCGGGAAAATTGTCCGCCGCGTGGCCCGGAAGCATAAGTTCGCTAGGCAATGGAGCTCTATGACTTAGTCTTGGGTGGTGACAGAACAGCAGCTATGAAACAACTATTGCTCAAGTATTTAACCCGATATACGTCGCTTAACGAAGCAGAAAAACAGGCTGTCCTTGATGAGATTCTTATTAAGGAATATAAAAAAGGAACCGTGCTCCTTAGACAAGGAGATGTTCCTACGGCCTGTTATTTCGTGTTGAAGGGATGCGTAAGGCAGTTTTCGGTGGATGAAGAGGGAAGAGAGATGACCTCGAACTTTTATACGGAAGAACAAGCCGTCGCGATTTTCAACCATCACAAACCGGATAAATCATCCGAGTATACCTTTACGTGTCTGGAAGACTGCGTTGCGGTTGTCGGCGAGCTGGATATCGAACAAGACATGTACGCCAAATACACCCAGTTGCAATCCATGACACGCAGGATGATCGAGGAAAATTTCGGTCACATGCAAGAAGAGTTCGCCGCGTTTATCGCTTCTACACCGGAAGAACGTTTCAAAAAGCTGGCAGTGAAACGCCCTCATTTGATCAATCGTGTACCCCAACATCAATTGGCAAGTTATCTCGGTATGACCCCGGAATCTTTAAGCAGAATTAAGAGGCGGGTGCATCACGATAAGATTTAAGAAGAGCTTACACCTTACACAGAGTTTTTCCCCCTCTTGCCAGAAGCCATACTCCAAAGCCCAATTCCCCTGCAATCATAGGGATACTAAATACAACATTAAGCAGCATCGTAAGCGCCTCGTTGTCCGGAAGTAACAGGTTGCACAGGTGAGTGGCCATATAGCCTAGGGAAGCAATCCACAATAAGATGCTGATGACTTTAGGTATCCGGTCAGATTTGAAAGCCAGAATGCCTACAATCAGCAGATGTCCGCCGAAAATAATCAAACCCATAGACCAGATCAGCCCGAACGCTTCCAAGTACATCATCACATAGGCTTGAAGCTGCTCGGTATTAACTGAGGATAAATAGCCGGCACGGCCGGAAAGCAGCAGCACCACGATTAAATTCAGCAGGGCGGTCCCCAAAACAGCCGTTTTCCGCTTTGAAAAGGTTTCTCGATGATGTGACGGCTTGAAAGGTGAGGCTTGCATCGCCTTGCACCAGAAGACTTTCATGGACAAAGCCATAGGAAAAAAATGCGGCAAGCGTCATAACGATCAGTGCGATGCCGGCAGTCAGAGCGGCTGTTCGTTGCTGCTTTAGCTCTATTGTTGAAGGAACCATCCCGTAACCTCCTTTAGTTTGTTGTATGGGTTTCATTGTAATAGGCCGGATGGGAAGGTTCATTGACTTAAATCAAGGGTTCTGCTCCTTTCGCCCAAAAAATCTTGCGATTGAATAATTATTTCGCTTGCAGCTTACGCAGCGTAAGCTTTTATAATACAACTACCGGTATGTAGCTAGCGCTAAAGAAGCGGAGATGATGGATGAAGAGGCATTGGAAAGTAGGAGACCTCGCCAAGTTGACGGGTCTTACCGTACGTACGCTGCGTTATTACGATCAAATCGGTTTATTCTCTCCATCCGCCCAGACGGAATCCGGCCACAGGCTGTACAGCGAGTCGGACTTGTCGCGCTTGCACCAGATCTTATCGCTTAAGGAGCTGGGTTTATCTCTGGAGGAGATTAAGTCGGTCCTAACCGGCGGGCAAATCGGCCCGCTTGAGATCGTCCATCTGCAGATGGACCGAATCAAAGAGCAGATCAGGCGGCAGCAGAAGCTATTGGAGCAGCTCGGGCATGTATCCAAGCTTATGCAGGGAAAGGCGCAAGTAACGGTAGAGGATTTCACAGACCTTCTGCAAGCGATGCAAATGGGATTTGAAAAGCCTGTCATTGAGCGGCAAACGAGCTGGGAACGGCATTTGGACCGGTTGGGAGACTTCCTTGCCGGGGAGAGCGGAATGCCGAAACTTGAGGAGGACAAACAATGAACGAACGATTCGTCAAACATGCGACCTTCGTCGTCGAGAGAGTTTATGCCGCTTCGCCGAAGCGGGTTTATCACGCCTGGTCCGACCCGGACGCCAAAGCGAAATGGTTTTCGAAGCCGGACGTCTTCGAATTTCGGATCGGTGGACGCGAGTACAGCAGCGGCGGACCGCCGGAAGGTCCGGTCTTTACCTTCGATGCGAGCTACCAGGAGCTTGTTCCGGACCGGCGCATTGTCTATACGTACACCCTCGATTCGGGGGATACGCGCATCTCCGTCTCGATCACAACGATCGAGCTGATCGCGGTAGAGGGCGGCACCAAGCTTATTTTCACGGAGCAGGCCGCGTTCTTTGACGGACACGATACGCCGGAGGTGCGGGAACACGGTACAAATGCGATGCTGGACGCACTGGGCAAGGTACTGGAAGGGGAGGAATGAGCATGGCGATCGGTGAAAATGAACTTGTTACCACGCGTGAGTTCGATGTACCCCAGGAACTTGTTTTTCGGGCATGGACAACCCCCGAACTGTTAGCCCGGTGGTGGGGACCGAAGGGCTTCACGAATACGTTTCACGAGTGCGACATCAGGCCGGGAGGCACGTGGCGGCTCACCATGCACGGACCGGACGGCACGGACTATCCCAATCAGAGCGTCTTTGTTGAGATTGTGCCGTTCGAGCGGGTCGTGCTGGATCATTTATCCGGCCATGAATTCCGGTTAACGGGAACCTTCGAGGATCTGGACGGACGCACCAAAGTTACCTTCCGCCAGCGTTTCAAGCTAAAAGAGGACTTCGAACAGGCCAAGCCTTATTGTGTGGAAGCCAATGAACAGAACCTCGACAGAATGGGCGAGGTTCTGGCGGAATTGGCCGGAAGCTGAGCAAGCTTGCAGCGGGCATTGCCCGGTAACGGTAACCTTTAATCCGAAAAGTAATCCGAAAAGCCGATGAAAGAAAGGAAGCTTCGCGCTATGCGAAGCTTCCTTTTGTATGTTCCGCGCGCAATAGGGCAAAAACATGGACAAGGACTGGTTAACCAACGTCCTGTGACGCCAAGCACCGCGCGCTGGGAGCTTCGCACCGGTGCGGCATCGCTTTAGGCAAAGCACGGATTAAGCTGAACTCGCGGAGCTTTAGGAGCTTTCCGTTTGCCGGTCTATCCGTTTGGTTTATATAAAAGAGAGAATACGCAAAATTAGGGAACCGGCAGATGGTTCCATCTTTATACCGACAAACACATGAAGGGGATGTTAGAATGAGCACTTATGAAAAAAATCAGGAAGCTATCGAGAAGGTCCGGGATTTAATCAAAGGCATCGACGTCGCCATGCTCACGACCATAAGCAGCGACGGGTTGGTATCCCGGCCGATGAGCACTCAGGAAGTGGAATTCGACGGAGACCTGTGGTTTATGACTATGAAGGATAAGAGCGTTTATCGGGAGCTTCTTGAGAATAAGAGCGTCAATCTGGCTTACGTGGGCAAATCGTATGTATCGGTTCGCGGTGAAGCTGAACTGATTGAAAACAGGGCCAAATTAAAAGAGCTTTGGAGTCCCATGTACGAGAAGTTTTTCGGGGTATCGAGCGATGATCCGGGTCTCGTCTTGATTAAAGTCAAAGCGGAAACCGCCGAGTACTGGGAAGCCGGCAACAGAATGAAGCTGGTGAAGAATATGTTCAAGAAACTGACGGGAAAAGAGAATGACGAATCCGATCTAAATAAAACCGTCGAATTGGATTAGGGTTATACAGAACGGGCTCCTCACAATACGGATAGCATCCCTTTTAAGTAAAACGTGCTGAACTAGCACGTTACCGTTTACTTAGAGGGGATTTTTTTATGGGGCAATTAAGATGACTTATTACAAAAACAACGGTTGAATCTCCAGTTACAGGAGGATTTATACTTTGAGCTGCAAGCAGCCAAAACTGTAAATGGAGGGTTTTCTCTTATGAGGTCTTTTGAAATGCTGGTTACCGTCTTTAATATCTTATTGCTCGGTTGGTCAATAGTGGCCAAGAACAAGCCGCGGCGCGTGCTGCTTATTGGTTCCGGAATTTCCGCCCTATTGGCGCTGACGCAGGGGCTTACCGAGGGCATGCGTTGGCAAATGATCCCGGTCTATGCGATGACCTTAATCCCAGTCGCGATTTTTGCGGTAAGGTACAGGATCAAACCGAAGGAAGAGGAGAAGAAGGCAGCCCGAACCCGCAGGATCATCCTGATTACGGCGGTTGCCGCGCTTTATTCTGCCGCAGCCGTGGCACTGCCCGTCCTGCTCCCGGTATTCACGTTCGAGAAACCGTCCGGCCCGTACCAAATCGGAACCGTCTCCTATCATTGGAAGGACGATCGGCGAGAGGAGACCCATACTCCCGATTCCGGCGATAAGAGAGAATTGATGGTACAGATTTGGTATCCGGCGAACATGAACGCAAAGGGAAACACCGCTTCTTATGTGTCTCATGCGGATATTTTTGCAGATGGATACGGCAAAGCGCTTCATCTGCCTAAGCTGTTATTTACGAGCATCGGATTGGTTAAAACTCATGCGATTGAAAAAGCGGAACTAGCCGATAAGGAAAAGGCCTATCCCGTGCTCATGTTTTCGCATTCTTTAAACGGAACCAAAAATCAAAACACGTTCGAGGTCGAACAATTGGCCAGTCAGGGTTATATCGTGGTAGGCATTGATCATACTTACCGTAGTACAACATCGGTTTTCCCCGATGGCCGCGTTGTAAATTTTGTCCCTCAAGAAGGGAATACGGTCGCCTATTTAGATAAAATAAACGGGGAATGGGTGGAGGACGCAAAGTTTGTGGTCGATCAAATCGAGCGGCTTGCCAAGAACGATCCGGACAATCGTTTTACAAACCGGATGGATCTGGAGAACATGGGCATGTTCGGTCATTCCTTCGGCGGAGCGACAGCCGTCCAAATGCTGATGGCGGATTCCCGGATTAAAGCGGCGATCAATATGGACGGCGGATTATACGGCGAGCTGCGGATTCCGGCGGAAGGACTGAGAAAGCCGTTTCTGATGTTTAGCGCAGACGACACGCTTTCCGGTACGAAGAATATGAGCGATGAGAATATCACTTCTCAGGGCACGACAAGAGAGGAACTGACTAAGTTTTTTGACGAAACATTAGCGCGGTATAAATATATAACCACCGGCGGAAATTACTGGATCAAAATGAATGCCATGAAACATATGGGCTTCTCCGATATGTATCTGATTTCACCCGTGTTTGAAAAGATGGAAGGGGTGGAGGTACGAAAGGCGCACCGGCTGATTAACGAATACTCGCTTGATTTCTTTAACCATTATTTAAAGCAAAAGCCGTTTAATCTACTGGAACAGACTATCGGCGAACATCCGGGGTTCACGCTGGAGAAAGGCTGAGCCTGAATTTCCGCCGCGGTTAACGAACGGATGAGGGCGAATAGCCCTCGTCTTCTCGTTAAAGGGCTACATCTGTTCAAGCCTCCACTTTATACCTTGAAGCAATAAGAGATTTCCTTGAGAAAACAAGCGGAATTTAGGGCTCAAGAGGGAGCATAGCGTATTGAAACGTTCGATGCGCTCCGATCGGGTTCTCTGTGAATATTCGGCAAAGTAGCGAAAAAACTCTTCTTGATCAACCGATTGCTCCGAGTTCGCATACAGCATAGCCGTATCCTCTACAATGGCCTGTACAAAAGGACTTTCGGCACATAATTTGCGCTTCAAAGCCGTATTTAACCGGGTGTGTATTCCCTCAAGGCTCTTGACCCATGCGTCCGCACCCAATCGAGGTTGATGGACCATATTAAAAAACAGAAACTCATCTTGTCTAAGGTCCGAAATAAACTCAGGATCGTTAATAAGCTCCTGTAACTCGTTCCAAGCAACGGTTTGTTTGGCTGATGTTTTCGTCTGATTTACAATGTACTTGTTAAAGTTATAAAGAAGTGAACTTCTCCATTCCGCAGGAATGTCCTCTAAAAATTTGGATTCTTCCACTCTTTTTGCGATGAAACGGCTTCGCTTCTCGTTATTGATGGCCCGTTCATGGACCAGATCATAGACATACTGTAGGGAATCCCCTTCATTGTCCTTCGCCAAGCGCAAAATCGAAATCATATTCGACAGCGTGCTTACCTGTAACTCCAAGGACTCGATCTGCCAGTCCAGCGCTTTATCCACGGGTGTTTCCCGGGAGATGATCTGCCTTATTTCATCAATTCCAAAATCCAAGTAACGCAGAGTTATCGTCAGCTCTAAACGCCATATATCTTGCGTCGTGTATAACCGGTGCCCTCCCTCTGTGTAGGCAGCGGGCTTTACTAATCCGACCTCATCGTAGTAACGCACGGTTTTGATTGTGGATCCGATTATTTTGGCCACGTCCCCGATCGAATAAGTCCGCTCTTGGTCTGTAGAATCAGAAGCTTGTTGCTTCTGCGAATCCGTGCCGCTTTTGGAACGCAAACCACTCACCTCCGAAAAGTTAGTTTACTACCTCTTGTAACTGGAGATTCAATGGGAGTATACGGGTCTTGTTAAAATAAACCGTTCCTTAAGATTATAACCGAACAGAAGGTTGTTGCTCTGCTGAGGGGAGTGCAGCTCCTCGCCATTAGGTCCCTTATTGGGACACGCGCTGTTTTGTGGTTTAATGGAGGTGACGCCGAGGCGTTTGCACAATAGGGAGGGATTTTCCCGGATGAACAAGATCATGATCGTCGAAGACGATCCCAAAATAGCGGAATTGTTGAAGTCGCACATTGAAAAATACGGGGACGAAGCGATCGTGGTGAATGATTTCCAGCGCGTGATGGAATCGTTTGAGGAGCACCTTCCGCAGGTCGTGCTGCTGGACGTCAACCTGCCGAGCTATGACGGTTACTACTGGTGCCGCCAAATCCGGACAGTGTCCACGTGTCCGATTATTTTCATTTCCGCCCGGAACGGGGAAATGGATCAGGTGATGGCGCTGGAGAGCGGGGCGGACGATTATATCACGAAGCCGTTCCATTACGAAATCGTGATGGCCAAGATCCGCAGCCAGATCAGGCGCGTCTACGGCGATTATGCGACGAAGGAACGCATTGTGGAACGGGACGGGCTGATGTTGTATCCCGAGCGGATGGAGCTGCGGCTGAAGGAGCAGTCCACGCTTTTGACGCGCAAGGAATCGCTGCTGATGGAGACGCTGATGCATCATTGTCCCCGGATTGCCAGCCGGGAGACTATTCTCGACAAGCTGTGGGACGATTACAGCTATGTCGACGATAACGCGCTCAGCGTCAACATCACGCGGCTGCGCAAGAAGCTGGCGGAACTCGGCATCGACGATGCCATCGAAACGCTGCGCGGCGTCGGGTACCGGCTGCACCTCACATGGAAGGGCGAAACGAAGCGATGAGGTTGTTTGTACGGGACCATGTGCCGCTTATCGGGTTCAGTCTGGTGCAGATGCTGGTCATTCTGCTTATTTGCTGGCTGGACGGGTACAACCATCTAGGGACCGCTTTGTACGCGCTGTTTCTCGGCCTTTGCGTGCTGCTTGTTTATCTGATGTACCGCTATGTCCGGCTTCGGGCTTTTTACCGGTACATCTCAGGCCCGAGCGACGTCCTGCCGCGGGAGCTCAAGGTAAGCCGTGCGCCGCTTGCGGAGTCTTTAACGAAGATTCTGGACGCCCAGTACCGCGCGAATAAACAGCGGGAGCACGTGTGGGAGGAAAAACAGCGGCAGCACCTGACGTTCATGAATCAATGGGTTCATCAAATGAAGACCCCGCTATCGGTCATCCAGCTCATCACGCAGAACGGTGACGACGAGCGGTTTGCCAGTATCGCGGAGGAGTCCGACCGGCTGCGTCACGGGCTCGAAATGGTGCTTTATATGGCACGGAGGGAGACGTTCGCCCAGGACTTCCATATTTACCGGGTGCAGCTGAGAGAGCTTGTGAACGAGGTCATTCAGGATAACCGGCGGTCGTTCATTCGGCATTATGTGCATCCGGAGCTTCTGATTGACGAGAGCGTCACGGTCGAGAGCGATGCCAAATGGCTCCGGTTCATCGTCCAGCAGCTGATCTCGAACGCCATTACTTATTCGGCGGGCAGCAGGACGAAGGTTGCCTTCAAGGCGCATGCGCAGGATAAAGCCGTCATTCTAAGCGTAACGGATCGCGGCGTCGGCATACCCCCATCCGATTTGAAGCGGGTGTTCGATCCGTTTTTTACAGGCGAAAACGGGCGGAAGTTTAAAGAATCGACAGGCATGGGCCTGTATCTGGTGAAGGAAGTGGCGGACCGCTTGCATCACCGGGTGGAGATCGAGTCCGAGCCCGGCAAAGGGACGACCGTCCGCATCATTTTTCCGTATGCGACCGAATAGGGCGAATAGTGAGCGATCACTCTTCGCCTTTTTGTGTACAGACCGGTGTGTATGCTTCGCGGAGTCTTACATCCCTGTAAGATTGACGCAAGATAGCGATATAGGAGCGGCGGATCGCTTGGGGTATGCTAGAAGCTAGAAGGGACGTGTTTTGCTTGGCTATTTTGAAAGTGACGAACTTATGCAAAATTTACAATGAAAAGATGCCGTTTGAGGCGCTGTCCGATATTAACCTGACGATTGAGAAGGGGGAGTTCATCGGCATTATGGGACCTTCCGGAAGCGGCAAAACGACGCTGCTCAATCTGGTGTCGACCATCGACGAACCGACGTCCGGGGAGGTATGCGTGGACGGCAACTATCCGCACCGGATGAACGCGGACGAGCTGGCGCTGTTTCGCAGACGCAAGCTGGGCTTTATTTTTCAATCGTTCAATTTGCTGCCTACACTGACCGTGAAGGAAAATATTTTACTGCCGCTTACGCTCGAAGGAGTCGCGCTGGATCAAATGAAAAGCCTGCTGGAGCCGATCGCGGAGCAGCTTGGCATTACGTCGGTCCTGGACAAGCGGACCTATGAGATTTCCGGCGGACAGGCCCAGCGGACGGCCATCGCGCGCGCGTTGATTCATTCGCCGAAGCTGGTGCTTGCCGACGAACCGACAGGCAATCTGGACTCCAAATCGGCCCGCGATGTCATGGAACTGCTGACGACGATGAACAAGCGGCAGGAAGCGACGATGATGCTGGTCACGCACGATGCGATGGCGGCAAGCTACTGCGACCGCGTGGTATTTATCAAGGACGGCAGGTTTCATAATGAGATCACGCAGGGAGGAAACCGTGAAGTCTTTTACCAGAAGATCATCAACGCCCTTTCGCTGCTAGGAGGTTACAGACATGACTTTCCGACAGTTCGCGTTTAATAACGTCATCCGCAACAAACGGGTCTATCTGGCGCACTTCTTAAGCAGCTCGTTTTCCGTCCTTGTTTTTTTCGTCTATGCCCTGCTGCTGTTTCACCCCGATTTGCAGGGAGAGCTGAAATCGACGAGCAGAACGATCAGTGCACTCGCGACCAACGGCATGCGCCTCTCGCAAGTGATCATCTTCATTTTTTCGTTTTTCTTCTGCCTGTATTCGGCCGGCACTTTTCTGCAAACCCGCAAGCGGGAATTCGGCATTCTGATGATGCACGGCATGTCCCCGCGGCAGCTGCGCCGGCTCGTTTTCATCGAGAACTTGTTTATCGGCGGAGCCTCGATTGTAACGGGTATTGCCGTGGGGCTTATTTTCACAAAGATGATCCTGCTCGCCATTGCCAAGCTGCTCGTCATCAAGGTGGGCTTGACCTTCTACATGCCGGTGCTGGCCATTGTTACGACCGCTGCCGCATTCGTTCTGCTGTTTGGCGTTGTCGCGCTGGTCACCTCCCGGATCGTGAAAGCCGGCCGGCTCGCGGATTTGTTCCAGTCGGATGAAAAGCCGAAGCCCGAGCCTACGCCTTCACGGCTGCTGTCGGTCTTGGCGATTGTCCTGATCCTGGCCGGATACGGCGTTGTGATGTTTTACGTCTACAGGTACTTTCACTCGTTCTGGCTGCTTTTTGCCGGCGTCGGCCTCGTAGTCGCAGGCACGTACTTCCTGTTTACGCAGCTCAGCGTGTACGCGCTCAAGAGCTTGAAGCGGAAGGACCGCGTGTTCTTCAAACGGACGAACCTGCTGGTTTTATCGCAGCTGGCGTACCGCATGAAGGATAACGCGACGATGTTTTTCATGATCACGATCGTTTCGGCGATTGCCTTTACCGGAATCGGCACAGTGCTCGCGATGAATCATCCGGGACTGAAAGAGATGGAGAACCCCTATGCCTTCACGTACAAAACGGACCTAAGCGTTCAAAAGGAAACAGAAGCTGTTTCACGGATCAAGAAACAACTCGATGACCACGGCTTCGCTTACGACTTAAACGTTGTCCATGCAAAGCGGCTGTGGGGACGCCTGATCCTCGTCAAGCAGAGCGAATTCAATGCTCTGGCCAAAACCTTGGGACTGCGCGATACGGAGGAACTGGCGGACGGGGAAAGCCTGCTGCTGCCCGGCAGCCTCTTTCTGGCTACTCAAATTAAAGAGAAGAAGGAAATCGTGCCTGACTCCATTGACCTCGGAATCAGTGAAACCTGGCAAAAGAACGTAACGGTAAAGCAGTATGTGCCGACCGTCATCCTGCCGGACGGCCACTATACCGTTGTCGTTTCCGATCATGTCTTTGATACCGCGCCGGAGATTGAAGACACGCAGCTGCATTTTAACTTTTTCTACGTGGCCGATTGGCAGAATACCCGGGATGTCGCGAGCGTGTTGACAGAAGAGATCGGCAGGGATGAACTCGGCCGGTTCGAATTCGATGCGTTAGTGCTGGACTGGCTGTCCGATAAGCAGACCAACGGACTGCTGTTCATTGTCAGCGCGATGGTAGGCGTCGTATTTTTCACCTTTGCCGCCAGTTTCCTGTACTTCCGGCTGTACGCCGATATGGAACGGGACCGGGAGCAATATCGGATGATCACGAAAATGGGCTTGCTGAATAAGGAGCTGCGGCGGATTGTGACGAGGCAGCTGCTGCTCATGTTTTTCCTGCCAATCGTCATGGCGCTTGTACACAGCGGGGTAGCGTTTATCGCTCTGCAGCATCTGGTGGATTTCTCCGTCTGGACGAATTCGGTGCTCATTTTCTTGTCCTTCATCGGGATTCAGGTTGTTTATTTCTTGCTTATCCGCTGGCGTTATTTGCAGCATATGTATCCGAAAAACGGATGAAAAGCAGGCAGCTCCGCATCATGCGGGGCTGTTTTTTGTAGGAAAGGTCTCTTTGCCGGAGATAGAAGGGGACGGGCGATCCGGTTAAAGCAGAAAATAAGCTGGAAAAAGGAAGCCTTGGACAGCGCCAAACTTTTCCCCATTGTAACGGTACTCTTAATTGCGGCCAGCCTGGTCGAAGCGAACTTGACGCCGGTCATGATGAACTGGGCACGCTGATTCTCCAAGCAGCTAAATAGACTAAACAGAGCTTATTGCTGGACTTACTAGAGTCAATAAGCTCTTCTCGTTTAAAAAAGAATTGAAATTTTGTCCCGGATGAGAGAATAATGAAGTAAGCCTCTCCCAGCTTGAGGCGGATACAGAGACAAGCACAACGTTCACGCCCGCAAAGTACACAGGCTTACATAGAGACGGCTCGCTTCAGCCCATAGGAGGCAGGGAGTGATTCGGGTATAGAAAGGGTAATATACGTTTATAAAAGGGCAGGACTCTGCGAGGAGGCGCAGCCTTGTGCAGAGGGCGCACTCCTATCGGCAAACCCGTTAAGCGATCCAACTAAATGATCGAGAACAGAAGGAGATAAGATGACGGATAAAAAAGAAGGACCGGAAACCGGTTGGAATTTTGACAATAGTTATGCCCGTCTGCCGGAAATATTTTTTACCAAGACGAATCCGACTCCCGCAGCTTCGCCGGATTTAGTCATTTTTAACGATGCCCTGGCGGCATCTCTGGGGCTGAACGGTCAAGCGCTTAAAAGTAACGAGGGGACCGAAGTGTTTGCCGGCAACCGGGTTCCCGAAGGCGCGGAACCGCTGGCTCAGGCTTACGCAGGGCATCAATTCGGGCACTTTACGATGCTGGGCGACGGGCGTGCCGTGCTGCTCGGAGAGCGAATCACTCCCGGCGGCGAGCGGGTGGACATCCAGCTCAAGGGGCCGGGCCGGACGCCGTATTCCCGCCGGGGCGACGGCCGGGCCGCTCTCGGGCCGATGCTGCGCGAGTACATCATCAGCGAGGCCATGCACGGACTCGGTATTCCCACTACGCGCAGCCTGGCTGTGGCGACCACCGGCGAGCCGGTCTACCGCGAAACGGAGCTGCCCGGTGCGGTTCTGACCCGCGTGGCCGCGAGTCATCTGCGCGTCGGGACCTTCCAGTTCGCCGCAAAATGGGGCTCTGCCGAAGATCTGCGGGCGCTGGCCGATTACACCCTGCAGAGACACTACCCGGAAGCCGCCGCCACAGGCAGCGGGAACCGCTACCTGTCGCTGCTTCAAGCCGTCATCCAGCGCCAAGCGGCGCTGATTGCCAAGTGGCAGCTTGTCGGCTTTATCCACGGCGTGATGAACACCGACAACATGGCCCTCAGCGGGGAGACCATCGACTACGGGCCCTGCGCCTTCATGGACGCCTACGACCCCGAGACGGTGTTCAGCTCCATCGACACGTACGGACGCTACGCCTACGGCAATCAGCCGCACATAGGGGCCTGGAACCTTGCCCGGTTCGCCGAAACGCTTCTGCCGCTGGTTCATGCCGATCAGGAGCAGGCCATCAAGCTGGCCGAGGAGGCGATCGCGCAGTTTGGCGTGCTGCATAACCGGAGCTACCTGGCCGGCATGAGGGCGAAGCTCGGCCTCTTTAACGAGGAGGAGGGAGATGAGTCCCTCATAGAGGATCTCCTCGGTTTGATGAGGAAGCAGGGGGCCGACTACACCAACACGTTCCTTGCCTTAACGTTCGGCAAGCTTGAAGACACGGCTTTGTCCGGGGCTGAAGAGTTCACCCGTTGGCACGAGCTGTGGCAGGCGAGACGGGGCAGGCAGCCGGAATCGGAAGCCTCCTCGCATGAGCTGATGCGGAGCAGCAACCCTGCCGTAATTCCCCGCAACCACCGGGTGGAAGAGGCGCTGGAAGCCGCGGTGGAACAGGGGGATTACAGCGTAATGGAGCGGCTGCTGGGCGTTCTGGCGAACCCCTTCGCGCATTCGCCCGAACAGGCCGCATACTCCACGCTGCCGGAGGCTTGCGACAGCCCTTACCGGACGTTTTGCGGCACGTGACCGCAGACGGGGTAAGGCTTGTGCGGCCCGTTGTTTAAACGATCGGGCCATAAAAGGCCGCAAAAGGCACCGTTCTTTCGAACGGTGCTTTTTTGTATGCCGTCGTACGGATGGAGGCACCACCGGGAAACTCTCGGCTGCCGTCTTCCTATCGCCGTAAGCTTAAGAATCCAAACTCCGGCGGCTTACGAATTGCCGCGCATTCTTCGCTCTCACCAGCTTGGCATTCCTCTCCAAAAGCTGCGGGTCGCTTACGATCCACGTGTGATCTTTGGAATTTTTTCTGCGGATCGCCAGAAAGTTATAGGGGCTGCCTGAATAAATGGTGAAACCTTTTGCCGCGCTGTCGGAACAAAATTTCACGCATTCGCTCCGGTTCTGATCGGGGAATCCGACTTTGTCGAACACGTGCCGCTTCACGAGAAGGGTCGCCCCTTGCACCAGGGAGACATATTGATTTTCCCGGGCGGGATAACGAAGAAGGAGGGTCTTTGTCCCGTTCAGATACATATAATGGGCCCGCTTTCCTACGATGTCGGCGCCGGTTTTCGCCATGATCCGCATACTGTCCGTCAAATAGTCGGGAGCATAGTAATCATCGTCGTCAAATTTAGCGATCCGGTTATATTTCGATAATCGGACGCCGAAATTCAGGCAGGTTCCGAGAGACATATGCTCCGGCAAGCTGTATATCCGGACATGTTTATAGGCTTTTGCGGCTTGCATATACTCGTTCACCTTGAGGTCGTCCTGATTGAGGATTACGATCAGCTCTTTGTTTCTGAAATTTTGCCTGCTGTAGTTCCGGAAAAGAGTCTCCATGCAGTCCCTGCGTTTGGTACAAGTGATGATGGAAACGGCATGTTCCGGCCGAACGGCATCCGGGTTCGTCATTAGAGAACGCCGCCCTTAGGTTTTCTTTGCACAAACTTCTTGTAATTGCTCACGTTGGGGATTTTCTTGTGATGGGTGATTAGCTCCTTATCGCTGATGATCCAGGTGTGGTTGCTGGAGTTTTTTCGGCGTATGGCGACGAAGTTGTCTTTTCCCGCGGAGTAGACTTTGAAGCCCTTTTTCTTGCTTCTTAGGCAAAAAAGATCGTCTTCCCCCACGTTCCGGTCCGGAAACGGCACCTTCTTCAAAACGTCGCGTCTAATGACGAGAGTAGCCCCGGGCAATCGGGTGACGGGACGGTTTTCATCCTGCGAAAAACGAAGGATCAGCGTCTTCGACCCGCGGAGGTACATGTAATGGGCCCGTTTTCCTATAACATCGGCTTTTGTTTGCCGGAAGGTCTGCAAGCTTTCGGTGAGATAATAAGGAGCATAGTAGTCGTCATCATCGAATTTGGCAATGTAGCCGTATTTTGTTTTCTTGACTGCGTAATTCAAGCAAGCGCCGAGAGAGGTTTGTTCCGAAACGCGGAAAATGCGGATATTCCGAAGTTTTTTGGCTGATTCCCGGTAGGGGGCGAGCGGTATCTTATCGTTGTTCACAATGATGATAAGCTCTTTAGTCGGGTGGTCTTGTCTCTTGTAATTATCCAACAGATTTTTTAAATAACTGCGGCGATTGGTGCATGTGACAACGGAAACTCCCAGCTTTTTTACAGATTCTATTGAGCCGCCTTTCATTTTTCGTTCCTCCTATCCGTAGACTTCCGAACGATCTCAATTTACGATATGTAAAATGCTAGTAATAGGAACGGCACGGCAGGAAAATAGAGCATAAGCACAAACCTTGCGGGTATCTGTTAAGAGAAAATCAACGAGCCGCGAAAAACGGCAGGGATGCACGTATAAAAGAAGACGCCGGGCCGCCGGCGTCTTCTTCCTGATTCATCTTCTCGAAATTATCATTAGCCGGACTCAATGCGCTTTCTCGGAAGCCTGCTTGGCCTTGCTCTGGTCGATTGCGAACTCCGCTTTCCAGCTGCCTTTGGTGGCGCCGATACGGTCGATATTCACGTTCAGGCGGATAGATTCAGGCAGCTTGGCTCCGCTCGTGACGAAAGCAAGTACGCCCTCCGGCTGGTCCTTCTCGGCGATGCCCGTGTTGATCACGTTTCCGGCCGCGTCCGTCAAGGTGAACGGAAGCCGGTCCTTTTTACCTGTGCCGATAAAGCTGAGGACCGAAAAACCGTCTAATCCGTTCTCCCGGTAGGTCGGATTCTCGACCTGCTTGCCGTTCTTCTTGCCGTCATAGAGGACATTCAGGCCGCGGGTATCGAATTCGTAAGGAACGAGCTTCCCGTCTTCTCCGGTGATCTTATAGTGCACGAGCACTTTGCTATCCTCTACGTATACTTCGGAGAACTGGACGGTGAGGCCATGATCGGTAATTTTCTCGTTCAGCGGGACGGATAAGCCTTCGGAAAGGGCACGCTTGGTGCCTTCGTTGACCAGCCCGTTGATGTTGGCGGATTCTTTGAAGAAGTAAGATGATCCGCCCAAGGAGGCGAATACACTCGTAGGAATAAGGATAGCGGCGGCGATACTGAAAGCGACAAGTCTTTTTTTCATGGGTTTGGACTCCTTTTTCTTATGAAATTCGAGGAAAGACTGGCGGACGCGCCGATCCACTTCTTGCGGAACTTCGGCGTTTTCGATCTGATCTTTCAGAGCTTCTTTAATGTTTTCTGGAATAGACATTCGGATAAGCCTCCCCGTCCAATTGAGTGTCGAATTTGGCGCGCAGTCGCTTTAAGGCCAGATGAACTCTGGATTTTACCGTGCCGGGCGGAATCGCCAGCAGTTCGGCAATCTCATCGTACGTATACTCGTAGAAGTAGCGGTATATAATGACCACCCTGAGTTTATAAGGCAGCCTGTTAATGGCATCCCGCACATCCTGCCGGAGTTCGTTGCCGGCCAGAGCTTCATCCGGCGTTTCCACATGCGGCTCTTCGCTCAGACGGGAAGTTTTGTCGGTCAGACGGAATCGTCTCCAGAGCTGGCGGCGCCAGCTGCTGACCTGCCGGATGACAATCCCGTTCAGCCAGAAATGAAAAGGGCGGTTTCGGTCATAGCCCGGCAAAGCGCGCCACAGCTGGCAGTAAATTTCACTCACGATATCGTTAACGTCTTCTTTATTGGAGACGAGCACGGCGACGGTTCCGTAAACTTTGCGCCGGGTCATGCGATAGATCTCTTCCATCGCTTCCTGATCCCCGCCCGCCAGCCGGTCGAGCCAATGTTCGAGCTGTTCATCATTCATTCGAGGGCCCCCTGAACTTGTATACATGAGAGATTGGCTCTTCGGACGGAAAAGGTTAGGGGAAAGCAAGGCAAGGAAAGATATGCCGGATGGGGCGTATGCTGGATATAAAGTGCGGAGTCCGCATAAGCATGCAGAAAATACCCCGAGCGATTTGTCGGTCCTTCCGGGAGGAAAGCCTTCATACGCAGGGGGTACAGTCATCCGGGTTCTATAAAAAGCGTGAAGAAACTATTGTCGGGTTTCGGAGTAAATTCTAAAGGTAGCTCCATACTTATCCGTCACCATTGCGTAAGCGGGGCTGAAAGGAGTTTTTTGCAGCGGCGTATTCACTTGACCGTCCTGCTGCACTTCATACAAAAGGTATTATACCGATCAGAGGAGGATGAACGATGAAACAATGGCTTTTCGCGGCCCTTCTGCTAGGTTCACTTGCCGCATGTTCCGAAAAGACGATAGATGACAAAGTTACGAAGGAGTCCATTGCAGAAGTATCCGCCGGAAATCATACAGTCGTTAATCCGCTAAGTGACGCAATGGATCGCGGCCAGCATGAACTAGAGAAGAATGTGGCGGTAGATACCTCCTATTACAAATCCCGGGACGTGGCAAGAGGGGACATCGTGTACTATGGGGATCATGACGTATCCAGGGTCGTCGCGCTTCCGAATGAAACAATAAACATAACGAACGGGCAAATTTATATTAACGGGGCCAAACTTACCGCGTTCTACGGAGCTGCCCATATTCGGGGATATGATTACAAAGCGTTCCAAACGAGTGACATGGAGGAGCCGGCTAAACAAAATCTAATCGAAGAAATCTATAAGAAACAGGTACGAGAAATCACTTTGAGCGGTAATGAAGTCTTCGTCATCGGTGATGATTGGTCCAGGAGCAATACCTCCACATTCCGCAGTTTGTCGCTGCAAGAATTAAAGGGCAAGGTTATTGGAGTTTGCAAGAAATGCAGCAACCCGTAGCGAGTATTCGATCTGGAACACCTCCGCTATGAATTCGTGGAACAAATAGCCGTTTATTCCGTTTGTATTTTCTTTCCCTGAGCATACTACTCCTTAGAATTTTTGTTCCGAATGGGAGTAAGTATGAGAATAAAAAAGTTTTTATGGATGACTTTGTGGCTCCTCATGGTATCCGCGCAAATCGGGGCGGCAGAAGGAACAGCGAGAACGAATCCGGTTAACTCGTCGTTACTGGATTCACTTCGTCAGGGAGGATACATTCTGTTCGTCAGGCACGGAGAAGCAACGATCGGAGAGGATCACCGCGATTGCTCCACGCAAAGAAATTTGTCCGAGGCCGGCAGAACTCAGGCCTTGCTTTTTGGGAAAACGCTCAGGAGTTTGCAAATTCCCGTTCAATCTCCGGTTGCCGCCAGTCCCTTTTGCCGGACACGGGAATCCGCAGAGTTAGCTTTCGGTAAGGAACAGGTTGAATTAGATCCGTTCTGGGTCCGTATTTATAAGCTGAGCGGTCCGATATCTGCGACCGAGAAGGAGAATACACTAGCTACCCTGACTTCCGTTTTGGAAAAAATGCCGCTTCCCGGAACCAACCGGGTTATCTTTGCTCACAGTTTCCCTAAAGGGATCGGTTTGGGAGAGATTCCTTACATGGGAACCGTCGTTGTGAAACCGCAAGGAAAAGGCAATGGATATGAAATTGTAGGTAAGTTTTCTTTAAACGAGCTTGAAAATTCACTGCGGGAAAAGTAACCGGTACAGACCGTCCGGTGAGAAATTCTTGGAAAAATCCGGGCTTTATCCGGTTCGTCCCTAGCAAGAGATTGATGGAAAAGCAGAACCTGTCTCCGACATGTTCAATCAAGCCAGGGCCATCCGCACAGGATGGCCTTTTTAAGCCGTGAGGTATTCCTACATTTGAGCGAGGAAGCTCCGTGAGGCAGGCCGCTTCTTCCATCTTGGAGAATACTGCTTTCCTGCCCTGACCCATCCCGCACTACCCATGACGCCTGCGGAAAGTTATAATTGCTTTATTGGGGAAAGGCAGGGTGGAAAGGCATGAACATTAAAGGGAAGGTGTGGTTGGGAACCGCCGTTTCGATCCTGGTAATAGGCGGCTTAACCGCGATGGCTTGCATATTTTTAGACGGAGTGTTTTTGGCTCTTTCTTTGATTTTAGGGTTGATCGGTCTTGCTACCGGCGTTTATCTTATTACCGGTATTCACCGGGGGATTAATAAAGGCATGCACAGAGTCTCGCAGATCGTCGGAGACATGGCGCAGGGCACGGTAGATCCTTCCGACCGTTCCGCCGAGGCGGGAGACGAATTCGGACAGCTGGCGCAATCCTTCCGCTCTCTCGCGGTGGATTTGTATACCAAAACCGAAGAAGAGCGCATTCTGCGCTTGGAAGCGGAGGAGCAGGCGTGGATTAACGTCCATGTCACGGAGATGGCGATTCTGCTGCAGGGGTCCGTTCAGATCGGGACGGCCTCGCGGATCTTCATCGGCAAGCTGGCTTCATGCGTACAAGCGGCCTACGGGGCTCTCTATGTACAAAAAGACGGCCTGCTGCAATTCGCGGCCGGCTACGCTTACGATGATACGGCGGCGGAACGGCGGCAGCCGATCGCTTTGGGCAGCGGTCTTGTAGGCCAGAGCGCCCTGGATAAGAAGACGATCCTGCTTCATGATCTGCCGGACGGTTATGTGAAAGTTCATTCGGCGCTGGGCGATACGAAGCCCGCGGCGTTAATAATCGTCCCCGTTTGCTATGAAGATGAAGTCGTCGCCGTTATCGAGCTGGCTTCGCTGCGCGATTTTACGTCCAAAGAACGTCAGTTAATCGATCAGACCAGCGCCAATATGGGCATTTTGCTGAATACGCTGGCGGATGTGGTGCGGATCGGCGAGCTCCTGAAAGAAACCCAGCTGCAGAAGGAAGAGCTGGAGGCCCAAACCGAGGAGCTTCAATCCCAGACAGAGGAGCTGCAGGCTCAGACCGAGGAATTGCAGATGCAGGCGGAGGAGCTCGAGAGCCAGACGGAAGAGCTGCAGGCTCAAACCGAAGAACTCCAGATGCAGGCGGACAGTCTGCATACGTCCAACGAGCGGCTCCAGGAGGAGATGAAGCTTACGGAGCTTCAGAAAGAGGAAATCAAGCAGCAGGCGGACGAGCTGAAAGCACAGGCGGAGGAATTGTTCGAGTCCAACAAGCAGCTTCAGGAGCAGATGGAACTGACCGAACTGCAGAAGACCGAGATCTCCGAGCAGGCCGACGAGCTCAAAGAGCAGGCGGAGGAACTGCTGGCTTCCAATGAGAATCTAAAGCAGCAGGTTGAGCTGACCGAGCGGCAGAAAATCGAAATTAAAGAGCAGGCCGATGAAATTTTCATGGCGGCTCAATATAAATCCGAATTCCTGGCGAACGTTTCGCACGAGCTGCGGACGCCGCTTAACAGCCTGCTGATTCTGTCCCAGATCCTTGCGGAAAATAAAGAAGGAAATCTTCATTCCAGGCAGCTTGAATATATCCATACCATTTTCTCGGCAGGGAAGGACCTGCTTACGCTGATTGACGAGATTCTGGATCTGGCGAAGCTGGAAGTCGGCAAAATGACGGCGGTCGTCGAGCCGACCTACCTGAAGGATGTCAGCAGTCACTTGTACCGTCATTTCGAACAGCAGGCGAAGGAGAAAAATATCCATTTCGACATACACAGCGATAGACGGCTTCCCGAAAGCATCCTGACGGACGGGCACAGACTTCAACAAATTTTGAACAACCTGCTGTCCAATGCGCTTAAATTTACGGAAAAAGGGGCCGTCACGCTTTCCATTCACGGCGCATCCGCTCCAACCGGCGGAGAGGGACAGGCCGCCGCCAAGGAAATCGTCTTCTCCGTCACCGACACGGGGATCGGCATCCCCGCCTCGAAGCTTGAGAGCATCTTCGAGGCGTTCCAGCAGGCAGACGGCACGACCAGCCGCAAATACGGCGGCACGGGCCTCGGCCTGACCATCTGCCGGGAGCTGGCGGCGCTGCTGGGCGGGCGGATCGAAGTCAGCTCGGCGGAAGGGGAAGGCAGCACCTTCTCCCTGCATCTGCCGGCTGCGCAGCCCGGCACCGCCGTTTCCCAAGCCGCCGCGGCAAGCGACACCATGTCCGCCGCATCCGAGCAGGCCAAGCGGGGGAAAAGCAGCTTCCAGGAATCCTTCGTGCCGGATATCTCCATCTCGAATCCGAAGCTGCTCCAGCTCGCGGAGATGGAAGACGACCGCGACAATCTGCAGCCGGGCGATACGCTGCTGCTGATCATTGAGGAGGACGCCGAATTTGCGTCCACGCTCCTGAATCTGGCACGGCAGAGAAATTTCAAGGCCATTGTCGCCTCCCAGGGAGACCAGGGACTGGCTCTGGCTCACGCGTACAAGCCGGATGCGATTCTGCTCGACATCCAGCTTCCCGTACTGGACGGCTGGTCCATTATCAGCCGCCTGAAAGGCCGGCCGGAGCTCCGCCATATTCCGATTCATGTCATTTCGACGGCCGAAGAGAACCAGCAGGGGCTGGCCATGGGGGCACTCGCCTTCTGGAAGAAGCCGAATGACGTTCACGAGCTGGAAGCGGCTTTCCTGCAGATCGAATCGTACATCCGCAGGCGTACCAAAAGCCTGCTCATTGTGGAAGACAATCCTGTTCTGCGCAGCAGCGTAGTCGCTTTTATCGCCCATCCGGACGTGAACATCGTCGCGGTCGCAACGGGCCGGGAGGCGCTGGAACAGCTGGCCTCCCATCATTTTGACTGCATGGTGCTCGATCTGGGTCTGTCCGATATTTCCGGCTTCGATCTGCTTGAGCAGGTGAAGACCAACCGCAAGCTCCAGACGCTGCCGGTCATTATTTTTACGGGCAAGGAATTAAGCAAGCAGGACGAGCAGCGCCTCCATCATTACGCGGAGAGCATCGTGATCAAGAATGTAAGGTCCATGGAGAGGTTGTATGATGAAACGGCTCTATACCTCCACCGTAAACATGCGGATCTGCCTGCGGACAAGCAGGAGCTGATCGAGAAGCTCCATAATCCGGAAGCGGCGTTCCAAGATAAGAACATTTTGCTGGTTGACGACGATATGCGGAATATTTTTGCTTTGTCCAGTGTGCTGGAAGGGTATAACATGAATATACAGTTTGCCCAGAACGGCAAAGAGGCTTTGAGCATTCTCCGGAATCATCCCGAAGTCGACCTGGTATTCATGGATATCATGATGCCTGAGATGGACGGCTACGAGACCATGAGGGAGATCCGCAAAATGCCGGAGTTCGAGAAGCTTGTCATCATCGCGCTGACAGCGAGAGCTATGGACGAGGACCGGGTTAAATGCCTGCAGGCGGGCGCCTCCGATTACATCTCGAAACCGATTAATACCACACAGTTAGTCAGTATGCTCAAGACCTGGTTGATCACTTAGATCACTTGAAGGATCTGTGCGAGCTTGTTACGGGGGATTAGAATGGAGTATCCGATTCACATTTTATTGGTCGATGACCGGCCGGAAGATTTTCTCACGATACAAGCGCTGCTGGTTGATACGCCTTACCAGTTAATCCGGGCATCCTCGGGTATGGAGGCTTTGAAATTTTTGCTGGAGAGCGAATACGCCCTCATCATTATGGATGTCCTCATGCCGGATATGAACGGGTTCGAAACGGCGGAACGAATCAAGAGACGTAAAAAGTCGGAGGACATTCCGATCATTTTCCTCACCGCCCTTACCCCGGAAGTCGAGGATTATATGAAAGCTTATACGGCGGGCGGAATCGACTATTTGACGAAACCTTTCCATTCCGGCGTGTTAAGAAGTAAAATCGAAGGTTTTGTACGGTTGTACAAAGCGCGCAAAGAGCTTCAAATTAAAACAAGCGAGCTTCAGAAACAAACCTTGGAGCTGGAAGACGCGAACCGCGTGCTTACCCAGCTTAAGGAAACGGCGGAGGTCGCTTCGAGGATCAAATCGGGCTTTCTGGCGATGATGAGCCATGAGATCCGCACCCCGCTGAACGGCATCATTGCCTTATCGGATATTTTGATGGCTTCGGATTTGAAGCGGGACGACGCGGAAATGGCCGAGATTATTCACACGAGCGGACACGCTCTGCTCTCCGTCATCAATCATATCCTCGATTTCACCAAAATCGAATCAGGTAAGATGGAGCTTGACTACGAGCCGTTCAATCTGACAGTCTGTTTGAAAGAAACGATGGATCTGTTCCGCGCTCTTGCTCGCGAGCGAAATCTGCTTCTGGAGACGCACATAGAGCCCGGAATTCCCGAGATCCTTATCGGAGACTCCAACCGGCTGAGACAGGTGCTGAACAACCTGATCGGCAACGCGGTCAAATTTACGGAAACCGGCAGCGTTAAGGTAAAGGTGAGTCAAAAAAGAGTGGACGATAAGTTGATCACCCTTGAATTTATCGTGGAAGACACCGGAATCGGCATTCCCGCCGACAAAATGAATCACTTATTCCAGCCCTTTACACAGATTGATGCCACCATTAGCCGGAAATTCGGCGGCACGGGCCTTGGCTTGTCGATCTGCAAAACACTGGTCAATTTGATGGGCGGAACTATTTATGCCCGGTCGAACGTCGAAAAAGGAGCGGTCTTCGTGTTCACCATCCAGACCGGCATCCCTGCGGGCACGTTATACAACCCGCAGCATTAAAAGCACCCCTTACAAGTTCACGGTTTTTCCCGGAAAGGGAACGATCCGTGATCGGGTAAGGGGTGCTGTCTTTTTCGGAGAGTAATCGGGGCAAGTCAGTTCCGGACGGGATTACTCCTGCCGGAATGCGCCTGGAGACACGGGGGCCGGAATCCAGGCCTGCTCCAGGAATTGAAGCAGCTCCTCGTTGAATTTCTCCGGCTCATCGAACATCATGGCATGCCCGCTGCCCTCGAAATGCACGATGCGGGATTGCGGAATACCCTGGCGGGTAACGTGTGAAGGGCGTTTACCACATTCAAAACGTCAACAGCTATCACAGCCGCCTAAAAAGATGGATTGACCGCTTTAACGGTGTCGCAACCAAGTATTTGCAACATCATCTGGCTTGGTTTCGTTATTTAGACAGCAACGAGCATGAGAACACTACTTCGAACAAGAAAAATATGCTTATCACGTCTTGCTTGTTTACTGTAAAGGCGACAAATACCAAGCTTCAGCGTACGTCTTTTGCTTGCCGAAAGGGCGGCATAGTGGAATGACTTATTGACTATTTATTATGAATTGAAACAAGTAACCCTTCATAAAATGAAATTGGTCATTTGACTAATTTATCAAAATGTGGAGGTCAAAAAATGTTAAGTTTTCATACAGAGCGACAGATGATTCCTCATCCAATTCTTTTGGAGGCAAGACAAAGTGCTTCGAATCAAATTTTATTGACATATGATAAGCGAACTGATTTAGCGTCAGCAACAAATGTTTCGAATTATTGGATTAGAAGTAATATGAGTCCTGTTGGTATCGCGAGCGTAGGAATGAAGGATGCACTAACAGCAGAGAATGCAATACGCCCCGATATGGCAATGATAACACCTGCTGACAATTCCATGATGAGATACGTCATGGCATTTAGGGTAAATGCTATGTCTGGTATAATGTATACTGTACTCCCTTGTTTTGTTAACTTAGAAGGCATGACTGGGTTTAGAGGAGAAAACTGGGCTCCTTTCAGCAGAAATATGTTTATTGGCATGTAATTTAGATGTTTGAACCGATACTTAAATTATCCGCCCTTTCATTCAATGGGCCGCTTTTATTTGGTTCTAAATCAACATTAAGATTAAACACAGCTTATTTTTAAGGCCTTCCTTAAAGGTCCTCGGCGCCACTTTGTGCGCGTACATACCCCGCAATCAACCCTTCAACCGCTTCTCCAAGCTCATCTTCATGCCCGGGAATCAGCCAATGCTCGGGAACGATCAGATAGCTGCGGGCGCTTCCTTGCAGAAAACTGTACAGAATCTGCGCTTCGTCAATATCGTGCCGACTGATTTTGGGGCGGGGGGACAGCGGTTCTTCCGGGCGGAAGGTATCCAGAATGGCGGAGCGTATCCGCCTGTGGAGCGTATACGGCGCTGCCGGCCCGCTCCGGTTCGTGTCCGGAGCCTCCACTTTGGTATCCCGCACAATCCCGTTCCCTTTAACGAGGATGAGTTTAGCCTCACGGCCGTTAACGGGTTCCAGAATGACGATGTTCCGGCCCTCTTCGGCGAATCCGATCACTTTCTCTTTGTGGATCAGGGAACCGAGGGTTTTCATCAGGTCCCGGTATTTGGCTGCGGCTTCGAAATTATGCTTCTCCGCCGCTTCTGTCATCCCTTGTTCGAGGTCTTCCAGTACAGCCGGATGGTTCCCGCTCAGGGAAGTGATGATTTTATCGAGCACGGAGTTGTAGGCGCTTAGAGCGTCTTCGCTGCCGGTACACATTCCCAGACACAAGCCGAGAGAATGATTGAGGCAGGGCGATTGCTTGGCATAAGGACTGCTGCAGAGGATCCGATAGCTTTCCTGGAGCCCCTGGACGGCTTTTTCCACCGTGCTTCTGCTCGTATAGGGCCCGAAAAAGAGGTCCCCCTCCTGTCCGGCGGGGTCATTCGTAATATCGATCCGACGGCGGCCTTCACGGCTGCAGCGAATGACGAGATACGTATACGCCAGCGGATTCTTCATTTTTTTATTATACAGAGGCTTCAACTGCTTGATTAACCGGCACTCCAGCATGAAGGCCTCGAATTCCGTATCGGTCAAACGGATCTCAAAATCGCGGATATTGCTTATGAGTCGTTTGACTTTGGGAGAATGGGCTTTTGACTGCTGAAAATAGGTTTGGACTCTTTTTTTGAGAGATTTGGCTTTGCCCACATATATAATATGGCCCAGACGGTCTTTCATCAGGTAGACGCCGGGAGTTAAGGGAAGGGCTTTTACTTTTTCCGCGAGATTCATAGAGATTCCTCCATTGCTCTTGCTCGGCCCTGTCATTATATCAAAAGGCTGTATGGACAGAAAGCGAGGCGGACACGGGAGAGCGATCTTTAAGCTACAGGGGAAAGAAAATTAATCTGCCCCAAATAAACTGTTAATATTTACCAAACATTTCTTTGTTAGGATGAAGTGATTTCATTCTTGTTTGAAGGGGTGTGTATGATGTACAAATTCAGCAAGTCCAAGTGGCTCGTCGTGCCGATGGCTGTTTTCATGGCGGTGTCCGTCGTTTTGCCGGGAGCGGGCGCCGGAGCCCTAGGAAGCTCCGCAGTAGCCGCGGCAGGCTCCAAGGCTCCAACGGCTTTGGCGCTGACGTTCAACGGGGATGCCAAAACCTCGCAGGGCTTCGCGTGGTACACCGATCCCGCCGTTACCGGCACGAAGCTGCAGGTGGCGGAATCGTCTCTCGCTACCGGCGGCGTCTGGCCGTCGAGCGGCGTCATCTCCTTCGAGGGGAGCTCCGCGCCGATCCAGGTTTATCAGTCGAGCTCGGACAAGAGTGCGGGCAAGAAGACCGCTTACGCCGATCATAAGGTTACGGCGACGGGTCTGAAACCGGGCACCGAGTACACGTACAGGGCCGGAGACGGCCAAGAGGGGAACTGGAGCGAGACCGGCACGTTCAAGACCGAGGAACAGAGCGGCGGAGCGTTCACGTTCCTCTATACGACGGACCCGCAGGGTACGACCGAGCGGGAGTACGCGACCTGGAACCACACGCTGGAGGAAGCGGTCAAGAAGTTTCCCGCGTCCCGTTTTATCACCGTCACCGGGGATCTGGTAGACAACGGGGACATTGAGAATCAATGGTTTTGGCTGCTGGGCAAACCGCAGGCCATTCTGAAGAAGACGCCTCTCGTGCCAGCGCTCGGCAACCATGAGAGCAAGTCCAACAACAACTTCTGGTACCACTTCAACCTGCCGAACACCTCCAATACGGGAGCGAAACCGGACGGGTCGGTGTACGCCTTCGATTATGGCTCAGCCCGTTTCCTGGTCATCAATACCGAGTACAACGAGGCGAAAGGAACCGACGCCGTGTACCGGAAGCAGGAAGAGTGGCTGAGAGCGGAAGCGGCCAAGACGGACAAGAAGTGGAAGATCGTCTTGTTCCACAAGTCGCCTTATTCCGTAGCGAATCATTCCTCCGACAGCGATGTTCTCTTCTTCCGCAAGAAGCTTGCGGCTCTGTTCGATGAAATCGGCGTTGACGTCGTGCTGAGCGGTCACGATCATACGTATACGCGCACCTATCCGATGTACAATAACGTGCCGCAGAAGGACACGGCGGTGGACAAAGACGGTAACCTGATTAATCCGAAGGGAACCCTTTATCTGGTCAGCAACGCCGCCGGAGACAAAAGGTACACGCCGAAGTCCGGGCCGTTCCCTTATGCGTTTAAATACGGCCAGCCGGGCAAGGAAATGTTTACGGGCGTTACCGTGGCGAACGATAAAATCACGTTCCAGGTCTATACGACCACGGAAACGGGCGCGACCGCTCTGTACGACCAGTTCGGCATCGCCAAATCGGATACGAAACCGAGTCCGGTCCGGTAAGCGAAGCTTAGTCCGATTCGGCAGGGGAGGCCGTGTTAGCCTGGCAGGCGCCGGAAGAGCGCAGCAGACCATGTTAACGGCAGGATGTCGTAAAATAGAGACTGGAAGTAGCGATAACGCCCCGTCGAATCCGATTCGAACGGGGCTTTTTCTTTATCGCGCTTTATTCCCGAAGACGCTTGTTCCTTCCGGGTAACGGCCGCCGCTATCCCTTGAATCGGTTAAAGGATCGAAATGAGAGGGCCGTTTATACAGCGGTTATTTTGCTCTGCTTCAAAAAATTAGCGGCTCCCCGGCTTCCCTTGGATCACTTTGAGGCGGGCGAACCGTGGAATGGTTTGTCAGGACGATGAGAGTGTGGCAGAATATAAGGATAGAAGGTACCGACCAGCGAATGGAGAACACGAACCTATGTCGAATTTGCCAAACTGTCCGGCATGCAATTCCGAATATACTTATGAGGATGGGAACCTTCTGGTTTGCCCGGAATGTGCCCATGAATGGAATGTAGATGCCGAACCCGGGAACGGGGAAGAAGAAAAGGTCGTCAAAGACGCCAACGGCAACATCTTAAAGGATGGCGATTCCGTATCCGTCATCAAAGATTTGAAGGTTAAAGGAAGCTCTTCTGTTCTGAAAATAGGCACCAAGGTAAAGAACATCCGTCTTGTTGACGGAGACCATGATATCGATTGTAAAATCGACGGCTTTGGAGCCATGAAATTAAAGTCGGAGTTCGTCAAGAAAATTTAATGCGGGATAGAATAAAAACGAACCTGTATCAGGAAGCCCTCTGACTTGGAGGGCTTTATTTTTGCATCGTCGTATGGGCAGGCCTCCGTTGGGACAAGCGAGGCTCGGTAACTATAGAAAAAATCTTAATTTTAAGATACAAGGGACATATCGAAAGGAAGGATACGTATGAACAAGGAGCAGTTTGATGAAGTATTTGAATTAATGGAGGCCTCTTTTCCCGATACGGAAATAAGGACTTGCGAAGGGCAGCGGGCGCTGCTCGCTCATCCCGCTTACCGGCTTAACGTCAGCCGGAACGAGGACGGGGAAATCCTGGCTTTTATGGGGGTCTGGGAATTCAAAGCGTTTCGTTTCGTGGAACATATTGCGGTCAATCCGAAACAGCGGGGCGGAGGAATAGGCAAAAAGTTGATGACGGCTTATACGAGCGATTCTTCGACTCCCGTCGTACTGGAGGTAGAGCCCGCGAACGATACGGATTCCAAGCGGAGAATCGAGTTTTACGAGCGCCTCGGCTTTCATTTGAACGCCTTCGACTACTTTCAGCCGCCCCTCAGGGAAGGGCAGCCGGAGCTTGCTCTGCAAATCATGAGTTATCCCGATCCGATAAGCGAAGAAGCATTCCAGCCGTACAAAAAACTATTGATGGCCGAGGTCTATAAACAGGCCTGACCCGAGCTACCAAAGTCAACTTCGTCAAGACCATTTTAATCAGGAGGCTGCAAAATGGAGATAGGGATAAGCACGTTTGTGGAAACGACGCCGGACGTTCATACCGGCGAGGTGATCAGCCACGCGCAAAGGCTGCGTGAGGTTGTGGAAGAGATCGTACTCGCCGATCGGGTGGGGCTGGACGTGTACGGGGTAGGGGAGCATCACCGCAAGGATTATGCGGCGTCTTCTCCCGCCATCGTACTCGCCGCGGCCGCGCCGCAGACGAGCCGTATCCGGCTGACCAGCGCGGTCACGGTGCTCTCTTCGGCGGACCCTGTGCGCGTGTTCCAGGATTTCGCCACGCTCGACGGCATATCGGGCGGCCGCGCGGAAATCATGGCGGGCCGGGGCTCTTTCATCGAGTCATTCCCGCTGTTCGGCTACGATCTGGACCATTACAACGAGCTGTTCGACGAGAAGTTGGAACTGCTTCTGAAGATCCGGGCGTCCGAGCAGGTGACCTGGCAGGGCGGCCACCGGCCCGCTATCGACAACCTGGGCGTGTATCCGCGTCCGGTTCAGAATCCCCTGCCGGTCTGGATCGGCAGCGGAGGCAACCAGGAATCCGTGGTACGCGCGGGACTGCTTGGCCTGCCGCTTGTTCTGGCCATCATCGGGGGCAGCCCGGTGCAGTTCGCGCCGCTCGTGCAGCTGTACAAGAAAGCGGCCGCCCACGCAGGGCATGACGCCTCGAAGCTGCCGGTCGCCTCGCATTCGCACGGCTTCATCGCCGAGACTACGGAGCTTGCGGCCGACAAGTTCTTCCCGTCCACGCAGGCCGTCATGAACGTGCTGGGACGGGAGCGGGGCTGGGGGCCTTACGACCGATCCAGCTTCGATTCCGCGCGGAGCTTTAACGGAGCCCTGTACGTTGGGGACCCGGACACGGTCGCGCGCAAGATCGTTCATCTCCGCAAGAACGTAGGCATCACCCGGTTTCTGCTGCACGTGCCGGTCGGCACGATGCCTCATGACGAAGTCATGCGAGCCATCGAGCTGCTGGGGACCGAAGTGGCGCCGCGGGTACGCGAGGAAGTTGCCGCATGGGAAGCGGAAGGCGCAGAGAGAGCTTAGCCGTCCGCACGGCTGTATGCTAGCGTAAGAAGACTGCTTCTGCATAGGACAGACCTGCAATCCTGTTTGGCTGCCGGTCGCAAAGCTCTAATTGGAATAGAAAAGGCCCGGTTAGCTGGTTATAGAAGCTAAGACGGGCCTTTTTTTGTTCGGCATCCGACAACTAGCCGGGATGCTTGGGCTGCATTCGCCTTTACCAGCCGCTTCTCGCCTAACAATACGCTTTAGGGACGGTTTCGTGTAACGAAGCCGGGACGAACGCCTATATACAGGGGAGTCGAGCGGGAGTATGATACTAGTGTGGAAACTTATGGAAAAAGGGGTTGAACACTTTTATGGGCAGTTGGAAGTCGGTAGAACCGGAACCGGATAGTAGCATGGAGGAAGTCATGTCCAGACCTCGTGCGATGAAGATTTGGCTGCCTCGGGTATTCGACTCTTCCCAAACATAGGTTTTCATGTGACTTTCTCGCATTTGTGAGGAGGTTGGAGGCATGGAGAAGAAGCCTTATTTTCAATGGAAAAAAGAGCCTGAAGACGCTTCGAAAATTCAAGGGTTCGATATCGAACTTAACCGGGAAAGCACCAAACGGATCGATCGGCTGGTGGATCATTACGAAAAGAGCATTCTTTCTCATTTAGATGAGGAGTATGTCAAGAAGACGAGATGGTCGGACCGCATTGCGGACCGGATCGCGTTCTTCGGCGGCAGCTGGAAATTTATCATTTATTTCGCTCTATTTCTGGCGGTTTGGATTACCTGGAACACGCTTCCGTTTACGCCTTTGCATTTTGACCAGGCTCCGTATATTTTACTGAATTTATGCTTATCCTTTGTTGCCGCTTTTCAAGCCCCGGTCATTATGATGAGTCAGAACCGGCAGGCCGCAAGAGACAAGCATGAATCCGTCATTGATTTTGCCATCAATTATAAAGCGGAGCAGGAAATCGACGCCATGCAGAGCCACCTGCACCGGATTGAAAACGAGCTGATCGAAGTCAAACAACTTCTGACCGCCCTTGCCTCGCAGAAAGATAACGGGGATGGCGTAGAATAACCGCAAGCAAGGAGCCGCTGTCAGCGGCTCCTTGCTGCGTCTTCCTGCTTACTCTCTCCAGCCTCTATTTGACCTGAACCCAGGCATCCCCTAACCACGTACGGATGTGGTACCAGTCCTCCATCTGCTCAAAAGCCGTTACCGTCTGGGGGGAAAGCTCCGACAGAATGCCGGAAGATTGACGGGGTTCACGGTACATGCGGGTGTCTTCGGTCAATTCGATCTTCGATTCTTTGACTTCGATCTTCCCCAGCAAGGGCTTGTTCACATGAACCCACGATTTGCCGAGCCAGGTATTGACGCGAAACCAGTTGCCGAGACGCGCGTCCGCTTTTAACGGCTGCGCCGTCAGGGAAGCGCCGGCTTTATTCCGGCTGTCCGCTTCCGAATAAAGGGGAAGGGGCTCCGTCAGAATAAGATCGAAGGTTTTGTACTCGACGGGAATCCGTTCCTTCCAAAGCTCGAATCCTTGCTGGGCGACAAACAAGCCCAAATCCCTGTTTTCGTTCCAAATGCGCGGGAATTCCGACAGGGGCAGGCTTCCTTCCCCGGCATATCTGCCGATTTCGGGTGTCAATCCGGGACGGCCGAGGGATTGGATAAACCAGTCGGTAAAGCCTCCGCCTGACGGGTTGGACTCCGGTTTTACCGGTGTATACCCGGTCATGGCGGCAACCTGGGACATGATTTTACGGTCTCTTTCCAAATTTTTGTCCAGGGTATGGAAATTCCAGTACAGGATGCTTCCGGAGGAGTGGTAAGACAGCTCCATATCCGGATCGACTTCTTTGGTGAAGGCGACCATTGCTTTCGTTTCCGCGGTCTGGAGCGGCTCGTCCCCTTTGAAATTCTTATAGTACGGCCGGCCGGAATCGTTGCGGATAGATTTCCATTCCGCCGGATATTGGCGGTTCAGGTCAATGCCCTCGGCATTTGCCTTCCACCGCGAGAAGTCGGAGCTCTTCTCGTTCATGGCGAGAAGGCCTGCCCGGGCTTCGCTCGGAAAAGCGGATACGCCCTTCTGCTGGAGCGTGACGCCGTCGGGGTTGACCATGGGCACGAACCAGATGGACGTGTTGTTCAGAACGGATTGAAGAGCCCGGCCATTCATAGCCCCGTTGCGGACATAAAGCTGGGCGTATTGGTCGATCATGTTCATGACCAGGTTGGTGGTCATCCATTCCCTGGCATGATGCGAAGCGTTGACCAGCACCTTAGCGTCGCCCGTTCCAAGCCGGACGGCCCAGATATCGCGTCCGTAGCGCGTTTTGCCGATGGATTTATATTCGATAAGTTCGGGATAAGACTTGGCAAGCTGCCGGATATCTTCTGTCATTTGTTCATAAGTATACGTCTGATTGGGGTTTACGATATCCGTCGTTTCCGCCGCATGGGCGGCTGCTGCGAATAGGAACGGAACAAGGGCAAAGACAACTAGCAGCATTCCCCGTATTTTGTTAGGCATGGCACGGCACTTCCCTTTGGATAGAGTGAGGTGTTAAAAAGCAACGATCAGACTTCGGGGAGCAGGCTGATGGCCTGCCGGCCCATTTGTTCCCAAGCTTCTTTAAAAGGCTGTTTGGCCACGCGTCCTGTTTTGTTATGCGGGTCGCGGATGTAAATGTAATCTTCATCGTATCCGACTATAACGACGGAATGTTCCTTCTTCGTCAGCCAGATCGGCCCGTCCGGAGTCATCCACGTCTGGAAGTGATAAGGTTCCAGCTTACGGAACGTTACGTTGGAAATGATCCATACCGGAGTGCCCGTTCCCACGAAATGCAAAACATCTTCGAACTCCGTGCCGGTAAGGTCGACAACCCGCTCGGGCAAGTAGTGTTCCGCCAGCTCGTATACCGGACCGTGATAAACCCCGAAGCCGGGATTGTTAAACGAGTACATGTCACCGACGAATCCGCGGTGCGGGTTTCCGAAGGAAATGACGCCGTTTTTCTCGCTGTAGGGAGTCGGGTCCTTGCGGATTTCAGCCGCCAGCGTCATTTTATCAACCGGCACCCCGGCGAACTGGAGCAGCGAAGCGAGCGCCGTCACTTCGCAGCCGCGGGGCAGCTCCGGAAGTTGACGGATAAGCGGGACGTTGATATAAACGGGCTGCTTGGAAGGACCGCCGAATGTCCAGACGGGCTTCGCGGCCGTTTTATAGGCGACGAAGCTGTTTGCATATTTCTTGGCGTGGCTGATCGCATCGGCATAGCTGTCATAGTAGGCCAGAAACTTATCGCTCTGGTAGACCCGGTAAGGAGGGAAACTGTCCCATACGACGGCATCCTTACGATTTTTGACGGTTGCGTTCGCATACTGCTTCGCAAAGGATACGGCTTCCTGCCGGGTAGCGAAACCGTCCAGGAAGTTGGCATGCTGATAAACCCGGTAAGACATGCCCTCCTTCAACGCGGTATTCTTGTCGATAGGAGCATCCGGGACCGGGCCGGAGCTTGATGCGGGCGTCCGTCTGCCGGAGATCCGGATGAATCCGTCTTCATAGTCGACATGGCTGCCGAGAGATTCGGCGATGCTGCGCAGCGGCACGAACGTCACGTTGTTCCGCAGAATGGAATGAACGGAAAGCGGATGATCCTTCCCGTTGACGGTTATTTGCCTGCTGCCTACGGCGAACATGATCTGGCGGTCGTAGGTGGCCATCGTCACCGTCTGTGTCGCCTGTTCCCACTCCACCTTGGCGCCCAGCGCTTCCGATACGAAGCGGAGGGGGACGAAAGTCGTGTCCTGCTCCAGAAACGGCACGGCTGTGGCGTCCTCCGGACTGATCGGAACAAGCTCCCGGTCTATGGAGGCCAGGCTGCTGTCTATTCTCAGCACGATTTCTTTTTCACTTTTGGCGGCAAAAAGCGGTTGAATAGGCAATAAGACCTGCACGGAAACCGATAAGAGCAGGACCCATTCAATGCGCTTGCTGCCTTTTCGGAGGCGGGTATGTTTTCTCATCGCAGTCGTCCTTTTTCGTTGAAATGCTTGGGTTTACAGCGCTTAGCGCCTGATAATTCTCATGAAGTACAGGTATTCCACTCGTAAACAGCATGAATAAAGGCACAAAAACTCCCTTCATGGTAACAAAGTGAGGGTTACAGCAAGGTTACAAAAAACCGGAAATATTCGACAAAAACCGGAAAATTCTGTTGCCTGGAAGGATGCGCAGCCTTTAAAATAGGAAAAAAGACCTGCGTTATGCGTTTGGGGGGAATAAGATGCAGATGCATGTTGAAGACGGGGTAACCGTTCATGACAACAAATATCCGCCGGAAGAAGGGAACGGCCAGACCCTCGTTTTCCTGCATGGGCTCGGCTTGGACAGGACGATATGGAACGGGCTGGTTCCTTATTTCGCCGCTCATTACCGCATTGTGCTTTATGACCTTCCGGGACATGGGTTCAACACGGAGTTAGAGGAAAACAGCTTAGACTGGGACTTTGTGACCGCCGATTTGCGAAGAATTTTGAAAGCGCTTGAAATTGCGTCAGTTCATCTCGTAGGACATGGGATAGGGGCAAGCGCAGCGGTCCAGTTCTGCCGTTCCTATCCTGAATGCGTGGATCGTCTTGTGCTGATTTCACTTCCTGTTAAAATACCGGCGGATCTTATCCGCAGAAAGATATCGGAGCGTAAACGGCTGATAAAAGAGGGGATAGATGGTTTAGCGGCTGAACTGGCTGCCTTTAAAACTTCGCTCCCTGTTCATACCTCCGCATTTCAGGTAGTCAGGGAGGCTTACCGGCGGATGAATCCGGATGTGTATGTCGGCTTTATGGAGCTTTTTATGGAAGGAGACGGCTGGAAGGAATTAAAATTCATCGCCCACCCTACCCTCGTTCTGGCGGGAGAGTACGATCCTATTTATGTAACGGCGGCTTCGCTGGCGGTCGGGGTTCTGCCCAGCGCGTCCTTTCTGATCGTGCCCGGTGCGGCGAATATGCCCTTTGTGGAACAGCCGGGTACGACGGCGCTGTGGATCGAACAGTTTTTGCATCGAAAAGACAGCCGGCCTTTAGCGGATGAGCCGCTCGTCAGGGAACTGCGGGATACGCTTCAGCTTTTCCTGGACGAAGGAGAGAAGCAGGCGGCGCTTGCACAGGTGCTTAAGATCGACCTGCTCGGGTCTTTCCGGGTCTTTTTGAATGGAAGGGAAATGGTGGACGGGTGGAACCGGCGCTATGCGAAGAGTCTGCTGGTGTACATGATCTTCCATCCGACTGCAACGCGGGAGGAGCTGTGCGACGCTCTGTTCCCGCAAATTTCCGGCAAAGCGGCTCTGCGGAATCTCAAGGTCTATCTGAATCATTTCAAAAATATGCTGCAAAGTTTCGAAGGAGGATCTTCCATTGTTTCCGTCGATCGGGAATATGTCAGACTGCTGTGTTTCCTGCGCTGCGATTTGCTGGACTTTTTAAAGGAACTGGAAGAGATCCGCACTATCGACGAAAATCGCCGGTATGAACCGGCCGGCCGCCTGCTCGCCAGGCTGCCGGACCCGTTGATGCCGGGTCTGTACGATGAGTGGTTTGTCGAGAAGAAGAATTGGCTGGAGATGGAGGTTGCCGACCTGGCCTCCTGGATGGCGGAGAAAGAGGAGCTGCGCGGCAGCCGCCAGCGTGCGGAGGCATACCGGCAAATGGCGGCAAGGTTCCTCTTTGATCGGGAACCTGAATACAGGGAGGGTGCGGCGGTGAACGGGAGACGGGGAAAAGCAGAAGCAGCAGAGGAGCGCAGACGGAAGAACGGGTAAAAAGCCGGTTCTAGGGGTGCGTTTTCGGTTGAGCGCTCCGCACCGGATCAGGCTGGACGCGGCGGCGCTTTTCCAGATAAAAGCTGAGGCCCAGCAGGACTATGGCGCCCGCGCACAGCCAGACGTTGATTTCAAAAACCGAACTCAACGCGCCGAGAAGCCGGTCCGGTTCCGAAGAAGCGGACTGAGCCGCCCCTTGGACGACTCCGAGCCCCAAAGCCGCTCCGATGACCATACCCAGGTTGCGGGTTAACGCGATCATGCCGCCTATAGAACCTACGTGCTCTTTTGGCGCATGATGGAGAATGGTGCTGTTGTTCGGCGAAGTAATCAGGCCCATGCCCAGGCCGACCAGTGCCAGAAGGGCAACCAATCCCGCCATAGGCAGCACACCGAGGCCGAGGGAGAAAACAGCCGCACCGCCGCACATGGCAAGCAGTCCGAGAAGGACGAGCAAACCCGAACCGAAGCGGTCGGATAAATGACCCGCGAACGGACCGGTAACGGCGAGGAGAATCGGATAGGCCGTCATGATTGCTCCGGCGGCTGACGGGGACATCCCGGATACGCCGGACAAGTAGAACGGGAGAGTCACCAGAAAGCTGTTGGCGAGCACGAATGCCACGCAGCTGATGATCAGGCCGGCGGACAGCGCGGGAATCCGGAAAGCCCGTACGGGGATAAACGGATTCGCCTGCCTCCGCTCCCATATCAGGAAGACGGCCAGCAGGAGCGCCGCCGAAGCCAGCACGGCCGCCGTTACCGGAGACAGCCATCCCCGTGAGGAGCCGCCGGATATCGTCCAAATGACAGAGCTGATGATCGCCATGAACATCAAGCCTCCCATGGTATCGAAAGGAGCGGATGGCTGCTTGTCCATAGCGGGAGCGGGCGGAATGAAGCGGAAGGCCAGCAGGGTAGCGAGGGCTGCCACGGGCACGTGGATCAGGAACAGCCAGTGCCAATTGAGCCACTCCGCAACGACTCCGCCTGCGATAGGTCCGCTCATGGCGCCGAGAGCGACGGCGGTATTGACCGTGCCCAGCGCACGCCCCCTGTTTTGCTTGGGCAGGTGAAGGGTGATCAGGGCCATATTGGTCGCCTGAAACATGGCCGCGCCGACCGCCTGCACGATTCTGAAGCCGAGCAGCGACCCGATGTTGGGGGAGAAGGCCACCAGTACTGAGCTGATGCCGAACAGGATATACCCTAGGTTATGGATGAGGCGGAAGCCGTAGCGGTCTCCAAGCTTGCCCATGACAGGCAGCAAAGAGGCGATAACGAGCAGATATCCGGTTGTGATCCACTGGGCTGTACCGAGCGTAGTGCCGAAGATAGCGGCGAATTGAGGCAGAGAGACATTCACGATCCCGGCCGTAAAATGCGAAATAAAAGCGCCTAGGCAAATAGCCGTTACCATGAGCGAAGGACGCAGTTCCTTTGTCCGTGATCCTGCTGTTTGCACAATCGGTCACCTCCGATAATTGGTATAGTTACTAAACTAATTGGACAAAAAAATAATGCTCCGTCCTGAAGATTCTTTAAATTTTTATTTTTTTAAAAAAGTGATCAATTTCTCGATACAGGTATCGAATACTTCGATTTCCTGCTCGGTCAGCTGCTCCTGGAGCTGATTGTAGAAGGCGCGATGCACTTCTTCGTGGGCCGCCTGCGCGTCCTTCCCTTTACCGGTAAGCGAAATCAGCGTTCCCCGGGAATCTTCCGGATGCGGTGAACGCGCCACCAGGTCCTTGGCCTCCAGACGCACAATAAGCTGAGTCACCGCTCCTTTTGTGATTTCCAGCCTCCCGGCCAGTTCGCTCATAAGAATGCCGCCCTCGGTTCCGATCGCCTCGATCGTGTGGATTTCACTGGGAGTGAGCGGGCCTGCGCTTCCGAAAGTCTGCGGCCGCCGTTCAAGCCGGCGGAGCTGCAGGATCAGACGGCCGAGGCTGCGGCCGCCGCTATTGTCGCCCGTTCTGTTGTTAGTCTGAGAAGTTCTATTCTTTTCCATAAAATTAGTATAGTTCCTAAACCATCTGCTGTCAAAGCTAATCTGCTATAATGGGTGAGAAGGGCTTACGCTTCTTCCATATAACCGGCAAGGAGAACTGCGGACCATGATCATCCAATTCATTCGCTATCGTTAATGAAAGGTACAGCTAAGCCAAACTCTCCCGTTTTTTTGCGAACGGTTCAGGGTTTGTTTATCTGTGCCTTTTTCATTCAACTATTCGAATGAACGGGGTGTTTTTGGCATGTCCACTCATAGAAACAGAAACGAGGCTGCTCAGCTCTTGGCGGCCCATGAAACGATATTCAGTTGTCCGGTCTGCGGCGGGCAGATGACGATACTGGAGGGAAAAAGCCTGCGCTGCGGCGTGGGGCACAATTTCGATCTCGCGAGAGAAGGATACCTGCATCTGCTGCCGCAAGCCGTTAAGACCAAATACGGCAAAAATCTTTTTGCGGCCCGGAAAACCGTCAACGAAAACGGGCTTTTCGATCCGGTACGCGATTATATCGGCGAACGGATAACGGAGGCCGTGTTACCGGATAAACGGCACCGTAAAATCCGGCTATTGGATGCCGGCTGCGGGGAGGGCTCGCTTTTATCCGGCATAAGAAAGCGGCTGAGCGGCCGGACGGGCGCCGATTTATTGGCGGTCGGCATGGATTTGGCGAAGGAGGGGGTCCGGCTGGCGTCCAAAGGAGATGCGGGTGCGCTGTGGTGCGCCGCAGATCTTGCGAACGCGCCGTTTAAGACGGCCGGATTCGACGTGATTCTGAACGTCCTGTCGCCTTCCAATTATGCGGAGTTCCGCAGACTGCTGGACGAAGACGGGCTGCTGATCAAGGTCGTCCCGGAAGAAAACTATCTGCGTGAAATCCGTCAAATGTTATACGCCGGCACGGTCCGGGAGTTTTTCGCGAGCGGTCCCGCCGTTGAACGGTTCCGGGAACGCTTCAGGATACTGGACAGCCGGCGCCTCCGGTATTCCTGGCGATTTGGCCCCGAACTGCTGGAGCCTCTGCTGAGCATGACGCCTTTAGCCTGGGGAGCCCGGGATGAACGGCTGCGGGAAGCTTCGGCCATGGCGATAGATGAAGTCACGGTGGACGTAACCGTTCTCTGGGGCAAACCTTTATAACCCGGATTAATTCCGCCGGAATCCGGTAAAATCCAAGCGGCTCTGCGATCTGGCAGGGCTGCTTTTTTTTGCAGAGAAGGGAATACTACGGACACCCCAATCACATTCGGAAACCGGAGGTTTTTATGAGAAAAATGGTGTTGACCTGGCTGCTGTTTACGCTATTTCTGGCCGCCGAATCGGCGGAAGCGAAGACGAACGTCTACTCGCCTCGGCAGGTATGCAATGATTCGGATACACGTTCAAGCAAATAACGCCTTTGTACCTACACTTGTGTCCATGCAGCCGCTAATTTCCAATATCTGAAACCGACCCTAAGAGCCTACCTCCACGGGCGAAAACTTGATATACTTAAAAAGTTTTTTATCATATCTGTGCAAAAAATAACCGACAAGCGAGGTACTCCATGATTGATTTTTTACAAGGTATGATTAATCTGTTGAACGACCTTCTGTGGTCCAAATTGTTGATTGTCCTGTTGATCGGCATCGGTCTTTATTTTACGTACCGATCGAAATTTATGCAGTTTCGCATGATCCGGGAAATGCTGCGGGTGCTGTTCGAGTCCAAAAGCGGCTCCGGCGACAATATTTCGCCTTTCCAAGCGTTCTGCATCAGTATGGCGGCCCGCGTAGGAACCGGGAACATTACCGGGGTGGCCATCGCTGTCGCTTTGGGGGGTCCCGGCGCGGTATTCTGGATGTGGGTCATCGCGCTTATCGGCTCGGCTTCCAGCTTCGTCGAAAGCACGCTGGCGCAGGTTTACAAAATCAAGGATAAGAACGGTTTCCGCGGAGGACCGGCTTATTATATGCAGACGGGGTTGAAGAAGCGCTGGATGGGAGCGTTGTTCGCCGTCCTGATTACGATTTCTTTCGGTCTGGTGTTTAATGCGGTCCAGTCCAATACGATTACGATCGCGTTCGAAAATTCCTTCGGCACGGACCGTCTGACAGTCGGCATCATTATGACGCTGATTCTCGGAGCGATTATTTTCGGCGGTGTCAAACGGATTGCAAAAATGTCCGAGTACATCGTTATTGTGCTGGCGGTCCTGTATATCGGGGTCGCCGTGTTCGTGGTGCTGATGAATATAACGAAAATGCCCGAAGTCCTCGCTTTGATCGTGAAAAACGCCTTCGGTATCGAGCAGATAGCGGGCGGCTCGCTCGGAGCCGCGCTGCTCCAGGGAGTGAAGCGCGGCCTGTTCTCCAACGAAGCGGGGATGGGAAGCGCGCCGAACGCCGCGGCGACGGCAACGACGTCCCATCCGGCGAAGCAGGGGCTGATCCAGTCTTTCGGCGTGTTGACCGATACGCTGATCATCTGTACGAGCACGGCTTTTATCGTGCTGCTTTCCGGAGCGTACACCGATCCGAGCCTCAACGGCATCGAGCTTACGCAGGCCGCCTTGAGCGTCCATATCGGGTCGTGGGCGTCCGGCTTCCTCGCGATCATGGTGTTTCTTTTCGCGTTCAGCACACTGCTGGGCAACTATTACTACGGGGAAACGAACATCGAATTCCTCCATTCCAATAAAGCTTGGGTCCGGCTTTACCGGATCGCGGTTTTGGCCATGGTTATTTTCGGCTCCGTCGCCAAGGTCCAGGTCGTCTGGGATCTGGCCGACTTGTTTATGGGCCTGATGGTCGTGGTCAATCTGATTGCGATCACCTGGCTATCCAAAATCGCTTTTGCGGTATTAAACGACTATGTGAAACAGAAAAAAGCGGGCAAAGATCCGGTCTTCACGAAAGACCGCGTACCCGGTCTGGAAGAGATCGAATGCTGGGAATCGGCCCCGGCTGCGTCCGGTTCGGATCAAGCGCGTCCGTAAAAGCGTCCGACAGGCTCCAGTCCTGTTAATCCAAGCATCCTAGTAAGGCGTCTGGCATTTATGCCCGGCGTCTTTTTTGCGTTAAAAAGGTGCGCCGCCCCATTGACTGTTTCGTTCGCGAGGTTATTTAACGAGATACTATTTACTAATAAATTATTAGATGTTAAAATATATGCATGGGAGATGAATATTATCTTGTCTGAAAAATTACAAAGCAAAATCGCCATAATAACAGGCGGAGCTTCCGGAATCGGCAAAGGTATGGCTCGCGATGCCAATCAGAGAAGCGATCCGGGCGATTTCCCGCGTGGCGGCTGTCCGAAATCCCGATGAGAAGACTCGGCGAGCTTGAAAACGACTATTGGCCGTGTGGCCGTATTCGTGGCCAGCGAAGATTCGGCTTATATTACGGGACAGACCATCATGGTTGACGGTGGGGCGACGAAGCTGAGATAATCGGCGAAGCCATCCTAACTTGACCCGATGAAGCAGCCCTGCTTGTATGACTACCCTCTATCAAGGAGGCTACTTTGGATAAAAACGATATTTTCAAGCTGATTCATACAGTCGAGCTGTTCACGAACGAAGCGATCATCCGCTGGACCAAATCTTTTGAGCCGAACATTGGGATTTCTCCCATTATCACTCTGTCCGAGCTCAAGCAGAACGGCCCTCAGAAGCAGAGCGTGCTGGCAAGCAAGCTGGGATACACGCCAGGAGCCATGACCAACATTGCGGGCAGGCTCACAAAGCTGGGACTCGCGGAGCGGCGCTATAACGAGAACGACCGGCGCAACGTGTTCCTGGCGATTACGGACCAGGGAATTACCGTCCTCCGGGAAGCTCAGCAGAAAGGCAAGGAACTCCGAATCGAGTTGTTCCAAGTGCTGAACGAGGAAGAGATTCAACAGTTCCTATCCATTTACGAGAAGCTGCTTAAGAACATCAAGGAGCAAGAATAACTAACTACAGGGGGTCAACAAGATGGGAAGAGTACAAGGTAAAGTGGCTTTAGTGACAGGCGGGGCATCCGGCATTGGTCTATCCGCGGCAGCACTGCTTGCGCGAGAAGGGGCTAAAGTCGTCATCGGTGATTTTAACGCCGAAGGCGCGAGAGAAGCGGCCGAGAAGATCAAGAGCGAGGGCGGCGAAGCGGCAGGCGTCTTCCTGGATGCTTCCAACGAACAGTCGATCCGCGATGCCGTTGATTTTACAGTCGAACAGTACGGGGCTCTGAACGTTCTTTTTAACAACGTGGGCCTGACCAATTTAAAAAAAGACGTCGATGTCGTAAACATGGATCTCGAAGAGTGGGACCGGCTTATGAACGTGAATACAAAAAGCGTCCTGCTGGGCAGCCGGTTCGCGATTCCGCATATGATCAAAGCCGGGGGCGGCTCGATCATCAATACGGCCTCGATGGCGGCTTTCGCCTCGGATGCCGTACGTTCGGCGTACGGAGCCTCCAAGGCGGCCGTAGTGAATCTGACCCGGTATATCGCGACCCAGTACGGCAAGGACAACATCCGCTGCAACGGAGTCGCGCCGGGTCTGATTTTGACGCCTGCCGCGAAGAACAACATGCCGCAGCCGGTGCTGGACATTTTCGCCAAGTACAATGCCCTGCCGTACCACGGTGAAGCGGACGATATCGGCTACACCGTGCTGTTCCTGGCCTCGGACGAGTCGAAGTTTATCACCGGCCAGACGATCCAGGTAGAGGGCGGGCACTATTTGGCGAATCCGACCGTTCCGGATTTTAAAGCGTTTATGGCCCAGGTCGCAGGAGCGCCTCAGTCTTAAGCGGCCGCAGACGGCATCGTGCCGGGGCCATGCGGCCGGTGCCGTTTTAGCGGGGCTGAGCGTGTTGATGTAATGCGTTGGCGCTGAGTAAAAAAGAAAAAAGCTGACACTGTTGAATTAGCGGCGTCAGCTTTTTTTCTTTGGAAAACTAAAGAATCTTTAATTAAATAATAGATAAAATGCGATCTCTTACCTAAAGTTGCTCCTTTGGTTAAACCAGAACACCAAGATGCTGCTTCGCGTCGTATTCCTCCAGCGGTTCCCCGTTCTTCAAGCGGTGAATAAAGTCCGGATTGGAAAGGAGGGGACGGCCGAAAGCGGCCAGATCAATCGTTCCCTCGGCTAAAGCCTGCTCCGCCGTTTGGGAGTCCAGCGTTCCGACTCCGACGATAACGCCGTCCCAATATTTGCGTACGAGCTGGTGCATCGTCTTTCCGTCCGCAAGTACCCGGGTGAACTGCATGGTGGAAGGATGGATCATGGTCGCGCCCGCTTCCCGGAACGCCTCCGTGAAGGTACGGATGGCGCTGTCCGGATCCGGCCACATATAATTCGGGTCATCGACTTTGAGGGCGGAAAAGCGGATCAGCGTTCTGTCCGAACCGATCGCGTCGATAACCGCCTTCAGCACTTCTTTCGTCAGCGTTAATCGCTGCGCAAGGTCGCCGCCGTACCGGTCTGTCCGGCGGTTGCTTGCATCCGAATTGAACTGGTCGATGAGATATCCGTGCGCACCGTGGATTTCGACGCCATCGAAGCCGGCTTCAATCGCGTTTCGGGCCGCCTGTGCGAATTGGCCTACCAGCTCTTGAATGTCCGTGAGGGTCATCTCTTCGGGAGTGTCATAAGGCTTGCGCAGCCGGGCTACATTTCCTTCCGCCCGAATGGCGGACGGGGCCTGCGGCGGCAAATCGCCGGCAAGCTCATGATGAGACAAGCGGCCCACGTGCCAAATCTGGGCGATAATCGTGCCGCCCTCCGCATGTACGCCCTCGGTTACTTTCCTCCACCCTTCGATCTGCTCCCGGGTGTAGAGGCCGGGTACCCCGGGATTCCCTTTGCCGCGGGGGCTGACCACAATGCCTTCGGAAATGATCAGACCGACTCCGTCCGCCGCCCGTTTCCGGTAATACCGCGCCACGTCGTCTCCGACGACGCCTGTCTTGTCATCCGCGAAACAGCGGGTCATCGGAGCCATGGCCGTGCGGGTTTGAAGGCTCCAGGCTCCGATTTTCGCCGGTTCGAACAGCTTGCTCTCCGGACCGTCCTGCAATTTCCCCCAAGTGCTTATGCCGGTTGCTTCAAAGATTTCTTTGTCTTCAGCCATCGTAACTCTCCTCCGTTTTTTGATAATTTTATATTTTTGCAAATACCGAAATAGAAAGTAAAACGGTTTACTCGTGGAGCAGATAAGGCGCGTATCGTTCAAGAACGTGCCTCTGTACGTGGTAGTAACGGAACGTTCCCTCCTTACGGACGGCAATCACGCCGCATTCGAGCAGCGGTTTCAAGTGATGCGTCAATGTGGAGGCGGCCGTGATCCTTAACTGCGCGGCCATCTCCTGACACGCGAGCTCGCGCCGCTTAACCAGCGTCTTGACGATCTGCAGACGCGTGATTTCACCGAGAGCTTTGTAGACTTTAACCGCACAATCATCGGTCACTGCGTAAAACCCGCTTTCAGGAAATCGTTGTATTTTAGTATTTCTGGAAATAGCGTAATATAATAGGAATTAAATGTAAATAGTTCTTCGGTACTGGTAAATGGAAGATTGCAGGAAAAGTTGGTTAAACGATTGCGGTTAATGCGGCGGGATAAAGTGAGTTTGGAGAGGGTTCCGGAATGGCGCTTATCATCTCCGAAAAAATAAAAAACCTCCGGTTTGGACCGGAGGTTTGCCGCAAAATCTTATTTTACACCCTTCATGTAGCCTTGAATTTTCGGAGACAGCACGTAGAGCAGCAGGCTGAGCACAATGGCGGCTCCGCCGATGACGCCGAAATAAAGCATCTCCGTCTCGGGCGTATAGAACTTGACGATCTGCGCGTTGATCGCCTGGGCCGCCGCGTTGGACAGGAACCACAGGCTCATCGTCTGAGCCGTAAAGGCCGCAGGCGCAAGCTTCGTCGTAGCGGACAGGCCGACCGGCGACAAGCACAGTTCGCCGACTACGACGATGAAGTAGCTGAGCACCAGCCACAGCGGATTCACCAGAGCGTCACCGCCGAAATAGGCCGGCAGCAGGATGACGAGGAAGGACAAGCCGGCGAACAGCAGGCCGAGCGAGAACTTCTTCGGAATCGTCGGCTGGCGGTCGCCGAGCCGCATCCACAGCCACGCGAAGACAGGCGCGAATACGATAATGAACAGCGGGTTGAGCGACTGGAACCAGGCCGGCGAAATGTTCAGGCCCATGAAGTCCAGCTGGGTCCGTTTATCCGCGTAGTTGGCCAGAATCGTGGAGCCCTGCTCCTGAATGGCCCAGAACATGATCGACGCGATAAACAGCGGGATATAAGCCACGAGCCGCGAGCGTTCTACGGCAGTAGTTTTGGGGCTTCTGTACATAACGATGAAGTAAATCGTCGGAATCAGAAGACCGAGCACCCCGATCAGCTTGATAAACGTGGAGAAGGTCAGCAGGCCCGCCGGGATGGCGATGGCAACCAGGATGGCCACGACGACGATTCCGATTCCCATAATCGTGAAGACTTTCTTCTTCTCGGCCGGCGACATCGGGTTGGCCACAATGGTTCCGGCAAGCCCGAGGTTCTTTTTCTTGGTCAGAACGAACAAGACCAGCCCGAGGAACATCCCGATAGCCGCCAGGCCGAATCCGAGGTGGAAGTTCTTCATTCCCACCGTTCCCACGATAAGCGGAGAGAGGAAGCCGCCGAGATTAATTCCCATATAGAAAATACTGAAGCCGGAATCGCGGCGGGTATCCTGTTCGCTGTAGATTTCACCTACGACACTGGATACGTTAGGCTTGAGCAGCCCGGTGCCGAGCACGATCAGCACCATCGAGACGAAGAAGAGAGCGACGTTCCCCGGCACGGCCAGCACGAGATGCCCGAACATGATCAGAATCCCGCCGTAGAACACGGCCCGTGAAGTCCCGAGCAGCCGGTCGGCGAGCCAGCCTCCTATAATCCCCGACATATACACGAGGGAACCGTAAATGGACACAATGGCCAGTGCGGTTCCTTCCGGGAAGCCGAGACCGCCGCGGGTCACTTCGTAATACATGTAGAAAACAAGGATGGCTTTCATTCCGTAATAGGAAAACCGCTCCCAAAACTCGGTAAAAAATAAGGTGAACAGTCCCTTGGGATGTCCGAAAAACCCCTTTTGGGGTACACTTTCTACGATTTTTTGCTTGTCGATAGCCGGCATATACCAATCTCCCCTGTTTAAACGATTCTCTTTTTGGGCGGAGCCAAGTAAGTTTTTCCCACAAGATATAATACCCAGGTGTCATAAGTTACAATCTCGGAGGGCAAAGAATGCTTATAATGACGTGATGGGTGCAAGAGGGTACTCTATCAGATTACTAGAAAAATGCTATTCAAGTCAAAAATGTAAATTATGGAAGTAAAAATTAGACCGATAAAAGTAAAAATCTTGCACGTGTAAGGATGTATAATCCCGTATGATGGAAAAGATAACGCTTTCATTAAGTTTTGATAAAATGGTGGAGGTATGCCCATGTACCGTTGGACAAAAACATCTTATCTTGCCGTGATCCTCTGTTTTTCCCTTGTATTCACGCTGCTCGGCGCAGGGGCGCGCCAGGCCCGGGCGGAGGACCCTTATGACGGCATGCGCTTGAAGCTGCTGCATTTGATTCTGGGGGACGATCAATACTCCCTTCCCGTTTCGGACCCCGTGCTCCGCAGCAAGCTCGCCAAAATGGACAGCGCCGTTTCTTCGTGTGCGGCGGCTTCGGCTCCCTGTTCCAGCGGTAAAGGAGTTTGGGATATCCTGAACCGCGGTGCGGACCGGACTTATTTGTGGGTCGACCTCCCTTTTACCAGCACGGACAGTTATACAAAATCGGGCGACATCACCAATTCGTACAACCGCCTGCTTTCCATGATTACGGTTTACTACACCCCGGGTTCTTCCTTTTACGGAAATCCGGCTCTGAAAAATGACGTGCTGAGCGCTCTCGACTGGCTTTATGCGCAGAAGTACAACACGACCGTGGCTCCTTACGGCAACTGGTACCACTGGCAGATCGGCGTGCCCCAGGCGCTGACCAAGATCGGCATCCTGATGCGGGACGATTTAACCGCTGCCCAGCTAACGAATTATATGAGTGCGGTGAACCGGTTTATTCCTGACTCGGCGGCAAGAACGGTGAGCGGAAGTCCGGTTATGACCGGAGCCAATCTGCTCGACCAGGCCATTTCGGTCGCATACCGGGGGATTCTGGTGAAGGATGCCGCGAAAATAACGAACGCGAGGGACGCGCTCGGCAGCGTCTTTGCGTACGTGAATCCGGCTTCAGCTCCGAACACGCCGGCCCGCGACGGCTTTTACCAGGACGGTTCCTTTATCCAGCATGCGGCTATGCCTTACATCGGCGGTTACGGAACCGCCCTGCTCAACGATATCGGAATCCTGCTTTACGCGCTGGAAGGTACCCAGTGGGACGTGACTGATGCCGGCAAATGGAACGCTTACAAGTGGGTGTTCGATTCCGTGGAGCCGTTTATTTATGACGGCAATGTGATGGATATGGTGCGGGGAAGGAACATTGCCTTCGGGCCTGCACTGGGAAATGCGGACACCGGACCGGTCTTGACCGGCAAAGGCCTCATCGCCTCCATAGGTTACCTTCTGCTCACGGCTCCGTCCACGAATGAACAGATGGGGGAGAAGTACCCGGATAACCCGAAACAGGCCATTCAGGGCATGTTGAAATACTGGTTAAGCAAGGATACCTCCAATCAGATTCTGGACTCTTCCTCGATGTACCAGTATTTGCAGCTCAAGCAGATTGTGAATTCGGCGGTTCCGTCCAGAGGAGAGAAGACGGGAACCTCGATCTACGCGAACCAGGACCGAGCCGTGCACCTGCGCCCGGGCTTCGGCTTCGGGCTCAGCCTGTCGTCCAACCGGGTCGATAAATACGAATCCGGCAATAAAAACAACGTACAGGGCTGGTATACCGGGGACGGGATGACTTACCTGTACAACGCCGACAGCGGCCAGTACGACAACTTCTGGCCGACGGTAAACCGGTACCGGCTCCCGGGGACCACCGTCGATACGCAGAAGCGCACGAACAGCAGCAACTGGACGAGCTACCTGAGCCCGAACCGGTGGGCGGGCGGAGCGGAGCTGCTGGGAACTTACGGCGCCGCCGGAATGGACCTGAAATCGCCGGGCGATATCGGAAGCGGAGGAGCCATTCTGACTCCGTCCAATCTGACGGCGAAGAAATCGTGGTTCATGTTCGATGACGAGATCGTATCGCTCGGAGCGGGCATCACGAATTCCGGCCAGACCGGCAGCGGCTGGGACGGCTCTCCCCGTAAGGTGGAGACGATCGTGGAGAACCGCCGGATCACCGGCGGCAACGAGTTTACCGTGAACGGAACGGCCCAGCCTGCGGCTTCCGGCTGGTCGGCGGCCCTGCCCGGAACGAACTGGGCGTATCTGAAGGGCAACACGGACGGGGAATCGTCCAGCGTAGGATACTACTTCCCGGGATCAGCCGCCTTGAAGGCTTCCCGTGAAACTAGAACCGGCTCCTGGAACGAGATTAACGAAGCGACCCCAGACGTGTACAACGTGATGGGGACGGAAGATTCCTACGTCCGTTCCAATGAAGGGAATCATGGCGCAGAGCCGACGCTAGTTGTCAAAAACGACGCCAACGGCTACGCCAGAGAAACGTATCTGAAATTCGATTTAACGAATTTCGTGCCCGGGCAGGTCCAGTTCGACAGCGCGAAAGTTACGCTTGTCCCTACTGTGATCGGACCTACGGCTAAAGCGGTCCAGCATACGGCGGAATGGGTTCCCGACAACTCCTGGACGGAAACCGGCCTGCTCTGGACGAACAAACCGTCTTCGAATCCGCTTAGTCCGGTCCGGCAGTGGTCGGGCATGCAGGCGGGAACTCCCGTCACGATCGACGTGTCCCAGCCGCTGCAGAACGCCCTGGCGAACAACCAGAAGGTGTTCTCCCTGCGCATCTATGCCTCGTCGCCTGCGGATCCGGACGGAACGGTTGCCTACGCAAGCCGCGAGAATCCGAATTCGAGCTACCGCCCCAAGCTGGTCTTGAGCGGCTACAAGGAAATAAAAAGCGCCGATTACCTGGCACTTTGGCTGGACCACGGCGTTAATCCGTCTAATGCTTCCTACGGCTATGTCACACTGCCGAATCGCGGCCGGGCGCAGGTACAGAGCTATGCCGCCAATCCGGACATTGCTATTCTGGAAAACACGACGGCGGCGCAGGCGGTTAAAGAGAAGACCTTAAACCTGGTCGCCGCGAATTTCTGGCAGGACGGCATGAAGACGGTCAAGGCGGACGGAGCCGATTTCCTGACCGTGGATAAAAAGGCCTCTGTTCTGGTCAAAGAAAGCGCCGACGGACTGGACGTCTCCGTGTCAGACCCGACCCAGCAGAACAGCGGCAAGATCCAGGTCGAAATCAACCGGAGCTACAGCGGCGCGGTCTTCCTGGATCCGGGGATTCAGGTTACCCAGTACAGCCCGACGCTGAAGCTTTCGGTGGACGTGAGCGGTACTTACGGCAGAACGTTTCACGCGAAGTTTTCGAACGCCGCCGCCACCCTGCTTTCGTCCAAAGGAGACGCGACCGTACGGGACGGAAGCTATGCCGGCACGAACTACGGAACCGCCGGCTTCATGGAAGTGAAGAACGAAGCGGTGAGCTACAACCGCAGCGCGCTCGTGCAGTTTGACCTTTCGTCTTATACGGGAACGGCCGGTCGCGCAGCGATTGTCCTGACACCTATTGATGCACCGGCTAAGGCCGTCACCCATCAGGCGAGACTCGTTTCCGCGCAGTGGGACGAGAATACGCTGACATGGAGCACCAAACCTGTGCCGGGTCTGCCTCTGGCCGAATGGAAAGTGCCTGCCGCCGGGAGCCCCGTCATGATCGACGTTTCGGAGGCGGTGCGGCGTGCCCTGGCCTCCGGGGACAAGAGGATTGCCGTTGAAATCCGTTCTCTCACCAACGGCTCCGACACGTACGTCAGCTATGCGAGCAAGGAAAATGCGGCCGCCGCCAGCCGGCCTGTTTTGAAAATCACGGCTCCATAGCCATAGAAACCAGACTTCTATGTATACCGTTCAGGTCTCTCTTTTGAATAAAAGAAGAGCTGCCCCGTGGTCATCGGACCTATCGGGGCAGCTTTTTATTTTAGGGGTCTGCCGTTTCTTCTAGTCATTTGAGCACACAAGAATGTTGAAACGATTGCGGCGTGCCCTTACGGTCCCGAGGACTGCACCGGTTACTTGGAATCGAGCTTAATTTCTTGGACAGCCCCTCTAACCACTGTACCGCCGTCCACTGACGAGATGATCGTGCTGAAGAGGGAAGCCTTCTCGGCGGCCGCAAACAATCCGTTCTTTTTCACAAATTCGATGGCTTCTTCGACAGATTGTCCGTTTGCCTTGGCGATGACATCCAGAGTTCCGTCCTCTTTCAATTGGGCGATCAGTTCGTCGACGGTCAAGCCTTGCGCCTTGGCGAATTCCTCGAAGCTCAAGCTTGGAGGGAGCGTGATATCCTCTACGGTCTCGGCTGTTTGGCCGTTGCCGTTCATCACGTTTTTTTCTAAAAGCACGGCTTTGATGGTGTTCCTTGCAGTGCCGTCCGTTTTTCCGTCTCCCTGCTCCGCAGGGGAAAAAGTGCTGATGGCCAGAGCGTCACGGCTTGCGGCGAATAGTCCGTTTTTCTTTAAAAACTCGGCGGCCTCTTCAACGGTTTGTCCCTTTGCTTCGGCCAAATGGTCAAGCGTGCCGTCCTTTTTCAATTTTTCGATGAGCTGTTCGGCGGTCAGGCCTTGCTTTTTGGCAAATTCCTCGAAGCTGACGCCCTGAGGTAATTTAACCTCCTTGAAGACAGCTGTGCCGCCCTTTACTGTGGAGATCGAAGTGGTCGCTTTCGTGAATGCAGGGGTAGAAGCCTCAGGCTGCGCCGCATAAGCAGAGCCCGCCATTGCAAAAACCGCCAAAGCCATCGTTCCCATTGCCAACTTCTTTTTCATAGTGATTCCTCCCGAGTTTGGATCGCATCGCGATCGGATTGACCGGCTCTCTATCTGTGAATGTCGACTGTCGGGGCCGGCTACAGGTAAGACTATACAGGCCCATTGTGTTGGGAATATGGCAGCGGAGAAAGATTGCGGCAACGAAGAGAACGTCCGGAAATGGGCCGGAGCCTCAGGGCTTCAAGAGTTCCCAACTTCCAAAACTTACTAAGCTTCCAAAGCTTCCAAGGAAAAAAGCCGTTCCGGCTTCGGGAAGCGGAACGGCTTGGTCGGGACGGGTATGAGAAGGTGGATCAGACGGCAGGCAGGGTTAGCTTGAAAACCGTTCCTTTGGGCGATGTCTCCTGAAGGGCCAGCTCCCCGCCGTTGGCCTGGGCGAGCAGCCTGCTGAGGGGGAGGCCCAGACCGAGCCCCTGCTTCTTCTTCCTCCGGCTGTCGCCCCGGTAATATCTCTCGAAAATATGCGGCACTTCGGATTCCCTGATTCCGCTGCCGTTGTCTTTTACATCCACGTGAATCATGGAACCGAGGGGATAGGCGTGCACGGTGATCGAGGTTGAGCCCGCCGCCGTACTGTTCATAATCAAATTCATGAGCATTTGTTTAAGCTGCCCCTGATCCGCAAGCAGCCGGATTGTCTGCGCAGGGAGGACCGTCTCGACGCGAACATTGGCGCAGACGGGCAGGGAGCTTAGCTGCTGCGTAAGATGGGTCACGAGCCGGGAGAGATCCACCGTTGTCCTCTCGGAGTGGACAGCTCCCGCTTCCAGAGACGAGAACTCCAGCATATCGTCGATCATTTTCTGCATCCGCTTAGTTTCTTCGAGAGAGATCTCCAGAAATTCGTTCGCTTCGCCTCCGGTGACCACCTTGCCGTGGACGGCCTGGACCATCCCGCGGATGGAAGTGAGCGGAGTGCGCAGCTCATGCGACACTCCGGCGAGGAGATCGGTCCTCATCTGTTCCAGCTGCCGGAGCCGGGAGGTCATTTCGTTAAAGGAAGTAAATAGCTGCATAAGCTCTCTTTCTTTCATGGGGGCGACCGGCAGGACAGGAGCATAGTGCCCGTCGGCTACCTGCAGAGCGGCATTGGCTAGCTGCCGGAGCGGCCTCGTGAGCTTGCGGAGCAGCAGGTAAATGGCGGTCCAGCCGCCCAGCGCAAGACCCAGCGTAATCAGAACGGCGATCACGTAAGTCTGCCGGGTCTGTTCCGCATTGTCGGGTGTGGGCGTGCTCAGATACAGAGCGCCTATTACACTGCCGCGATCCATTAGCGGCACGCCTACCCGCAGCCAAGTCCGGTCGTTCAGGGAGAAGCTTTCGCGGTCGGTCTGCCCTTTCAGCACCGCAGCGTATCCGCCGGGGCGTTCCGCGTTGTCGTACTGGGCACCGCTGCTGCTGTACGTATCGAGGTTACCCTGCCTGTTAACGATCTGCATCATTTCATCGCCCAGAGGCCGTGCCACTTCAATCGGGCTGATGACATTAACGGAAGTGGTGGAGGGGGAGACTTTGACGGCCGGGTTCGCGCGCACTTCGGTGCGAATGCTTCCCTGAGTCTGAGCAGGGGAGCTTAATTGATAAAGCGTCATCACCCGGGCGTAGGAATCGGCGAGCTGCTCCGCTCTGGCCTGGAGCACCTCGTAACTTTGCCGGTTCGCATTGCTTGTGATCCAGACGCCCGCAATAAGACTGACGATGAGCAGGGTGATAAACAGAATCAGCGCATAGCGCCAGGTCCAGAAACGCAGCATGGGCATCGTTTGCGGTTGTGTTTGCGGTTTAGTGAACATGCAGCGAGTACCCCAATCCCCGTATGGTAAGAATTTCCCCTTCGGAAGGAGGCCAGTCCTGTAGGCACTGACGAAGCCGTTTGATCGTCGTGTCCACGGCGCGGTCGCCTCCTTCGTAGTCCATGCCCCACACCCGGTCGAGCAGCTGCTCGCGGCTGAAGCATTGGTTGGGATGCTTGATCAGAAAGGCGAGCAGGCTCCAGTCGCGCGGATACAGCGGCAGCAGCTTGTCATGCAAATGAACCGTGCACGCCGTAAAATCGACGACCAAGCTGCCCAGCCGGACAGTCCGGCTGTCCGCCATATAGGCGGAGCGTCGGAGCACCGCCTGCACCCGGGCGATCACCTCGTCGGGATCGAACGGCTTGGGGATGTAATCGTCCGCTCCCTGCTGGAGCCCTTGAAGCCGGTCCGGTACGGAACCGCGGGCCGTCAGGATAATGACCGGACAGCTTCCGTGCTGCCGGATCTGTTTCAGGACGTCCAGTCCGTCGAGGTCGGGCAGCATCAAATCCAGGAGAACCAGGTCAGGCTTCCAGGTCAGGAACAAGTCCCGCATGCCGCCGTCTCCGGGATTCCATTTTACGCTATAGGGTTCACGCTCCAGATAAGCCTGCAAAATGCGGGCAATCGGCGCTTCATCTTCGATAATCAGCACTTTTTTCATAGTCGGTCCGCTTCCTTTCTATCACCGTTAGTATATCAGCGGGAGAAGGCGGATGCCCTGGTAATAACTATACGGCGCTTCCTGCTCTCTAAACCCTCAGTTTAAAGATCTATTGTGTCAGAAAGATGGCAGATGGTCCGCTAAATATTTTTGCGATTTGTATACTTTTCTTCATTTCGATAGTTTAATAAGTGCAAATTCAATTGGTTTTTCTGGTAGGGCAGGTGAACTATGGAAGATGAACTGGTACGGATGTTTTACGTCAAAGGAAGAGTGATTTTAAAGATTTTAATGAAAATGGGCGCAGGAAAGGAGGATGCGGAAGACATTTTGCAAGATACGGTGCTCAAAGCTTTCACCTATATCGATTCTATTCCGGAAGAGCAGATGACGGCTTGGTTATACCGCGTGTCCGTTAACAGTTACTATACGTTGCATACCAAAAATAAGCGGCATATGACCTTTGCTGCACAGCAGTTTACCGAATGTTTGGCAGGAGAGGAGAAGGTGGAGCAGCATATTCTGCGGAATGAACACCGGCAGGAAATTATAAGCATATTAGATTCCCTCAAAGAGACGCACCGAACTCTCCTCGTTATGAAATATGGAATGGAACTGACGTACCGGGAGATTTCCGAGCTTTTGTTTTTATCCGAGCACCAGGTAAGAACCTACATGTATAGAGCCAGAAATCAATTTAAAGCAAGATGGGAGCTGAACCATGAATACGACGGAGAAAGATGAAAACGAGACTTCGGTTGAAAAACGATTAAGTGAAGGGTTTAAACAGACTTTAAGGAAAGCAAAAAAACGGACCTTGCTGAGAACCGTTCTCGTCAGTTTTTGTACAGCTCTTGTCCTATTGGTTTCTACGGTATTTTTTGTCGTCCCGTATGCTAAAGAGCAGGTCGACAGGAACGGCCGAAAGCTGCTTGACCAATTAAAAGCACGGTATCTGGTCAAAGGGGCAAATCAGTTTATGGATTCATTCAGATGGCAGAATGGAATATTTAACGGGGAAATGGAATTCTATACCTTCAAATACGTAAACGGCAAAAGGGTGTATACCGGAACTTGGCGTTATATGTACGGTATGCAGACGCCCGACGATACGTCGGGAGAAATAGCGGGACAAAAATTTTCTTCGGGAGGAGGCAACTCGTTAGAGTACACTGCAATGACTCAAGAGCAAGAAGATTATCTGCCCAGGTATAATCATGCGGGAGTAAAACAAATGGAATTTTACGATCCTTTTGTGGATTACAACAATCATTATAAGGATGACCTCAAGCTTCTGGATCAGATAGGGAAGGACAAATATGTGGAGATGGCGCTCTCGTTTGATAAATCTTATTCCTTGGACGAAGTCCGAACGATGATGTCTGCAGGGCCTAATCCTGTCTGGTATTGGGCAAATTCCCAGAAGGAAGAGGCTAGAAAAGCGAATAGTTATCAGCGGTACACAGAGAAGGGGAAAAATGGAGAGGACGTTGTTACTGAGAACTTCCCGTCTCCTATTTACGAAGATAACGCGATCGGCTTCCATGCGGTTAATCATTACGGGGAGCAGCTCCCCGACCCTGAACAATTTTTTATTCCGGCCTTAAAGAAAGCCAGAATGCAGTCCGATTACGATATAATGGCCGGTCCGGACAAAATACTGAGCAAGGACGATATCCATATTTTGGGGGTTGTGGTGACGGGAGAGCCGGAAACTTTAAAGCTTCTTCGGAACCGGTCCTATATTAAAGCGTCTTCTCTTGGTGTGGTAACCGATAAATACTAGATGCCGATACTAGCAAGCTGCAGGCCGAAATATTCCGGCACTCCCGAGCCGGGATGTTTTTGTGCCGCCTTGAAAACATTTTCTTTTAACCTAATCAATTATTTGAATACGGCTGGAGAAGGACAATGCGGCGGCTTGTAGAACGTAGTATCTGGGTAAAAAAACGGTTCCACGCTTTTTCCGGAGTTCATGAAGCTGCTGACTCGATGAAACGGTGTAAAGAGCTTTCAGTCATCGTAAGATTCGGTCTTTATGCCCATACAAAAAGAGAGACCGGCCATGCCGGGAACAGGAAAACAATTGGGGAGGAAACCGCTAATGAAATTGCGTTTCGAAGGAGATTTGACAGGTCTGCAACCGGGTCTTCAGGTATTGCTGCAGGAGCTTTCCGTCACGGAAGCGGAAGACGGGTTGAAAGTTGCCGTCGGGCCGTCTTCCGGCGATTTGGAAGTGGGCCTGGAGCCGGGATCGGCTTACATCCGTTACGGACAAAAGCATCAGTTTTACCGCGCGCTCGGTCTTCTTGTACAGCACGGACGCACCGGAGAGTCGTTCAGCATTCGGGAGAAGCAGCATCTGGACGTTGTCGGGCCTATGTTCGACTTGTCCCGCAACGGAGTACTGACGCTCGAAAGCTTTAAATTCATGATTCGCAAAATGGCGCTGATGGGCATGAATACGGTCATGCTGTATCTTGAGGACACGTATGAGATCGAAGGACAGCCTTATTTCGGATATATGCGCGGGCGCTACACGCAAGCGGAGCTGAAAGAGATCGACGATTACGCGGATCAATTCGGTATCGAAGCGTTCCCTAGCATCCAGACGCTTGCCCATCTGGAAGAGTTCCTGAAGTGGGAGCCCGTCAAGGAATACAAAGACACGAAGGGCGCCCTGCTTGTCGGCTACGACAAAACGGACGAGCTCGTCGAGAAGATGATCGAAGCGGCCAGCGCGCCGTTCCGCAGCCGTAAAATCCACATCGGCATGGACGAGGCGGAAGAGCTGGGCCGCGGCAAATATTTGGACAAGAACGGGTTTACGAGCCGTTTTGACATTATGGTCACGCACCTGGATAAGGTGCTGGAAATAACGCGCCGCCGCGGGCTGAAAGCGATGATGTGGAGCGATATGTTCCTCAAGCTGGCTTCCGGCACGGGCAGCGAGCATTACAACAAAGACACGCAAATTCCGGCCGAGATGGCCGCCCGTATTCCCAAAGACGTCGACCTGGTATATTGGGATTACGTGCATACCGAAGAAGCAGACTACGAAAGCCAGATTGCCCAGCACGCTCCGCTCGGCTGTAATCTCGTATACGCAGGCGGCGTTTGGGTGTTCAATACGTTCGGCGTGAACTACGGCTTGTCGCTGAAGGCGACCGACGCCGCGCTGCGGGTGAACAAGAAGCACGGCATTCGCGAAGCCTATGCGACCATGTGGGGCGACGACGGGATGGAGAGCAACCCGTACATCGCGCTGCTCGGTCTGCAGTTTTACGCGGAGCACGCGTATACGGAGGGCTCCCCGGACTGGGCCGTGCTCGCCGAGCGTGTGAAATTCTGCACCGGCCTTGAGGCGGACGCCTATCTCCAGATGAAGTACCTGGACGAAACGCCGGGTTCGGAGCCGGACAACCGCAAACAGAGCAATCCGTCGAAGTTCCTGCTGTACCAGGACGTGCTGCTCGGCTTGTTCGACAAGCAGATCGAAGGGCTGGAGATGGCCGCCCACTACGCGAAGGTGGAGCAGGACATCCGCAGCAGGCGCGACCCGGCCGCGGCGCTCGACTACATCTTCGACGTGCCGGAGAAGCTGGCCGGCGTGCTGAAGCGCAAGAGCGAGATCGGCATCGAGCTGAAGCGCGCTTATGATGCGGGCGATAAAAGCACGCTGAAGCGTATCGCGGAAGACGTGCTTCCGGAGATTGCGGAAGCGGTACGCGCCTTGCGGGCGGCCCACAGGAGCCAGTGGCTGAGCATGTTCAAGCCGTTCGGATGGGAAATCATCGACATCCGGTACGGCGGGGTGCTGAGCCGTCTGGATACGGCGTCCGTGCGGTTGCTGGACTACGCGGAAGGCCGGATCGGCCGGATCGAGGAGCTGGAGCAGGAGCGCCTGCTGTACAGCACGTCGAACCGGTTCACGAACAAAGGCGTCGGCTGGTGCAGCTTCTACTACCGGATGGCGTCGCCAAACGTCTTTTTCCACGTCATGAATCCGTTCTAAGCCAAGCCGGAATCTGGAATCGCCAAGATGTAAGGAAATAACGGAAGACCCGTCCTCGTCAGGAGAGGGGTCTTCTTTTTTTTTGCGGGAGTCCGCGTTTGCGGCTTTTCTTAATGTCGCCTTATGTCAAATTTAATGGAACGGGCATTGCTTTGATTTGTGACTTTGTGGCAGTATAAGAAAGTAGAATATTTTGGCAGGGAAAGCGGCTTTAAGCTTAAACATAGATAACGGTGATTTAATGAGATTCGGAATAAAGGAAGTGACGGCTTGAAGAAAGGAACCGTGATCATGCTCGGTGTCGTTCTGTGTCTGATTCTGTTCCTGATCGTCAACCGGAAAACAGAAGACGCTTCTCCGATGCCGGCACCTTCCGGGGAACCGGCCGGGCAGAATGGAAAAATCATCAACGTGCAGAATGAACGGCAGGCGTTGTATGCTTTTATAAAGACCCGCATGACGGGTCCATTCGGCGTGTTTACGAACCTCAAAGAAACGGATGAAGCCAAGGAGGCGGCTACGGGCCGCGAAGTGCTCAGCGAATCCGCCTCGCTTCAAATGAGGGAAGACGCACGATCCAAGCGAAAAGAAGAATTCGCTCAGCACTGGGCGCTTGCCAGACAGACGTTTGACCTGAAGCAGGGCTTCAGCTACCGGTACAGCCCCAAACAGCAGAAGAAATACCCGCTCAACGCGGCGGTGGACGATCTGCGGGTGATTCGGGCTCTGGCCGAGGCGGCCAAAGCCTTCGACGAACCGGCTTACGCCAAGGAAGCGGAAAAATACGGCAAGCGGTTCTACGAAACGAACGTGAAGGACGGCAGGCTTTACGACTTTTACGATGAAACGTACGGGATCACGAACAAGTTCGTGACGCTTTGCTATATCGACCTGCGGACGCTCGGCATGCTGCCTGTGCCCGATGCTTCCAAGCAAGCGCTTTTGGATAATATGAAAAGCCTTATCGCAAAAGGTTATTTGTCGGACGCGTTCCCTTTTTACGAGACACGGTTCGATTACGAGAAGAACGCCTACACCTCAGAGGGGATCAATATGGTGGAATCCCTGCTCACGGTGCTGCATTTGGCGGAAGCGGGTGAACCGAACCCGGCGAGTATCCGTTACATCAAGGAACATGTAAAAGCGGGGACCCTGTACGGCCGCTATACGAAAGAAGGCACGCCCGCCACTCAGGTGCAATCTACGGCAATCTACGCGATTGCGGCGATGATCGGCTCGGAGATCGGCGATGCATCGCTCTATCAGGACAGCATTCAGAGAATGAACGCCTATCAGGTGAAAGACGAAGGCAGCCCGCTTAACGGAGGCTTCGGCGATGCCGCATCCGGCCAGGCGTATTCCTTCGATAATCTCATGGCTCTGCTGGCTTATACCTACTAACTTACACAAAGGAAGGTGATCCGGATGACGACGGAAAAATCCATCAAAGAGCGGCTCCGTCTAGGTTTTATGCTGGCGGGACGTTATGTTTCCCCGGCTCTGCTGGCCGCTTTGGGTGTTCTGCTGATCACCGGCTTCGCCTTGTTTGTTCCTCCTTATATCGGAGTAGCCGATAACGGGGACTTTTTCCGCAGCATCTACAGTGAGGGCCTTTACTTCAATCTGCCGGATTACGACAGCCAGCGCTTCGGCTATTTCGTCAAGCAGTACGGCATTTACCAGTACTTTAACGAAAACGGCACGACTATAGTGTCATCCCAATCGCTCTTCATTAAAGCGGCGCTCCTGCTAAACCAGCTTCTGTTCAGCTCGGTTGTATTCGACATCCGCTTTCAGGCGCTGCTCTTTACGCTGCTGCTGACGGCTGCCGTGTATTTGCTGGTGGAAGCTCTGACCTGGAAAATAGCCAGGAAACAAGGCTATCTCATCGCGCTCCTGGCCATTTTTATGTTCGGAGACACGGGGTACACCGCCTACTTCAGTTCCTTCTTTGGCGAAAGCATCGTGTACGTGATGATGTTGTTCGTCTTCGCGTCCTGGCTGCTTTTGTACCGCAAAAGATACAACGATTACGCGGTGCTGGCACTGTTCGTAATAAGCACGCTTATCCTGACGACGTCCAAGCAGCAGAACGCCCCGGTCGGCATTATCGTCGCCTGCATGGCCGTGGTTCTCCTGTGGGTCCGCAAAGAGAAGCTCTTCCGGCTGCTAACGGCGGGATCGCTGGTGCTGCTGTTCGTATCGGGGGTGGCGACTTACGCCATGATTTCCAAGGAATTCGTGAACATCAACCAGTATCACGCCATGACGCGCGGGGTTCTGATGCAGTCCGCGAATCCCGAGGATACGCTGAAATCGTTCGAGATCGATAAGCAGTACGCGATCCTGAAAGGCAGCATTTTTTACGAACCTTACGCTACCGTAGACGTGAATTCACCCATGCTGGAAAAAGATTTTTACAGCCGCTACGGATTCGTTTCCATCCTGACTTACTATGTCACTCACCCGGACAAGCTGAGTTCCATGCTGAATGTCGCGGCCAAGGACGCTTTTACGATCCGGCCTAACGCGATGGGGAACTATGAAGCCTCCGCCGGAAAACCGTTCGGGACGCATGCGGGTTTCTTCTCCGGCTACAGTGTGATGAAGAAAGGATTGTCGCCGAAGACATACGGATTCATCGTGATCTGGATTGTCGTGCTCGTGGGTCTGTACATGCCTTCGTTTCTCGCCGCTTTCCGCGCCCGCGATCCCCGTCTCGCCCAGCGCCTGATTCTGATCGTCACGATGATTTTTATCGGCTTGGCGGGGATTCTCGTCTCGATCATCGGGGCGGGGGACGCGGATCTCGCGAAGCACGAATTTCTGTTCACGGTCGCGTTCGATCTCGTCACCTTTATGGCGGTATCGGATATTTTAAGCCGCCGGCTGATGCGTAATCACGATTACGCGCCGGATGAAGCGGATAAGATCCGCACCGGAACCGGGAAAGGTGGGAACGCGCTTGCGCAGCATCCAAGCCTATAAAATCAGCCTGCCGCTTCTGCTCCTGCTTGTTCTGCTGCTGATTCCGTTGCCTCACGCGTCCGCTGCCGGGTCCGAGCCCGTCAAGGTGCTGCTGCTCTACGACAGCCTGGCCAAAGGGACGCCGCGCGAGGGTAATGTGACGGTACTCCAGCAGCTGCTGGCCTCCTACCGTACGCAGGTTACCCTGTCGAGTATCGACCGGTACAAGCAGGGGACGATGCAGGCTTACGCCAATGTCATTACCGTCGTCAACGACGGGGATCTCCGGATAAGCAACCAGGCGTATCTCGACGATTTGTCCGCATATCCGGGAGCTTACCTTCATGTGGGGTATCAACTGCCGGCCCAAACGCGCGACAAGCTTTCCGCCGCAACGGAAAAAATCAGCCGCGACACCGCCGAGATCGCCGCGGACAAGCGGACGCAGGCGAACATCCCGGTCCGCGATATCGAGGTGCTGACGCAGACGGGCGGAAGCACGTATGGCACGATTACGCTCAGCGGAAGCGGGCGCAAGGCGCCCTTTAGCGCCGAGGCGGGCGGAACGGCGTATGTCCCTTATTTTCAGAAAGGGAATTTGAGCGAGCTTGCCATGGCCTCCGTGTTGAAGAAGTGGCTAGGTATAGAGGAGGACGGTCATGCCTATGTGGTCCTCAAAGAAATATATCCCTTCTCCGATCTGGATCTGCTGGAGGAGACGGCGGACAGGCTGTACGGAGCGGGAATTCCCTTTACGATCAGCATCCGGCCCGTATTCGGCAACACCGACTACCCGGCTATGCAGCGGTATGCGGAAGCGCTGAAATACGTGCAGACCCGCAACGGAAGCATTCTGGTCAACGCTCCGGTCGTCCTGGACGGAGTGAGCCGGGAGGGCGGCACCCTGCGGGAGAAGATGAACGGGTTTATCTCCGTTCTGGCGAAGGACGGGGTGGCTCCGCTCGGCGTCGGCACGGAGATGTACTGGGCGTACGACAAGGAGTACGCGAAGTCGGGTCTCGGCTTCTTCGACTCCGCGGTTCTTTTCCCGGACGTAAAGACGCTGTACATCGATCCGTCCGATACGTCGAAGCCTTTCGCGTCCGCTCCGTACAGTATGCCGATGAGTTTTCTGCGGCAGTTCGGCGCCGCGGACCGGTCGGTACCCGCCTTCCCGATGGATACCGCCGTCGTTTACGACTTTTTCGGGAGCAAAGAAGAGATGGAAGAGGCTGTCGGAATGCTGGGGACCTCCGGGATCCCGTTCGCGGATTATAAATCCGGAAGCCATGAGGTGAAGGCGGGAGATACCGTAGTCGCTTCGTCCCGCGGAACCGTTACGATCAACGGCAATCCGGTCAATACGGAATACACACCCCAAAAAATCAGCGCCGATTATGAATACGAGAAGAAACAGCAGCAGAGCCTGGCAGGGGCATTCAGCGTTCAGAACCGCATTTTTATCATCATTATTATGGTGTCCCTGGTTGTCTTCGGAGGTTTGATCGTGGTCGGATATCGTCTGTACCGCAAAAAATATTTGAAATAAGGAGCTCTCCATGACTATCTCAGACTACCTGATGGTGATAGCGGTCTTGTGCATCTGGTCCCTTCTTCTTGTTAACGTTCTGCTCATTATCGCGGGCTACTTCTATTACGTGCAAACCGAGAGAGAGCCTATGCCGGACATTCCGGCGGGAGAAGAGCCTTTCGTCACGATCATGGTCCCCGCTCACAACGAGGGCAAAGTGATCAGCCAGACGGTGGAAGCGCTGCTGGCGTTCGATTACCCCCAAGACCGGTATGAAATTATCGTGATCAACGACAATTCCTCGGACAACAGCGCGGAATTGCTGGCAGGCATCCAGGCGAGGAATCCCCGGCGCAATCTCATCATTATCAATACCGATTCCGTAACGGGAGGCAAAGGAAAATCCAACGCGCTCAACCTGGGATTCGCGCAGAGCAAGGGCGAGCTGATCGCCATTTACGACGCCGACAACACGCCGGAAAGAAAAGCGCTGCGGTACCTGGTGGCGGAAATCACGAACGACGCTTCCCTCGGGGCCGTCATCGGCAAGTTCCGCACCCGCAACCGGGACGTGAATCTGCTTACGCGCTTCATCAACATCGAGACGCTGTCGTTCCAGTGGATGGCGCAAGCCGGCAGGTGGAAGCTGTTCAAGCTGTGCACCATACCCGGCACCAACTTTATTATGCGGCGGCATATCGTGGAGAGCATCGGGGGCTGGGATGTGAAGGCGATCGCCGAGGATACCGAGATCAGCTTCCGGATCTACATGATGGGCTACCGGATCAAGTTCCAGCCGAAGGCCGTCACTTGGGAACAGGAGCCACAGACCGTCAAGGTGTGGTTCAAACAGCGGACCCGCTGGGCCAAGGGCAACATTTACGTGATCGTGAAGAACTGCAAGCTGCTCTTTCACCCCGAAGCGAAGAGGATCCGGTTCGATATCCTCTACCTGCTGTCGATCTATTTCCTCCTGGTGACGGCGCTCGTGACCTCCGACGTTCTGCTTGTGCTCAATGCGCTGGGTTATGTACATACGACCATCGCAAGCTTCAGTACGTTTTTATGGCTGCTGGCGGTCACGCTCTTTGTAGTAGGCACTTATGTTACGTTAACTACCGAAAAAGGTGAGATGAACCTCTCCAATGTCTGGATCATCATGCTCATGTACGTATCCTATTGCCAGATGTGGATGGCGGTCGCCGCTTACGGCCTTTATAACTATTTCAAGGATCAACTTTTCGGCCGGGAAGTAAAATGGTATAAAACCGAACGCTATTAAGGCGCTTAGGAAGATTTCAACGAAAAATCGAGTACAGGAGAATTTCATGATGACTATGAAAAAATGGCTGCTGTTCATCTGCCTCTTATCGATATTCGCGGCCCAGTTCGGCCAGGGCGCCGCGGCTGCTCCCGCGAATGGGGAAGCGCGCACTTATCAGACTGCGTTCACCGAAAGCGAAGCATCCTTGTCGGGTGCCGTAAGCTCCAAGCAGAAATATTTTGAACTGATGGATTACTGGAATGTGGAAACTGTCAAAATCAATCTGGACTATCAGGCCACGCAGCTGGCTAAAGAACTGATATCCAGTGTCACTTTATCCGTAAACGGCCACGCGTTCCATTCCTTCCGCCCTGTGGCCGCCGATAACGGGCGCCAGCGGTTGTCGGTATCCGTGCCGAAAGAATGGCTCAAGAAGGGCAGCAACATGCTGGAGATAACCGGCTACATCCGTACGGTCGATAACGAGGTGTGCGCGCCGGACGATGCGCCCGATCACTGGCTCAGTCTGTTTACGACATCGAGCATCGATGTGGCCTACACGAACGCCGAGTTGAAAGCGGCCATCAACGATTTCAGTCACCGTTTCGCGGGACTGGATACGGTCGGCGCCGGACAGAGCGTCCTGACGGTACCGGATAACAGCGATCCCGCCGAGCTGGAGACGGCCGTATACGCGCTCTCCGGCTTCGCCAAGGCCAAGAAAAACGCGGACAAGGATATTCCGCTGCTGCCTTACCGGGCCGATGTGCTGGGGGACAAGCAGGCGGTTGTCCTCGTCGGGCTGTATGACCGGCTTCCGGAAGGAATCAAGGGGCTGCTGAGCAAGCAGGATTACAACACGAAGGCCGTCGTCCAACTGGTGAACAAGGACACGCAGCCGACGCTGGTCGTGACCTCCCAGAATCCGAAGCTGCTCGTTCAGGCCGGCCGCTTCGTCGCCAATCCGTCCCTGATGGAGCAGATGGACAGCGACCTGAAGGTCGTCGAGGAGAGCACCGATGTAGCGACTCCTCCCGTTGCTTACAGCACCCAGGTGACGTTTACCGAGACGGGTGACGAAGTGAGAGGGCCGGGCCATCAGGAGAAGACTTATTTCGTATCTCTGCCGACGAATCGGTCCATCGCGGATGCCGGGCAGATCACGCTCGATTTCCGGTATGCCCAGAATCTCGACTTTAACCGTTCCCTGGTAACGGTCTCCATTAACGGAATTCCGATCGGCAGCAAAAAGCTGACGAAAGAAATGGCGAACGGAGACAAAGCGGTTTTCGCGATTCCGTCCAACGCGGCGGTATCCGGCAACTTCTCCGTGACGGCCGCTTTTGACCTGCAGATGGTCAGTGCCGCCTGTACGCAGAACGGCAATCAGACGCCATGGGCCTTCCTTACGAAGGATTCCATGATCAATTTCAAAACCAAGGACCGGACGGATATGCTGTTCAACAACTATCCGTATCCGTTCCTGCGTGACGGAGTGTACAACCGCGTAGCGGTCGTACTTCCCGAGGCGAAGGATGACTACACGTACCGTTCCGTCTCGAATGTATTCAACCTGCTGGGCCAATATGCCAGCGGCAACACGGGGGACGTTCGTTTTTACAAGGATACGGCAGGCTCGGACCAGCTGAAAGATTCCAACATTATCGCCATCGGGACCTTTATCGACAACAAGCTCATTCAGGAAAACAACAAGAATCTATACTTCAAGTACGATCCCAAGGGCGAAGGCATTCTGTCCAACGAAAAAATTAGCATAGAAACCGAGTACGGAAAGCGGCTGGGAACGCTCCAGCTTCTTGCGTCGCCTTTCCAGGCGGGCAACGGTTTTCTGGCCGTAACGGGGGCCCGTGCCGAAAACTATTACCTGGCTTCCAAGCTGATCGCTAACGAGAACGCCAAGTGGAAAGTATACGGCGACGGCGTCATCACCGATAAGGACGGCAGCGTCAGCGCCTACCGCTTCAAGAAAGAAGCGGGCGAGGGAGACCAGTCCCTGGTGAAGGACGTGCTGCAGCGCGGCGACGTTCTCGGCTTCCTGGTCGCTTTCGTGCTGGTCGCCGCTCTTGCGGTTCTCTCGCTGATTCTGCTGATCCGCAAACACTTGAAGAAGAGAGGTGGCCGCGATGAAAGTTAATCGTAGTTCGCTTCTATCCGATATCGCTTTTCTGGCGCTGCTGGTGCTGTGCAACGTTTGCGTCGCTTTCACTGCCGGGGACCCGAACAGGTACGTGGAAAATCTGATTTTCCTCAATCTCGCTTTCTTCTTTGTGGTAGTCACTTACTTCACCACGGTTACAGCCGGGCTCATCCTGAACATCGTGTTCATTTTCGGGTACGGGACCTACATTCTGTATGAGACCGTAACCCGCGGAGAGACCATCGGCGTATCGACTTACTTCTGGCTGATCATGACGCCGGTCCTGACGGTGGTTATCTGGCTCTTTACGACGGCGACAAGGCAGCTCCAGGCCGAGAACGACGATCTGCAGAAGCAGAAGGCGCGGCTGGCGACGCTGGACGAGCGGACGGACCTCAAGAACAGCATCGCGTTCCGGAAGGATGCGAGTGTGTTCGCGGGGATCTCGACCCGGTATAACATTCCGCTGACGCTGCTCGTCATCAAGGTGAAATACTGGAACGAAATCCGACCGCTTATCGGTGATGAACAGCTTGCGGAAGCCATTATCGACGTCTCCAAAATCAGCCAGGCCAGCATCCGGACCAACGATGCCCTGTACTTGCTGGACAAGGAAGACGCCACATGGGGGCTGCTGCTGTTCACGGACCGTGACGGGGTCAAAGTCGTAATGGAACGGATCAAGCAGAGCCTGGAAGAGTTCAACACCCGGGATTTTGCCCAAAAATACAAGGTCGACCTCAGTTTGAAAATGGGCGCGGTCCAGTATCAGGCGGACAAGATCGACTCGCCGATCGACTTTATCGTCCAGGCGAAGAAACAGCTGGAGTATGACGTTTAGGGGATTGATAATAAAAACACGGCACGCTGAACGACTCAGCGTGCCGTGTTTTTGTATAGAGGCCGGGCTTCGGGGAGAGATTGACTCTAATCGCCTGGAGCCTGGAGTGGAGAAGTATTTAACTCAAAGCATTTTCCCGAAGAGCATTCCTGCCTTCAAGCAGCAAGCTCCAGCCGGTCAGAACAACGGCGGCCACGACCATGATGCCGCCCACCCAGGTGGTATGGATCAAGCCCATCCGTTCGGTGATGATCCCGCCCAGGTAAGCGCCGATGGCGATCCCGGCATTGAACGCCGCGATATTGATCGCGGATGCGACATCAACCGCTGCGGGAACATAGCGTTTGGCGAGCGTCAGCACGAAGACCTGAAGCCCGGCTACGCTCATAAAGGCGAACAGCCCCATCAGAATGACGGTGATCAGTCCGGCTGTCTTGTACGGGGCCGTGAAAGCAAGCGCGAACAGGACAACCGCCTGCAGGAGGAACATGACAAGCAGGGCAGGCAGAGGCTTGCGGTTCGCGGCTTTGCCGCCGATCACGTTGCCTACGGCAATGGCGACTCCGTAAACGAGGAGCAGCAGGGTGACGGTATTCTCCGCGAAGCCGGTGACGGTATGAAGCAGCGGAGACAGGAACGTGAACACTACGAAGGTGCCGCCGTAGCCCAGCGCCGTAATGACGAACATCAGGAGCAGCCTGCCGTTCGTCACGAGCTTCAGCTGATCGCGGAACGTGGTGCGGACTCCCTTCGGCAGTGTGGAAGGGATGAGCACGCTGTTCGCGATGAAGGCGACGACGCCCACAACGACGATGGCCGCAAAAGCGAGCCGCCATCCCCACTGCTGGCCGATGAAGGTGCCGATCGGCACGCCGGTAATGGTCGCCACGGTCAGCCCCGTGAACATGATGGAAATCGCGCTGGCGCGGCGGTGTTGGGGGACGAGATCGGCTGCAATCGTCGAGCCGATAGACATGAAAACCCCGTGGGCCAGCGAAGAGACAATGCGGGCGGCGAGCAGGACGCCTATGGTCGTCGCGCCGGCCGCCAGGCTGTTGCCGATGATGAAGACGACCATAATCCACAGAAGCAGCGTTTTCCGCGTCATCGTGGAGGTCAGGGACGTCAGGATCGGGGCGCCGAGCGTGACTCCGAGCGCATACATGGAGACGGTAAGTCCCGCTGTCGTCAAGGAGGTCTGCAAGTCCTCCGCAATCAGAGGCAGCAGCCCTACGCTGATAAACTCGGTGGTGCCTATGGCAAATGCGCTAATGGCCAGGGCCAATAGAGCGAGCGTGCTTTTATGTGAATCGGCAATCATGGTTCCCCTCTCCTATCGGTTCAGAATTCCGGGTATAATTGGAAGTCTGTTATTTGAACGAGCGGTATGGTGCATACCGGCCGGTGAATGCTATTATGGGGGATAGAGTCTCGCATGAAAAGAACGTACTTTTAAGTACTATAGGTACCTCGGAGTACCGTAGTATCTTTGAGGAACCTATAAAGGGAGGTCCGTAACATGACGACAAAGAAGAAATACAACATACCGGTCGAAGCGACTTTGGAGATAATCGGGGGAAAATGGAAGTGTGTGATCCTTTGCCATTTGACGCACGGGAAAAAGCGCACCAGTGAGCTGAAGCGCCTTATGCCGGCGATTACGCAAAAAATGCTCACCCAGCAGCTTCGAGAGCTGGAGGAAGACGGAGTTATCAAAAGAACGATCCATCAGGAAATTCCGCCTCGTGTGGATTACGAGCTTAGCGAATACGGGTGGGGGCTGCAAAAAATCCTCGATTCTCTATGTGCCTGGGGCGAGAAACACATCATTAAAGTATACGGGGACAAGTCAACCGTCCTGGAAGACAGCTTTTTAAACGAGAAAAGCTTTGATAAGGAAGAAGAGTCGCCGGCAAGTTGACATAACATAGGAGGAAGTCTAAAATAGTTCTATGACTATCGAACAATTAACTGTGGAAGACGAGCGGCGGGTCAAGATTTTTAAGGCGTTGGCCGAAGTGAAGCGAATCGAAATGATCCGGTATCTTCATCGTCATGAACGCAGCAATACGTGCGGGGAAATTGGCGAGTCCGTAGGCATGGACAAATCGAACGTATCGTATCATCTGAAGATTTTGTACGAAGCCGGCCTCATAAAAGTGATCCGCAGCGGCCAGAATAAAACGAGCGAACTGCGGAGAGACGTGTTTCATCAGTTTTTGCCGGGTTTCTTGGACAGTTTATAAATTGTCGGGAAGCCTGTATTTTTTGGCCCAATAGTTTTAAAGTTTTAAAACTATCAAAATCGGGTAAAAAGCAGGTCACGGCCGATATGGTGCAGCTAGTTTGTGCGATAGTCTTATTTTTTATTAACCATTGTTCAATAAAACTAACGAGAAATGAGTGAATTCATGTGCCGATGAATAAACAAATCGTACTCCGTTCGCGTCCCGAGGGGATGCCGACCGTTGATCATTTCGAATTCAGGGAAGTTCCCGTATCCGATCCTGCCGAGGGCCAGGTTGTCGTGCGTTCGCTGTACTTGTCCGTGGACCCGTATATGAGAGGCAGAATGAACGACTCCAAATCTTATGTGCCGCCTTACAAGCTGAATGAGCCGATTAGCGGCGGGATTGTCGGAGAGGTCGTATCGTCCCGTTCGGAGCAGTTCGAAACCGGGGACAAAGTGCTGGGGATGCTGGGCTGGCAGCTGAACAATACGGTAGACGCTTCCTCCGTCCGCAAAGTGGACGAAAACCTCGCCCCGCTGTCCGCTTATTTGAGCGTACTCGGACTAACGGGTATGACGGCCTACTTCGGTCTGCTGGATATCGGCAAGCCGAAAGAAGGCGAGACTGTCGTCGTGTCCGGCGCGGCCGGAGCCGTGGGCATGATGGTCGGGCAGATCGCGAAGCTGAAAGGAGCGCGCGTCGTCGGTATCGCGGGCTCGGACGAGAAAACCGCGTACTTGGAGAAGGAGCTCGGCTTCGATGCCGCGGTTAACTATAAAACGGCGGATAACCTGGATGAAGCGATCGCAAAAGCTTGTCCCGACGGAGTCGACGTTTACTACGATAACGTGGGCGGACGAATTTCGGACGCCGTGATGAAACAGCTGAACGACCACGCGCGCATCCCGCTTTGCGGCGCCATCTCCTCCTACAACAGCACGGACGGCGACCTGGGTCCCCGGATTCAGCCTCAGCTGATCAAGACCCGCTCTCTGATCCAGGGCTTTGTTCTGAGCGACTACGCCGCCCGTTTTCATGAAGCCGGAGCTGATCTGGGCAAGTGGCTGTCCGAAGGCAAGCTGAAGTACGAAGAAACGATTGTGGAAGGCTTCAACAACGTTCCTAAAGCGTTCCTGGAGCTTTTTAAAGGAACCAATCTGGGAAAAATGCTTGTAAAAGTAAGCGAGGCGGACGGAGAGTAACCGAGATCGGCGGCCGCGCAGCCTCGATACGTTTTCGCACAAGAAAAGTATTTTGAAGCGCAAGGCTTAGCGTAAACGGATAAAGAAAAACCCTCCGGTCCCGCATTTGCAGGTTCGGAGGGTTTTTGCGTTTTGGCTTAATAGGTGAAGAAAGAGACCGTATAAGGAGCACTGCCGTATTGGGAGGAGTCGTGTCCGTAAATTTTGAAATAGACGGTGTCCCCGGGGTAGATCGGGCTGAAGGAGATACTGTCTTCCACTCCGTTACCGTGGTCGCTGGCTGTTGTCGTGGACTCGAAGTTATTATATGGAGCCAGAACGTGAATAAAATACAGATCGTAATTATTGTTGGAAGGGCTGTAAAGATGAAAGGAAGCGCTGCTTATTGTTTTTCCCGTGTCGTTGGTCCATTTGAAATAATCAACATCCGTACTGTCGGAAATAGTTTGCACGGCAGCTGAATTAGGGGAAATAGCAATTGCGGTTTCCCGGGTGTCTCCCACTCCGTCACTTGCAAAAGCAGATTGAGATCCTACCAGTAATGCTGAAGCAACAACACCTAAGGCCAACAAATTTTTTGCGTATCTTTTTAGCATATGATCTCCTCCAACCCTAATTTAGGAACTTTAAGTTCCAATAAAGTAGACAAGTTGAGAAGGGAGAAGGTTACAAAATTTGTTAATTTTGCTATTTTTTTATTTAAATTTTGTGTTTGAGAGGTTTTTTCGTTTGTTACAGCCGCTCGTTAGGGAACGGATTGCTCGTTTTGGACGTGATGATTTCACGCTGCGAGCCGTCTTTCTTAACACGGCCGAGAGAAAAAACCATATCTGCGTAACGGTGCGTTTCGGAACTCTTTGTTTCATAAGTCATGAAATAGATCCAATCTCCGATAACATTTAGCTGAACAAGAGTGTTGTCTATCCGGAGCTTTTCCCCGCCGCCCTGCAGATCGGTCAGATAGACTTTCCGGTCAAGGAAGCTCAGCGCCTTTTCCAAAACGAGATAGTCGGGTCCTACATAATAACGGCTCAAGGGCACGTTATCCACAGCCACAGATTCCTCGCCGGTCTGTATGGACATTTTCAGAAGCTGGTTAGCGTCCTTATGGTAGTAGATAAAGCCGTTGGCCGCGCGCAGTTCATGGACGAATTCCTTGGTGTAGGTTTTACGGTTTCGGCCGTCAAGGTCCAGGGAATAAAGACCTCCGGTGCTCCGCTTGTAATAGATGCGTCCTTGATAAGGGACGAAATCCATGACGTCCTCGTCTTTTTGCGAAAGCTCTTGTTTGCCGCTTCCGTCAAGCTTCATTTTGAAAAGAGGGCCTGAGCCGAAACCCGCGGTAACGTTATAGTAAATCCAGTCCCCGGTTACATAGACTTGTCCGGCTTTTTCTTTGCTGAGCTTCGTGCGTTCGCTGCCGTCGGGCCGAATCCGGTACACTTCTCCCGCGTCGGTCCGTTCCCCCTGAGTAAGAAGCCGATAGTACACCCAGCCCCCGGTCACTTGGATCTGAGCGGCGGGGTCGTCCGAGATTTTTACGGACTCGGACCCGTCTTCTTTCATCCGGTACAGCTTGCTTTCATCGCCCACATTCTGATAATACACCCACCCGTTCGATTGGGTGACGAATGCTTGATTCAGAATGTTCTGAACGTCGTTTCCTTCCCCCGGAGCAAACACGGAGGCAGGTGCCGGCGTATCGCCCAGGGTTACCGTATGTGTATCGGCATTCCAAGCGATCGCAATGCCGAGTGCCTCGGCAATGAAACGGACAGGCACCATGACCCGGCCGTTTTCTTGCTCCGCGGAGGACTCCAATGCGGCCTCCCGCCCGTCAATGTGCGCCAGAGTGCTCCCGACCGTCAGGTCGATAAGGGTGGCGCCTTTGCGCACGGTTGCGGTCTTCGTCGATTGGGACCATTCGACTTCGGTGCCAAACGCCTCCGACAGCGACCTCAGCGGGACGTAAGTCAAGCCGGATTCCGCTTGAATATAGGCGCGGGAATCGGGAAACAGTTCGGCGCCGTTGACGACGACCGACACATCCTGCCCCGGTGATGCGGATGCGGAGGAGATCCCTGCGGAGAAGTCGAACAGAGAGAGTCCGATCAGCGCGGGAACAAGGCGCAAGAGCCAGCCTGTTTTACTTTTGAAGCGTGAAGAATTATCGTTCTTGCTGTTCCTGGTATGTAAGCCTGAAGAGAAGAATACGTTCATTCTGGATGCAACCGACCTTTCCAAAGAAGATAGTTCCTATATCGGATGATAAGGACAATTCTTGCAGACCTTTCTCTAGGCCCGGATATACAGCGTAAATTCCTGGCCGTCTCTAACGGGCTCCTGGGCCATCGTATAGCCGTGCTTCACCACTTCTTCCGGTACGTTGCGGAAGGCGGCCGGGCAGTCTGCGATCACCTGCAGGAGCTGCCCTTTTTTCATATCGCGAAGGGTTTCCAGCGTATAAATGACGGGATATGGGCAGGATTCGCCCCTGATATCGAGTGTGTAATCAACGGACATGAGTCGTGTCCCCTTTCTTGAATCCGGTTCCGAACCGGTAGTTTTTCTGCCAATAAGCCGCCACGGCAAATCCGGCGGCCAGCAGCGCGAGCGTAGCGAACAGGGCGCCGTAAGGGCCCATCAGCGGGATAAGGTTAATCTTCGATCCGCTCTTGGCGAGCAGGTTGAAGACGCCGAGATGATCCCAAGCGTAAGCGAGTGCGGTCGCTCCGATAATGTTGCCGATAAAGACCGGCAGAAAGACGACCTGGCCTTCCATCAGCCGGTACATCATGCCGGTTTCGCAGCCCCCCGCAAGCACGATGCCGAGGCCGAACAAAATTCCGCCGACCAGTGTGCTGGGTGCGGCGATTTTGGTGATGGGCTCCAGCCCGTACACGAGGATGATGATCAGCGTGGCCACGGAGCTTATCGCCATGCCTGCGGTAATGGCCTTGGTCATGGCGGCGCGGCCGCTGATCCAGAGATCCCGGAACGCCGAGGTGAAGCAGATCTGCCCGCGCTCGATCAGAATGCCGAAGGCTGCGCCGAAAATCGCGGCGGCGCCCAGCATGGTTTTGCCCGAGGCGAAGAAATAAACGATCAGCGCCGCGTAAGCGAGGGCAATCCCTGCCCCCACGTAGGGCTGTACGATCCGTTTCTTCACGGCTGAAGGAGAAGCGGCCGTATTGCCCTTGCTCAGCACGGGCTTGCCTTTCCACCAGGCCGTGTTCACGACCTTCACGCCGAAATAAGTGCCGATCGCGGTAGCCGCGATGAAGATCCAGGAGTGCAGCGAGAATTGCGGTACGCCCGTGAAGAAGGCGGCCAGGTTGCACCCCAGGGCCAGTCTTGCGCCGAATCCGGCGATAATCCCTCCGGCGAACCCCTGCACAAGCCGGCGTTTTTGCTTCGGAATGCGGATCTTAAAATTGTTGCTGAGCAGAATCATAACGAGGGCGCCGATAAACATCCCCCAGACAATCCATCCGTCGGTGCGGGTCAGCGTCGTCCCGTTCATGCCGACCAGTTTGAAATAAGCCCAGTCCGACACATCCACGCCGAAGAGCTGGAGAATGTGCCCGCCCAGACGGGTGAATTCCCCGGTTACCGCCCAGACGGTTTTCGTGATGCCGAAGTACAGAGCGCTTAAGACGCCGGCCAAACCCATGGCGATATAAGGACTCCAGTAGTGAGTGAAAATTTTCTTGATGGTCCCCTGCATACTTCTTCTAGCCCCTTACTCTAAGTAGTCAATCTTATCCATTGTTCATTCTACTCAACCCATTCTACTACAACATCCGGAACAATGGGGGAACCCGCTTTATAAAAAATTCCAGACAAAACAAAAAATCAGGGCAAAAGTTTTCTTTTGCACCTGATCCGAATTGTGACTTTATCCGTTCCACGAGGGGAACCTGTTAGAGGCTTCCGTTTTTAACGAAATCAAGCAGCTTCACAAGCCATTCCGACTCCAGCTTCATCCGGTTATGGATATAGTCCTGAATGAGATGAACGCTCGGCGGCGTTTTGTCCTTGAAGGACTCCCAATCCTGATTCTGCTGCTCGCTTCGGTTTCTCATCTTGTCTATAACTTCCTCGATCAGAAAAATAAGCTTGTTCTTATCGGCATGCTGCAGAAAAAGGGTAGACGAATAGAGCGATTCGACTCCGGTGAAATTCCGGAAGCTCGCGTAGATTTCCTGCTCCAGAAACTCGCGGCCTTTCGGTGTAATTCCGTAGGTCGTTTTTTCGGGGCGGTTGTCCTCGCGGATAACTTCGCGTTTTTCGATATAGCCCTTTTTTAACAGGACGTCAAAATTGTAATAAAGGGTTCCGTCGTTGATCTTGTGAACGTCCTCTATGTTGTTCTTCTTGAACATTTTCTTTATATCGTAAGGGTGGTGATTGCCTTCGCATAAGATTCCCAGAATAAAAATCTGCAGTGACATCGGAAAGTCTCCCCTTTGAACCATCATGTTGAAAAACCGGGGGTCCATCGGACCCCCAAGCCTTCTTATTGTACACGAAGAGGGCTCAAGAAGCATCCGTCAGCGCTTTTTTCTTGAATCCGGGAGAAACGAACAGATAGGCCAACTGTCCGACCACAAGCGACGCAATGGCCATACCCGCGAGACCGAGAAGATTTTCCCCGATCTTGCCTCCGCCGAAGAGCAGGCTGAAATCGGTTTGTACGGTGTAGTACATGATGGAGATGTGGCTTATCCATCTGAACAGAGCCGGCATCATGTCCTGCGTCATGACGGCGCCGCTGCTGATGGTCTGGAACAGCATAAGCGTCAGGTTTGCGAAAATCGCGGCGTCTTTGAGCAGGTAGCAGAAAATAGACATAAATTCGATCGCCGCGAACAGCTCCAGCGCATGAACGAGCCATACCTGAAAGAAGACGCTCGCTTCGTAACCGCCCTGAACCAGGAAGTAAATCGTCAGCCCGATCAGCGGAGAGAAGAAGGCGACAAGCGCGTTTACTCCCTGTGCGTACCAGAAAGCCTTGGCACGGCCGAGGATAGGGGTATAGGCCCGGGTTGCGCCCGTAACCATCATGGAGAAAACCATGGCTCCCACATAACTGACCATCGCCAGGAAGAAAGGCGCCATCTGGTTATGCATCCCCGCCGGCACTTTATTGATATTGATCATGTTGGGCGCTAGCTTAGTAGGGATCTGGGCCGCGAGCTGCTTGGCCTGCTCTTCCGGCATGTTCAGTTTTTGCAAAATGCCCTGGGTGTTTTGTACGGCGAACTGCTGGTTCAGACTGCCGGTAATTTGCGTAACGACCGACTGCATCGTACTGGTAACCGTCGCCGGGTTAGACTGGTTGATCATAAAATCCATCGGAGCTTTCTCGTTCTGTTGGGAAAGCTTCTCCGTAAAGTCCGCGGGGATATGGATGACCATATGAACGTCACGGTCGTTCAGCTCTTCCCGGGCCTGCTCCAAAGAAGCGCCCGTAGTGACTTGGAAGGGCAGCTCTTTCTGCAAGCTGGCGGCGATTTCCTTGCCGGCCTGCGTATCTTCGTTGACGATCGCGATCTTAAGCTCGTCGATATTCTTGGGAATCGCGCTGTATCCGGACATAAAAATGGCGATAAACGCGACCTGGTAAAACAGGATCATCGTTAACCCGCCGATCACGGCTTTGCTTTTCATAAAATTTAAAAATCCGTTCACGTGCTCTCACTCCTAGAGAAATATATATTCTAATCAAAGTACTCTAATTAGAGTAATTTATTTTTGTAATTCTACGCTTGGCAGTCCGACTTGTCAAATGAATAAATGATGAACGGATTCTAATCGTGAAACTAAGTCAGAAGACTCAAAATTTATGAAAAATTTATCAAAAAAAGTCGAAATCCCCATGTTTTAAAACCTCGATTTCAGGTTTAATAGGAGTTAAGACCTAAATACTACATAAAAATGAGGAATCTTATGAAGTTCAAACAAAAGCTTGCGCTCAGCTTTGCAGCGGTATTGCTGCTGACCTTCGTAGTTGGGGCCATTGGTTTATACCAACTTACTTCGGTGAACAAGGTTTATCAGAGTCTCATTAACGACCGGGTAGAGAAAATTCTGATTATCAAGGACTTGGGAACAACCGCGGCCGAAGAAACCAAAAACGTGCGGGGTTATCTCCTGACGGGCAATGAAGAACATTTTAAAAGTTACGAGCAGGACAGACAGACGTTTAAAGCGGATTTGAGCAAGCTGCAGGCTAACATACATCAGGACAAGTCGAAAGAACTGGCCGCCCGTTTAAGCAGCCTGGAAGAACAGTATGCGGGCATCGTGGACGAAATAGCGGCATACAAAAAGGTGGAAGATATCAAGAACTACACCCGGCTGGTAGAAGAAAAGTGCGTGCCCATGGCCCGCCAACTGGCGGATACGGCCGCGGAGCTGGAAGAATTTCAGCAGTCGCAGCTGAACCAGTCCGTGCAGGAGACTTCACAGAAGGTAAGTGACATCAAGACGCTTCTATGGGCCACGGTTCTTGCGGCGCTTGTCGCAGGCGTCGTTCTCGCCTATCTGATCACCCGGATGATCGCACGCCCTGTAACGCTAGTGGCCCAGGCGGCCAAGCGGATCGCGGAAGGCGATTTGACGGGCGACGATGTGCGGCTCAAGCAGAAAGATGAGATCGGCCAACTGGCGGGGGCTTTTAATGAGATGAAAGCGAACCTGACGGCGCTGCTCGCCAAAATCAACCGGAACGCCGTTGAAGTGGCTGCCGCTTCCAAGGAGCTGTCGGACGGCTCCGAACAGGCGGTCACGGGCGCGCAGCAGGTGGCCGAATCGATGCAGGATATTTCCGGGACGGCCGACCGGCAGGTGAACCAGCTCCGTGAAAACAAACAGGCGATCGAAGAAAGCGCTCAGAGTATCCAGCGCATTGCCGAGTCGGCTTCGATCACGGTAGAGTCATCGGAACATGCGGCGCTTCAGGCGGAAGAGGGAAGAAAGCTTCTCGGGGAAACCGTCGTCCAGATGAAACAGATCCGGACCACGATAGAAGAATCCGCCGCGGTTATTCATGACCTGGGCGAACAGTCCAAAAACATTGAGAAGATCACGGCCTTCATCAAAGATATCGCCCAGCAGACGAATCTCCTGTCGCTTAATGCGAGCATCGAGGCCGCGAGGGCAGGAGAACACGGCAAAGGTTTCGCTGTCGTGGCGGGAGAAGTGAAGAAGCTGGCGGAGCAGACAAGGGAAGCTTCGGAGCAAATCGCGAAGGGGATTCAGCAGATGGTGCAGACGGTTGCCCAATCGGTAACCGCCATGAACAGGGGATCTGCCGAGGTGGAGGCCGGAACGCGTGTCATGAACCGCACCGGGGAAGCGTTCAACGGCATTTACCGGGCGATCGGGACCGTAACCGGTCAGGTGCAGGAAGTCTCGGCCGCAACCGAAGAATTGTCGGCCGCTACGGAACAGCTACTTAAGGCGGAAGAACAGCTTGCCGGCTTGTCCGGGGATATTTCCGGCCATTCCCAGAGCGTAGCGGCTGTCTGTGAGGAGCAGCTCGCTTCCATGGAGGAGATTTCCGCGTCTTCCGACGCGCTCAGCCACATGGCGAAGGAGCTGCAGGACGAAATTCAGAAATTCAAATTCGAGGGCGATGAACCGGGGGCGGCAAGCCAGCCGAACGTTCATTACCGAGGACACGGGGAGCAGGCCGCAGCGGCTTCCTAAAGCGTTCAGGCCTGCCCGCAATAAGAACAGCCGTCAGCCTCGGAGGAAATCTCCGCGGCCGGCGGCTTTTTGGCGTACCGGCAGAAACAAGGGAGGAGCGGCAGCCCATCGTTCACGGCATCAGCGTAAGATGTACCCGCCGTCCGGGAAAAGAGTGCTTCCGGTCGTGTAGCCGTTCGTCATCAAGTACACGACCGTGTGCGCCACTTCGTCCGCGTTTCCGGTTCGGCCGAGCAGGCACATGTCGTTGTACGCGTTGTACGACTCCTCCCGTTTCTCCCGAGAGGCGCCCTCCCAATTGAAATGGGTCACAATTGTGCCCGGTGAGACCACGTTGACGCGTACGGGAGCCAGCTCGACCGCAAGCGCTTTGCCGAGGCTTTCGATGGCTCCGTTGCAGGCGGCATAGGAAGCCCCGTCGCCAAGCGGCCGCTGGCTGAAAGCCCCTGACATCAGCACGACGGAGCCGCTGCGGGACAGATAAGGCACCGCATATTTGACGGCGTTATACTGCGGCCAAAATTTTCCCTCGAAGCAGCTGTGCGCGGTCTCCGCGTCCGAGGTGATCGGTCCCCGCACATAAGAAGCGCCCGGGGTGAACAGATGATCGAAAGCTCCGACCCGGTCGAAGAACGTTTGCAGCTCGTCTTCGTTCCGGTTGTTCAGCCGGAAGGTCCGTACACGCCCGGCCGGTTGAATATCCTTATGCGACGACACACCGCGCGCTGGAAGCTTGAGCGCTTCTTCGGCCTGTTGCAGCCTTTCCGCGGAACGTCCCGCGATAATCACTTCCGCTCCCTGCCCGACAGCCTGCCGGGCTGCCGCAAGCCCGATTCCGGAGCTTCCTCCGATAATCACGACACGCTGGTCTTTTAACGTTGACATCGCATCCATCTCCTCGTTTCGTAGTTAAAGCTGAGGGCAAACGCGCTTGATTTTCCGGGATTGTCCGTAGCGGATCGCCAGATCCAACCGGAACCGGATGTCCGGATCATGGATATCCGTCCGCAGCAGCTCCCGGATTCTCTCCAGCCGGTACAAGACGGAATTGCGGTGGATGAACAGCTCTTCGGCCACCTGTTTCGTGCTGCCCGACTTCAGGTAAGCTTCGAGCGTCGGCAGCAGCTCCGTCCCGGCTTCGCCGTCGTAATCCAGCAGCGGCTGTATGAGCTCTCCGTGAAGCTGTTCCAGGAGCGGGTGGCCGGCCACGTCCATGAGCAGATGCTCTACCAGCCTGTCATGGAAATGGAGCACTTCCGGCTGATCCGCCGCCTGCTCTCCGAAAGCCAGCGCCTGCCGGGCTTCCAGGCAGCTCGCGTGCAGGTCCGCGTATTGGCCGCGGACAGCGCCGATGCCGCACCGGACGATCATGGCGGCTGCGTCCGCCCCAACGATCCGGGAAGCTCTGGCCTCCAGCTCCGCCTTGTACTTGCGGGCGGTTTCCAGCTGCTTCCCGGTCTCCGGCCGGTCTGCCGCGCAGATAAGGAGCAGGCGGTCGTTGATCTCGACGGCCAGCCGTCTATGCCCGCCGCTGTCGCGGTTCACTTCTTCGGCCAGGCGGGAGTGGAGGGTCTTAACCGTCTCGGAATCCGTATCCGCGGGACAGGAGGCCCGGAGCGCCATGACGTAAACGAAGCCGCCGTAAGGGATGCCCAGGTGCTTGGCCCTGTGCCGGAGCAGGTCTTCCTGGCGGGAAACCCCGCCCGAGAGAAGCTCCGCCGCAAAAAGCTCCTGCTCCCGCGACCGGTGAAGCTGCTGGGCCTGCCGGATCGTAAATTCGATGGCGAGAGCCATCACGGCATGATCCAGGCACATTTTTTCGAAATGGTCCCCGTCTTCCAACTTCCGCGTAAGCGACAGCGTTCCGAATATCCGGTTCCCGGTAAATACGGGACGGTTTTCCACACCGGCTGCCGCGTTATAGTCCGCTGTGCTGCTCTCCACTTCGCCTTCCCGGTTGAGAATGGCCACTTCACAGCGCAGCAGCTTCCCGATAAGAATCACGAGCTCCGAAAATTTGCGGTTCAGAACCATGCCGGTGAACTGCTGGTTTACTTCATGGGCTTCTTTAAGCAGATAAGCCTGCCGCTGCAAAATCTGGTCCATAATGGAGCGCGTCATGTCCATGAAAGGCACGTCCAGCGGAATATCGAACAGCGGAATGCCGTAGCGGTTGCTCAGCTCGATCGCTTCGGGATGCACTTCCTGCAAATATCGCTTCGTTTTGATGCCGACGGCAGAGCCTCCGACCCGGTGCATTTCATCGAGAAGCCTGCACAGCATGGACGGCTCGAACCGGAAGGAGTAGCCCGTGGTCAGGATGAGCTCATTGGGCCGCAGCCAGCCTGTGAGATCCGGCGTTTCCATGCAGTCTACATAAAAAATTTCGTTGGACAGCCCTTGTGCCCCCGCCAAAACCTCGGCCCCCCGGAAGAGCGGCATATCGAGCAGATTTTTAACCGTAAAAGACGTCGTCATCGACTCACCTCACAGATAGATCATGGCTTGATCGTACCACAATCTCCCGGAATGCAGGCAAGAAGCCCGCCCTCTTGCGATTAACTATACCAGAGGCTTTTCGCGCTTCGTATGGGCCGCAAACTAAAAAAAGTCCGGGGTGTTTGGGCGGCGGCACAAAGGAAAAAACGTTTTTTCTGTATGCTGGCCTATGAGGGTGTATGCGCCGGAAGCTCGCTTCTTGCTTCGCCATCCGGCGGCGATGCGGAACGGAAGGGATTCGGGTTGTTAGCAGCGAACGTAATTTCATAAAAAGCTTCGGAAACCAGATAGATTTTATAAAGCCGTGGTGTCTGTATAAAGGAAAGGAAGAAGTGCTCCGGCGAGCGGGAATAGGAGAAGGACATGGACATGGAGATAACGGAACACGGGGGAAGCAAAAGGGGAACCGGACAGGCGGATAAGGGGGAGATTCGGGGGATGTCCCCCGCATACGCCGTACCGGGCTTGTATGTCCGGCAATCGGAGATGACGCCGGTACCGGATCAAGGACGGCCGGAACCGGAGGCGCCGGAAGAGCACGAGCTGATTGACCGTGCCCGCCGGGGTGACCGTGAGGCGTTCAACGAGCTTGTCCGCAGGCACAGGGCGAAGGTGCTTGGACTTGCCAACCGCCTCGTGGAAGACCGCTCTCTCGCAGAGGATGTCGTGCAGGACGCGCTTATCCGCGCTTTCCTGCACTTGGGCACGCTCGCCGATGCGGGCAAGTTCGGCCCCTGGCTGCGCCGGATCGTGCGCAATCAGGCGCTGTTGAAGTTGCGCCGGGGCGGGCCCTCCGGCCGGGAGCGGCCTTTCTCCAGCTTGCCGGATCCGTCCGCCGTCCGGACGTGCCGTGACTTTACTGCTGAAAGCGAAGGAGGAGGAAACGAAAGGCATTGCCGTACTGGAAAAGCTGTTGAGTTTCATGAAAGCTTATCATTCGGAGAAGTGGGTGCACTGAGCGGGTCCCCGTGTGAAAACCGTCCTTGGGAAAGGACGGCTTTTTGCCGTTCCGGCTGAGGTGGATTATTTTCAAAAAGATATTTCCCGATTCCAAAGAAAAAGCATTGACGCCATATACTTATCGTTATAATATTTATCGTAATAAATAAATGCAGGAAAGGAATGCCATGAAACTTACCGATTATTGCGTCAAGGTGGGCGAGCTGCTGCGGGTGATCGATACGAAACACACTAAAATCGTCAACCAGCACTATTCTCCGCATAATCTTACGGCTCCGTCGATCAACATTTTGCTTCTTCTCGATAAGGAAGGGGCCATGCGGGTCAGCGATATCGGGTCGGCGCTCAATATGGTCGACAGCAATGTTTCGGCCATTTGTTCGCGGTTGGAGAATATGAACCTGATCGAGCGCTTCAGGACGAAGGAAGATCAGCGTGTGGTGAAGATTCAACTGTCCCCGGAAGCGGAGGACAAGATGAAGGATATTATCGCCAACGTGCATGAGTTTCAGGAGCTTTTCGTTAAAAACTCGTCGCAGGAGGAGCTTGAAGCTATCGTCCGTGGACTTTCCCTGCTGGAACGGCTGCTGGATAACGTTTTGAAAGAAAAGATGAAATAAGATGTCCAAGCTTCCGAAGATGTCCCGGTGGACATCAAAGATGCGGCATGGGTTGCGGATTGGGGCAATGGCTCGGCAAGCGTCATGAAGGCCAAGGAAGACATCGAAGACGATGGCGACCTGCTCGAGTAACCTAGGCCGGGTGTTCCGCTATCGTTTATCCGACTAAACAGATGGGTTTAGATGTAAACAAAAAGTTCGCCGGAATTCCGGGATTTCATTCTTTATCAGGAGGGATTTTTATGAAATGGTCCAAAAGTTTAACCGCTGTCCTCATGTCCGTCATTCTTCTGTCGGCAAGCGCGTGCAGCGGAACGGGAAGCCCGGAAGGGGCGGAGAGCTCGACCGCTTCGAAAACCGGCGGCAGCCTTATCGTGGCGATCAAGGACGATCCGAAAACATTCAATCCGCTCTACGCCGGGGACCGCATGTCCCTTACGATCGGCAAGTCGCTGTTTGCGCCGCTTTTCAGCATCAATGACGGCAAGAAAACGTTCGTGCTTGCGGAGAGCCTGACGCCGTCCGCGGACCTCAAGTCATACGTGCTGAAGCTGCGCAGCGGCCTGACGTGGCATGACGGGCAGAAGCTGACGGCCGACGACGTCGTGTTCTCCTTCGAGCAGGTGCTGGACGAAAAGCAGCACAGCTATTTCCGCAGCCTGTTCGTGCTGGACGGCAAGCCTATCCAGGCGAAGAAAATCGACGACCTGACAGTGGAGTTCACGCTTCCGCAGACAACGGCCGCATTCGAGGGTGCGCTGGTACAACTGATCCCCGTTCCGAAGCATATTTTTGCCGGAGAAAGCGATCTGGAGAAAAGTTCTAAGAACAACCAGCCGGTCGGCTCCGGGCCTTTCAAATTCAAGGAGTACCGTCCGGGAGAATATGTGACGCTGGAACGGTCCGACTCTTATTTTGCCGGGAAAGCGAAGCTGGACAGCATCACTTACCGCGTGGCCAAGGACAGCAGCGCGGCAGTACTTGCCCTCCAAAACGGGGAAATCAATATGATGCTGATCGAGCCCCAGGATTACAACAAAGTGAAGGGCACCGGGCAGGCGAACGTCATTACGTTCCCTTCGGGCGGAGTCACGACGATGGTGTTCAATACGAACATCGAAATTATGAATAAGAAGGAAGTCCGCCAGGCTATCGTGCACGGCCTCGATAAGAAGGAACTGATTACGACAGGCTTTTCGTCACAAGAGTTTGCGGAGCCGGCTTCTTCCATTTTTTCGCCGGATACTTTGTACCAGCAGAAAGATCTGAAGGGGTACGAATACAACCCTGAAAAAGCGAAGGAACTGCTTAAAGCGGCCGGGGCTGAAGGACTGAAAATCCGCTTCGCGTACTTCAACGGCAGCAAGGCGGAGGAGAACATGTCGCTTTACTTGCAGCAGAAGCTGAAAGCCATCGGCGTCACCGTAGAGCTGATTCCCCTGGATGGAGCGGCGCTCGGCAAGAAAGCCCTGAACAAAGACAACAAGGAATACGATATGTCCTTCGGCGGCTACAGTATGGGCTTCGAACCCGATGCCTACAAACCGCTCTATCTCAGCAGCGGATCGTACAATTATTCGCACTACAAAAACAGCGACTTCGACGCGCTGTGGACGAAAGCCGCCGTGGAGACGGATCCCGCCAAACGCGCGAAGCTCTACCAGTCGATCCAAGAGCTTTCCGCCGAGGAAGTCACGACGTATCCGATCGCTTACGGCAAGTCGATCGTGGCGGTAGACGCGAGATTCGGGGGTCTCGAAGAGGCTGTGCCGAAACAGGTTGTGCTGTTTGACGATTACTCGAAAATCTACATGAAATGAAGCCGGTAGTCCGGACGGAATCGACGACAACCAGGCGTCATTGACGGAGGAATTTCTTTTGGGAAAATACGTGCTGCACCGCATCCTGCAGTTGATACCTATCCTGCTCTTTATTTCGATTGTCTCGTTCGCGCTGATCCGGCTGGCGCCCGGAGATCCCGTTCTTTCTTTTGTAACGCCGAATATGAGCCCGGAAGATGTGGAACGGATCCGGCAGAACATGGGGCTTGATCAGCCCCTCTATATTCAGTACTTGCTCTGGCTGAAAAATGTGCTGGCGGGCAATTTTGGGTACTCGCTGAACAATCACAGGCCCGTGCTGACCCTGATCGTGGAACGCCTTCCCGCAACAATCGGGCTGATGGGCTCCGCATTCCTGCTCTCGCTGCTTGTCGCGGTTGTGCTGGGACTGATCTCGGCCGTGTATAAAAACAAGCTGGCGGACCGTGTGCTCAGCCTTCTGTCGTACATCGGCATATCCCTGCCGGGACTATGGTTCGCGCTGATTCTGATCTATGTCTTCACCGTTAAGCTGCACTGGCTTCCGAGTATGGGGATGCGGACGATCGGTGTCCAATCCGCCTGGGATGTCATCAAGCACGGCATCATGCCTTGTCTGGTCCTGTGCATCACGCATGTCTCCGTGTTTATGCGCTATATCCGGTCGAGTACGATCAGCCAGCTGGAGGAGGATTACGTCCAGATCCAGTACGCCTACGGCTCGACCAGACGTACGGTACTTTTCCGCCATATTCTGAGGAATGTGCTGCTGCCCGTGATCACGCTGTTCGGCTTGTCCTTTGCGGAGATTATCACCGGCGCTTTTATTGTGGAAAGTATTTTCTCATGGCCCGGCATGGGCTCGCTCGGCATCAACGCGGTCTTCGGTCTGGATTACCCGCTCATTATGGGCATGACGATGATGTCGTCTTTCCTGCTCATTTTCGGTAATTTGCTGGCCGACGTGCTGTACGGCCTGGTAGATCCCCGAATAAAAACGATGAGGTGAGGACGAATGAACTCCATGAGATGGCGCCTGCTTAAGGCGCAGCTGCTCCGGCAGAAGTCGGGCCTCGCGGCGCTGATCCTGCTCGCGCTGTACGCGCTGGCGGCGGTATTCGCTTTCGCCGTTCCGTACGACCCCAATGCCATTCATCTGACGGAGCGTTTGCAGCCTCCGAGTGCCGAGCATTGGTTCGGGACGGATGACAACGGCCGCGATTATTTCGCGCGGGCCTTGTACGGCGGCCGGGTTTCGCTCAGCGTAGGCTTCCTGGCGATGATCTTGTCCGTCATTATCGGGACGGCCGTAGGTACGATCAGCGGGTATTTCGGCGGCAAAACGGACAGTTTGATTATGCGCGGCGTCGATATTCTGCTGTCCATACCGTCCTTTTTCCTGATGCTTATTTTGAACGCCTATTTAAAACCGAGTATTCTGACCATTATTCTGATTATCGGCCTGCTCAGCTGGATGTACATCTCCCGGATTGTGCGTGCGGAAACCATTTCCGTCAAGGAAAGGGAATATGTGCTGTATGCCCGTGTGTCCGGGCAGAGCACCTTCCGGATTATCGCCCGGCATATTATTCCGAGTATTGTCCCGACCATTATCGTGGCCGCCACGATTTCGATAGCGGGTACGATTATGATGGAGTCCGCTTTGAGCTTTCTCGGGCTCGGCGTAAGACCGCCGTATGCCTCCTGGGGCAGCATGCTAAACAACGCCAAGGGCTATTTGGGCGAAAACCCCTATCTGGCCTTGTTTCCCGGTTTATTCATTCTGACGACAGTTCTTAGCTTCAATTACCTGGGTGATGTGTTCCGTTCGGCGTTCGAACCGAAGGTGAACCGGCGCTAATTTTTCAGCAACGGAGTGGAGATGAATGGCTTCCTTATTATCGGTTCGTGATTTAAAAACCTCGTTCTTCACCCGGGAAGGCGAGGTGCAGTCAGTCCGGGGCGTGAGCTTTACGGTAGAGAAAGGCGAGATGGTCGGCATTGTAGGCGAATCGGGAAGCGGCAAAAGCGTGGCGGCCAAGTCCCTGATCCGTCTGATTCAGCCCCCGGGCAAGATCGTCGGCGGCGAGGTGACGCTTCAGGGGACGGATACGCTGCGGCTGCCGGAAGAAGAGCTGAGGAAGCTCCGCGGCAACCGGGTGGCGATGATTTTCCAGGACCCGATGACCTCGCTCAATCCCGTTGTCAAAGTCGGGGCTCAGCTCATCGAAGTAATCCGCCGGCATCAGAAGCTAGGCCGCAAGGCGGCCCGCCTACGGGCGATAGAACTGCTCCGGGAGGTCGGCATTCCGTCGCCGGAGAAGAGAATCGACCAGTACCCGCACGAATTCAGCGGGGGGATGCGGCAGCGTGTGATGATCGCGATGGCGATCTCCTGCCGGCCCGAGCTGCTGATCGCCGATGAGCCGACCACTGCGCTGGACGTCACAATCCAGGCTCAGATTCTGGATTTAATGAAGAACCTGTGCGATACGACAGGGACGTCCGTTCTGCTCATTACTCACGATCTGGGCGTGGTCGCGCAGGTCTGCACCCGGGTCGTTGTCATGTACGGCGGGCTCGTGATGGAAGAGGGGCCTGTGGAAGCCATTTTCGAGACTCCGCGGCATCCGTACACGCAGGGTTTGCTGCGGTCCATCCCGAAGACGGGCGGCGGTTCCCGGGAGAAGCTCGTGCCTATCGAGGGCACGCCGCCGAATCTGCTCGATCCGCCCCCGGGCTGCCCGTTCATGGAGCGCTGTCCCCATGCGATGGAGAAGTGCCTGCGGCTCCCGCCTTACTACGAAGCACAGCCGGGACACCGATCGCTGTGCTGGCTGGCGGAAATGCCCGGCAGCCGCGATAGCGGGAGCGTGCCGCAGGCGGCCGACACGAAGCGAAAGGAGGGAGACTCGTGAACCAAGAGCGCGATACAACGGCCCCTGATGCGAGTCTTGCTGCGTTGAAGGGCCCGGACCCGGGCTCGGCCGGAGCGGCAGTGAAGGATGAGGTGCCCGGTGCCCCGGACAAAAACCGGGACGTGCTGATCGACGTCCGGGGGCTCAAGAAATATTTCCCGGCGTCCCGATCTTTGTTCGGGCGTACCACCCGGGAACTGAGAGCGGTCGACGACGTCAGCTTCCGCATTCACCGCGGCGAAACGTTCGGACTTGTCGGAGAATCCGGCTGCGGCAAGTCCACGACAGGCCGCTGCATCATCCGGCTGCACGACGTCACTTCCGGCGAGATCCGCTACGACGGCCGCGATATGGCCGCTATGACCGAGAAGGAGCTAAAGCCTTACCGGAAGCGGATGCAGGCCATTTTCCAGGACCCGTATTCCTCGCTGAATCCGGGGATGAACGTCCTCCAGCTGATTTCCGAGCCGCTGGAGATACACAGCGCCTTTTCACGCGCGGAGCGGCGTGAGCGTGTGCTTGAGCTGCTGGCCAAGGTCGGCCTGAAGAGCGAGCATGCCGACCGCTACCCTCACGAATTCAGCGGAGGCCAGCGGCAGCGGATCAGCATCGCCAGATCGCTGGCGGCCAGCCCGGAATTTGTGCTGTGCGATGAGCCGATTTCGGCGCTTGACGTGTCGGTGCAGGCACAGGTGGTCAATATGCTGGAAGAGCTTCAGGATGAGTTCGGGCTGACCTACTTGTTCATCGCCCATGATCTATCGATGGTGCGGCATATTTCCACCCGCATCGGCGTGATGTACCTGGGCAAGCTGGTGGAGGTCGCCCCGAGCGAGGAACTGTACACGAGCCCGGCCCATCCTTATACGGAGGCGCTGCTCTCCGCGATACCGGTTCCCGATCCGAAGGCCGCGCCGGCAGGCGGCCGTATTCTTCAGGGGGACCTGCCGAGTCCGCTGGAGTCGATAACGGGATGCAAATTCCGCTCCCGCTGTCCGTTTGCGATAGGCCGCTGCGCGGTGCAGGAGCCGGAGCTGCGGGAGATCGCCCCCGGGCATTACGCGGCCTGCCACTTGCATGAGTAGCGGAGCTTTCTATAAACTGAGATAAGAATAGACGATGATGCGGCAGGCACAAACAGCGACAGCTTACGAATAGAGGTGTTTCTTATGGAGAAAGAGGCAAGATTTTCACAAAAAACGGCTGTATTACTGGAGCGTGTGCGCCGGTTAGGCCTTTCCGACGAGGTGCTTCTGGCCAGTGCGGCGTCCGGAGATGTAAAACCTTTACAGGAAGTATCCGGCAGCGATTCTGATTACGAAGATTTTTTCGTTTACGGGGAGGCGCACGGAGAACAGATTGCCGAAGGCATCCGAAACGGCTACCGGATGAAATTCAATACCCTCGGCGGGCTCCATGCGTGGCTCAAAGAACGGCTCGGCCGGGAAGCCGAAACGGATTTCACCGCGTCCGTAGGCCGGATCGACGGACTCTCGCTGACGGTGGACGAGGCGGAGCTGCTCCGCGGTTCTCTGGCTTCAAACTGGCTCCTGCGGGAGGTGCCGCTACAGGCGGAAGGGCAGGCGGACCAGGCATCGGCGAGTGGGGATGCTCCGGCACTCTCCGCACCGGGACAAAACGGCACTTATTCACTTCTTCTTAAATTTTTGCTTGAGAGGGACTGACACACAAGTAAAGGCTGGAATCCGTGCTTTATGCGGTTCCGGCCTTTTATTGATACGAGCGGGCGCAAAAGAGTAAAGCATACGGAGAAGGCAGAAGCGTTACATTGCTTATCCGAAACAAGCGGCTTGAACCTATCCCTCTTAGAGTCACAGGTTCTCCTTGGCATAAACTAGCAATACCCGTAGCAAACCGTGCGTAAAGCCGAAATAACGTAACGGGCCGATCGGGCCGATTCACCGTAAAGGGTGGATCACGTAAAGTCCGAATCACCGAAAAGGGGGATCGCGTAACATTCGGTTCACCCCCAATAGAAAGGAGGCCAGCCTGACATGCTGCCCACAAGCGAGTTCCATACGTACAAGCCCGCTATTCTTTCACTACCGGCGGACCGTCCGCTTACCAAAGAAGACCTGCTCACGGACGACTTTCTGATGAAGAGAAGCGGCCGGCTGGCCATGTATTACGCGCCTCACAACGAATTTGTCCGCCCGGCCGCCCAAGTCGTGATCGTGGGGATTACGCCGGGCTGGACCCAAATGAAAACGGCCTTCGAAACGGCAAGGGCCGGTCTGCTCCAAGGACTGCCGGACGACGAAATTGTCAGAAAGGCGAAGGAAGCAGCAAGGTTCTCGGGAGGCATGCGGCGCAACCTGATTTCGATGCTGGACGGGCTTGAGCTGCACCGCTATCTGGGATTGGCTTCGAGTGAGGAGCTGTTCACGCAAGGCATCGGCTCCGTGCTGCATACGACTTCGCTGCTGCGGTACCCCGTTTTCGTACAGGGAAAAAACTACACGGGCGCGCAGCCGCCTCTTCTGTCCAATGAATTTCTGCGGGGAACGGCCGTCGCCTTCACGAAGGAAGAATTGGAGCGGCAGCCGGGGGCGCTGATTATTCCGCTTGGCAAGACGGTAGAAGGCCTGCTGCAGCGGATGGAAGAGGAAGGATTGCTCGGGGAGTGCGGCATTCTGCACGGGTTTCCGCATCCTTCCGGGGCGAACGGTCACCGCCGCAAGCAGTTCGCCGAACACCGGGAAGCCATGAAGCGGCGGCTGGAGGAGAAGTTCGGACGCGCGTAGATTACCAGTTCCGGTAAACGTCGATAAACGACCGGGACGCCCGCGAAAGCCACCCGTCCCTCAGGCCGATCAAGGCCGATTGCGCCGGAAGGATGTCGCCTTCGAGGGGAATATACCGAAGGAGCGGGCCCGGATGCAGCTTCGGCACGGTTTCCGGCACGATTCCGGCTCCGAGTCCCGAAGAAACGAGCTGGAGCAGGGTGGACATGTCGGAACATTCGCACACGATGTCGGGTTCGAGCCGCCTTTTCGCGAATTCTTCGTGGATCATATGATGAAGCCCCAGCCCCTCCGTACTCGGAATAATCAGCGGATACTCGCGGATCTGCTCGAACGTGATGGGGCTCTGCGCCCGTATGTCGTCGGCCGCCGTTACGAAGCAGTAACGCTCCGAACGCACATAATGCACCGTAAAATCCTGCAGCGGCAGGGGAAGCGGCATGCGAACAATGGCCAAATCGATGGCCTGTTCTTTGAGCAGCCGGCAGAGGAGCGACGATTCGTTCTGATGGATTTTGAACGTAAACCGGGGATAGTTCTGCCTGAATTCGCCCAATATACGGGGGAGCAGATCGTCGGACAGTGTATTGACCCCGATGCAGAGCTTGCCCGACCAGCCGCTCCGGACGGCATGAATCTCTTCTTGCGCTTCTTCCATGGAAGAGATGATTTTGACCGCATGTTTGTACAAGGTCCGGCCTTCTTCGGTGAGCAGCATTCTTCGGCCCTCTCTGCGGAATAAAGCGGCGCCGAGCGTTTCTTCCATCGCTTTCAGCTGCTGGCTGAGCGGAGGCTGGGCGATATGAAGTTTTTTGGCGGCGGCCGTAATCTGTCCTTCTTCCGCGATGGCTTTGAAATAATGAAGTTGTTTCAGATCCAACCCAATCGTCTCCTTTTTCCATATGAAAATCATATAGGAAACAAATTTTATTGATATTATTTATATACTTCCCATCATGATACCATGGAAATGCCGCGTTAAATCCGAATCATGGAAAGAGGGAACTATCCGATGGATTCTACTGATGTTTTTATAAAGCGGGCCGTAGAGCTTGCATGCACGAATACCCGTGAAAAAAAGGGCAAGCCGTTCGGGGCCGTTATTGTAAAAGACGGCCGGATTATCGCCGAAGGCGTGAACGATGTGCTGGAAACGCACGATCCTACCGCACATGCCGAAATCCAGGCCATACGGGAAGCGAGCCGTGTGCTCCGGCAGCCGGATTTATCCGACTGTGAGCTGTATGCCAGCGGCGAGCCCTGCCCGATGTGCCTGTCCGCCGTCTACTGGGCCAAATTCAAGGCCGTGTATTATGCGTATACGGAAGAGGAAGCTTCGCGAATCGGAATGAGTACGAAATTCGTTTACGATCAGCTGGCGCTTGCTCCCGAGAAAAGAGTCGTCCAGCTTGTCCGGGTGGAGCCGGATTGTCCGGATCATCCCTACGCGGTCTGGAAAGAAAACCAGGCCTGAACATGCGAGTGACATTAACGCCTAAGATCGGTCTGGCGGGTCTCCAATGGATGTTTTTCATTCTGATGAACACGATTGTGGTACCGCTCACACTGGGGCACGTCTTCCAACTGCCGCCAGGTCAGATCGCCTTCTCCCTGCAGGTGTCTTTTGTGCTGACCGGTGCCGCCTGCATGCTCCAAGCGTACTGGGGCCACCGGTTCGCCCTGATGGACGGTCCGGCCGGCGTCTGGTGGGGCTTCACGCTCAGCATCGCCACATCGGCCGTCGCAAGCGGCGCGGATATGAAGGCGGTCGGCGGGGGACTTGCCGCCGGGTATCTCCTGTCCGGCCTGATGATGGCCGTCCTCGGGCTGCTCGGATTCGCGCGTATTATGCGCAGGCTCTTTAACCCGGTCGTCATCAGCGTCTCTCTGTTCCTTCTGTCCGCCCAGCTTATGGCCAGCTTCTTCACAGGCATGCTCGGCGTCGGGGAGGACGGGCGGATGAATCCGCCGGTAGCCCTTCTGTCGGTGCTGATCGCGCTATTTGTCGCGGTGCTTTATTTGAAGGGGCGCGGATGGGTGAGCAACTTTGCCATGCTCTTCGGCATTCTGCTGGGCTGGGCCGCTTACGGGCTCAGCTTCCCGGCTCCCGGCAGTATGCCGGACCACGCTGCGGCCGTACAAGGGCTTTTTCCATGGGGGAGTCTCCGGGTGGATGCCGGGATCATGGCGGCTTCTTTCATCGTCGGTTTCATCAACATGTCCAACACGGTGACGTCTTTAAAAGCCGCCGAAAAGCTGTACGGCGAAGCCGCCACGGAGAGCCAATACCGCCGCTCGTTCCTGATCACCGGTCTGATGACCTTGTTGACGCCGGTATTCGGCCTGATCCCGTTCGGCACCTTCACCTCTTCGATGGGGCTGCTGGAGAGCATGAAGATCCTGCACCGCCAGGCTCTCGCTATCGGCGGCGGGCTTTTTCTCGTGCTGGGGCTTATTCCGCCTCTCGGAGGATGGTTTTCCGGTCTGCCGGTCAGTGTCGGGAGCGCGGTTCTTTTCGTCGCTTATCTGCAAATGTTCGGTACGGCCGTCCGTTCGGTGGAGGGAACAAGATTCAATTCCAAAACCATTTACCGGCTGGCCTTGCCTATTCTGCTCGGTGTCAGCATCATGAACACGCCCTCCGTTGTATTCTCGGCGCTGCCCGTTTATATCCGTCCGCTCGCGGGCAACGGTCTGGTGGTGGGGATCTTGATGTCTCTGTTCCTGGAAACTTGCGTAAACTGGACAAAGCTGGATATCGCGAAGGAAAAGGGTTACGATTAAAAGATCCTGCATAAGCTGGAGATCAAACGGCCGCAATCGGGTAATAGATAACAAACCGGACAGGGCGGTCTTATAGTTGAAAGACACGGCAGGGAGTGAGAATATGGTTCAATTCGATTACTTGTTGAGGGTGCTTGTCGCCGGGATATGCGGAGCGCTTATCGGCTACGAGCGGAAAAGCCGTTCCAAGGAAGCGGGGATCCGGACTCATTTTGTTGTGGCCGTGGGTGCGGCGCTTATGATGACGATTTCCAAATACGGCTTCCAAGACCAACTGGACTGGCCCAATCTCGGGCTAGACCCTTCCCGTGTGGCTGCGCAGGTGGTCAGCGGAGTCGGCTTCCTGGGTGCCGGCATGATCTTCATGCAGAAGCAGACGGTGAAGGGGCTTACGACCGCTGCCGGCATCTGGGCTACGGCCGGGGTGGGGATGGCCGTCGGTTCTGGCATGTACGGGCTCGGAATCGGCGTCACGCTGCTGATCCTGGCTGCGCAGAAGGTGCTGCACGGCCGGTTCAACTGGCTTGCGGCTCCGAAAAGTGAACACTTGTTTATGCGTCTGGCCAACGAGCCGGATGCTTTGGAGAACATGCTGGCGGCCATCCGAGGCAGGGGCATCAAGGTGCTCAGCTTCACGATGGACAATGCAACCAAGGAAACGGACGAAATAGTTCTGGAGATCACCGTAAGGCTGCCCGAATCGTACCGCATGGAGGAACTGCTGAGCCTGACTCGCGAGGTTCCGGGCCTTCTTACCATCGAAGTTCAGTAAGAACGCATTACCGAATACCGTCCTCCTTCATGGAGGGCGGTATTTCGCTTGAACGCGGAAAGCCCGCACTGCATATACTGTATAACCGGAGCAGAAACACCGGAAAGTTTTGCAACCGTTCGCAGAGTGGATATCCAAACTTTTTCGCCGAGGTGAGGCTGGTGGGGACCCGATTATTAGCCGAGCAGTTGATTCAGCAGCGCTATCCTCATTTGAGATATGTCCGTGTTCATACAGACGGTAAAAATACGGCGGTCATCTACGCGTGGAACGAAGAACTGCTTCTGACCGCCGAAGATATGGCCAATCTGAAAGAATTCGCTTCGAGTTATTTGCTTCCTCATGTTTGTTTTAAAGTAAAACCTTACGACCAGCTCAAGACGGACAGTATTCCCCAGGCCCGCATCCAGGAACTGCCGGAGAGGATCTGGAAAGCGGCGGTAGCCCGGGAATCCAACCAGTACCGCATTGCGGCGGCGCTGAACGATTTGTTCACGATGAGCATCCGCTTTACGTTCAGCCGGTACGACTCCGTCACGGGCACCGTCCATTTTGTGGCCCGGGCTTCGATTCCCGTCACCGATGCGGTCAAAGAGAGGGTTCAGCGCTACCTCTATGAAATGATTCCGCTCGGGACCCGGAGCGAGGTTACTTACTATTGAGAGGCCTTCGGTAAAAACAAATCACCCCTGTACGGAGCGTTTGCGCTTCGGCACAGGGGTGATTTGTTTCCGGATCAGCCCCCTATTCCGGGCGCAAACGGGCTTGCTGGACGGATGAACGGGCTTTATCCGGTTACATAAAGCGGGATGGCTCCGGTTAGCTGTCCGGCTCCAGCTTGAATCTCTTGGTCTCGCCGATTAGATGCTGGGCCGTCGCTTTAAGCTGATCGGACATGTCGGTCAGGGCGACGACGGTCGTCCGCTGCTCTTCCATCGTGGCGGCAACCTCCTCGGTTCCGGCCGCAGTCTGCTGGCTGATCGCGGAAAGGTTGGAGATGGAATTCAGCATGCCGTCCTTTATCGCCGTAATCTTATCGATGCTCCGGGACATCACTTGTATCCGGGAAGTGGTTCTTTCGACCGCGTCCGAGATGCCCGCAAAAGCAACCTTCGTATATTCCAGGGACTGATTCTGCTGGCTCATCAGCTCGTTATATTGGGAGAAAGAAGAGAGCGTGCTGCCGATTTCCTGCTGAATGTCCATGACGATGGAATTGATAATGTCGGCGGACTGCTCCGACTGCTGGGCCAGCTTCTTCACCTCGTGGGCGACCACCGCAAAGCCTGAGCCGTGTTCGCCGGCCCGGGCAGCCTCGATGGAGGCATTCAGCGCAAGCAGGTTGGTTTGCGAAGCGATCTCCCGGATAATCCGGATGATATGGCCGATTTCCTCGGACTTCGTTTTAAGCGCGTGAACGATGGCGTAGGTATGCTCGTTCTTCCGGGTTCCTTCCGCCGCAAGATCCTGCAGAGAATCGAGCTGCCGGAGCCCGGCCGCGCTCAGTTCTTCCGTATCCTGCGCAATGGCTACCGTCTCTCCGGTATCTTCCCGGAGCCGGAGCATCAGCGAGTCGATGTCGTTCACCATCTGGCTGTTCTGCTCGGCTACGGCCGCCTGCTCGCCCGCCCCGGTGGCGATTTCCTCGACGGACCGGGTGACTTCCAGCGAAGAGCCGGAGAACGACTTCGTCTGCTGGAACACTTCACCGGCAACCTCTGTCACGGTGTGCGCCGAAACCGATACCTGCCGGATCAGCCCGGCCAGGGAAAGGGCCATGTCGTTGAAGCTTCTGGCGAGATCGGCGATCTCGTCTTGTCCCTTCAGCTTCACCTTATGCGTGAAGTCGCCGGCCTCCAGTTTGTGCATCCCGCTGCGCAGCGCCTTAATCCGGGCGGCAAACTGGCGTACAAACAGGTAGAGGCCCGTCATGCCGATAACAAAGGTGATGCCGAGAATCCAGATGGTCTGGATCTTGATATTGTCGCGCATCACGCCGGCCATGGCGTTCAAGCCGAAATCAAGCCCGATGACGCCGATGACGTTGCCGCTTGCATCCTTGACGGCTTTGGACAGCGTCATGGTCGAGATGCTGGTGTTCACGGCGTCCAGGTAAGGTTCGGTCCAGTTTACCTTATCGGGGTTGGCAATGGCCGCTTTGTACCAGCCGCGCTCCCGCGAATCGAAATTCGTGAGATCGACTTCAAGGGGAACCTTGGGGTAAATATAGGACTGGCCTTTGACCGTCGAGTAGAACATGCTCAAGTAATAGCTCTGATCGAGCAGGGTAGGAAAAAAGTTCACGTAAAAATCGTTTTGTCGGACATCGTTTACTTTCTGCATATTCTGATAATCGGTCCGCTTGGGTTCAGGGAAGGCATATTTATCGAGCTGCATTTCGGGCTTGGCGGCTGCTTCAAGGACAAGCTTCTCCGCTTCGGAGAACATTTTGGCGAATCGGGGTGACAGTTTTTCCAACTCTTTTTTTTTGCCGGTTACTGCCGTGTAGTTGACGAATTCGGTCTGTTTGTAGGTGAGATAACCGAGCAGAGACGCGGGCAGCAGCAGAGCCGCGGCTATAATGATAAACAATTTTCCCTGCACGCTGCGCAGCCGGTTTAAACTCTTCATAGATGAGCCTCCCTTAACGATATCCTCTTAAATTTCCCTGTATAGTGCGAAATAAAATTGCAAGCAGGCGCTACCTGAAAAGAAAGCGGAACTTTCAGCATTCCGTTGCTGCTCATAACTTGAATTTCAGCTAGATTTCCTGGAGATTCTGCGATAGGACTGTAAGCGCATTCACTACTGCTTCGACTTCTTTCATCGTGACCAGTGGTTCCTCGGCTGCGGAGACCCCATTCTGTGTCTTGGAGAAGGCACCGATCTCCTTCGAGCGTTCGGCAAGCTGGCAGCCGACTCGGCCGACTCTTTTGCGGGTTAATGGTTGGCTCGGCAGTAAAAGGTCAGGTCTTTTTTTTGCATCGCTCCTTTGAAGAGACTCATGTATGGCCATTACATGAAATGTAATCTTTTAAAATGCAGTTTACATTTTGTTTTCGTATTTCGACAAAAAATTACACCATCCTCTCAATTTCGATATGAAAAGAAGGATTTCATAAAAAATTTCGTCAGTTGAAAGAAATGTCCAGCTTTTAAGGCATACAGGTGCAAAAATCATGTGTGGTATCTATAGAAAGGTCTTGGGAGAGGGACGGCTTGTCCGGAAGAGGTGAAACTGAGAACCGTGTGGGCTACAAAAAGATCAAGTTTGAGCGGCCTTATGGTATACTATTGTTAAATTATGCCTGTCAGTTCTGGGACGAGGAGATTTACCATGAGCAATAAGCCTGACCGCATCACGTTTCAAACCCGGTTCGAGGAAATGGTCGGAACCCTTCGCAAAGAGATTTTATCTTCTATCCGGCCTGCGGGCGATTACCTGCCTTCTGAACTGGCTTTGGCCGATCAGTATCTGCTGAGCAAAAAATCCGTCCGCAAGGCGCTGGATATCCTGGTGTCCGAAGGACTGATCGAGAAGGTTCCCCGGGTAGGCAACCGGATTATTAAGCCGGACGCGGAGCACGCCGTCACCGTCAGGATCGGCTGCTATCCCTCGCTGGACAGCGAAACCGGGCTGCAGGAGCTTTTGCGGCAGTTTCAGCTCCAACACCCGCATATTCAGGTGGAGACGGCGGCGCTGCCCTATACGAATTATCCCGATTCGGTCCGGGGCTATCTGAGCAGCGGCTGGCTGGATGTCATGTCCCTCAATAATTGGAACTTTCTTGAGATGGCGGACCGTGATGCGCTCGACCTGTTCGAGCCCCGGCCGCCGAATCCGGCTCATTATTCTTTTCTGCCGGACGTATTTGCCCGCAGCGGAAATCAGGCTGCCCAGCCTCTGCTGTTCTCGCCGGTCATCCTCTGCTACAACAAAACGCTGTTCCGGCAGCTCCGGCTTCCCGAGCCGGACAGCAGCTGGTCCTGGGACCGGCTTTCGGAAGTTTCTCTGCGGATCAAAGAGGAGCGGGGCATTTCCGGCTTCTACGCGCATATCGCATCCACCAACCGGTTTCCGGTCTTCCTGCTGCAGAACGGGTTTAAGTTCCGGCGCACGGAAAACGGCTGCCGGTTCGACGATCCGTTGCTGTGGGAGAGCCTGAAGACATTCCGGGATCTCATCCATACTCAGGGGCCGGTTCCCTCCTTCTTGTCCGAAGGCGACGCCGATGCGGAGAAGCTGTTCGCCCAGCAGAAGACGGCGATGATCATGACGACCTACTACGGATTGAAGTATTTAAATGATCTGCCGTTCGAGTACGATCTCGCCCCTTTGCCCTACACGGGCAGGGCTAAGACGCTGCTGCTTGTGACGGGGCTTGCCGTTAACCGGGCGTCCAGGCAGAAAGAAGCGGCGGGCATGCTGGTCGATTTCCTCTGTTCGGAGGCCGCGCAGCTGTCTGTCCGGCGGAATACGCTCAGCATCCCGGCTTCCAAGTCCGCGGCGGAATGGGAAGGGGCGGAGACGTTATACAGGCCCTCACGTTACCATATGTACCGTGAAATCGTTCCGACGTTCGGCGGCTATGAAGAGCTGAACATCACGATTGAAGAGCTGGACAGACTGCGCAGCGAATTGAAGCTGTTCTGGTCCAATCTGGAGCAGCCCGAATCGGTGATCCAACGTCTCGGCAAGTAAGCCGGACGACTCCGTGCGGATTTCCGGCAACACGCAGGGGAAGGTCGTACCCGCAAGTCTTTTAAGGTGTAGTGGAGTGAAATTGGCGCACAACCATGTACAAGATCCGGAAATCGTTTATTCAGGCACGGGTGGATATTTCGTTCCCTTGGCCTGCAAGAGCGGTTTCTTTTTGCATAACGGTCCGACCGGCCTTATCCAACAGGAGAATCGAGAGTGACAACCCTTGCAGAATTCGGGGTGAAAAAGGCAGAGAGCGAACCGGAAGAAAACGGATCGCTCTCCCGGAGCCTGCAGGAGCCCGTCAGTGCCGCCGAAACAGGCGGAACAGCCGGGAAGATGCAGCGTGGGGTTGTCGGGCCGCCAGAAGCCCCTGCAGCCCCTCTGGCGGCCAATTTCGGCGCGGCGGTCGCCGGCAGAGGCGCTTTTCCCGCCCGGGGGGACCCGGGTTCCCGGATCGTGGACCTATTCGCGGAGACGGCAAGACTGCTGTGGCTGTTGAAGCGGTAGCTTCCGGCCTCTTTGCCGGTTTGGGGCTGCAAGGCGCTCGCTGATAGGATGGGCGGCCAGATTGTTTTGTTAGGAAAAAAAGCCCCACCGGCCTTAAAGGCGGTGAGGCTTTTCGTGTATATGTCCGGGCATATGGAAGATTAAATGATTCCTTGGGCGATCATGGCGTCGGCCACTTTCTTGAAGCCCGCGATATTCGCGCCCACGACAAGGTTGTCCGCGTGGTCGTACTCGGCGGCCGCCTGAATCGAAGCCTGGTAAATGTTCTTCATAATCTGATGGAGTTTCGCATCCACTTCTTCGAACGTCCAGGCTTGGCGCATGCTGTTCTGCGACATTTCCAGCGCGGAAACCGCCACGCCTCCGGCGTTGGCCGCTTTGGCCGGGCCGAAGAGAACGCCTGCCTGCAAGAACGCGTCGATGGCATCAAGCGTCGTCGGCATATTCGCGCCTTCCCCGATAGCTTTTACCCCGTTGCCGATAAGAGTCTTGGCGGACGTGATGTCGATTTCGTTCTGCGTCGCGCATGGGAGGGCGATATCGCAGGGAATCGTCCAGATCTTGTCGCAGCCTTCATGATAGAAGGAGCCGGGATGGAGAAGGGTATACTCGCTGATCCGTTTTCTTTCGACTTCCTTCAGCTGGCGGACCGTCTCCACATTGATTCCGTTCGGATCATAGATATAGCCGCCGGAATCGCTGCAGGCCACCACTTTCGCGCCGAACTGCTGGGCTTTCTGCATGGCGTAGATCGCCACGTTGCCGGAGCCGGATACGACGACGGTGCTTCCCTCAAAGCTCAGGCCCTTGGCCTGCAGCATCTCGTGCACGAAGTAGACGGTACCGTAGCCGGTCGCTTCCGGACGGGCCAAGCTGCCGCCGTAACCGACGCCTTTGCCGGTCAGAACGCCCGCTTCGAAGCCGCCGCGGATCCGTTTGTACTGTCCGAACATGTACCCGATTTCGCGGGCTCCGACACCGATATCTCCGGCCGGAACGTCCGTATCCTGACCGATATATCTAGAAAGCTCCGTCATGAAGCTTTGCGTGAAGCGCATGACTTCCCCGTCGGATTTGCCTTTGGGATCGAAATCCGATCCGCCTTTACCGCCGCCGATCGGCAGACCGGTCAGGGAATTTTTGAAAATTTGCTCGAAGCCGAGAAATTTGATGATGCTCTCGTTTACGGAAGGATGGAACCGGAGTCCGCCTTTGTAAGGTCCGATGGCGCTGTTGAACTGGACGCGGAAACCGCGGTTTACCCGAACATTGCCTTGGTCGTCCACCCAGGGAACACGGAACGAAACGAGCCTCTCCGGCTCGACCAGTCTTTCGAGAATGCCGGCTTTCATGTAATGCGGGTTTTTAGCAAAAACGGGAACGAGCGATTCCACGATTTCCTTAACGGCTTGCTGGAATTCATATTGATTCGAATTACGCTGTAAAACAGTCTGATAAACTTCTTCAATATACGTTTTTGCCGCCACTTCGTTTACGGCCTTGCCTCCAAGCGATACTCCCATTCACTTCACCAACCTTGTTAGGTGTAATTTTCTAATACTATTACATGTTTTTAATGGGAGAGCAACCATATTTCCATAAAAAATGCTTTATAGGGCGATAAAAAAGGTCGATAGCAAAATCCGAATTTTAATTGACCGCCGGATGTTTAATGTACGATTTTAGCGTCGGATATGCTCTGCCGAGGGCTGCGGAAGGGCCGGAACAGAGGCCGGATTCTGCGCGGGCCGAGCTTTCGAGGCCTGTTCTTTTTGGACAAGCGAGCGTCCTTTTCCGGTCAGTGCCTTACCGAAGGAGGCCAGCGGCATAATGATGCCGAGCACGAGTAAAATTGTGAACAAATTTTGATAAGCTCCGAGAAGCGCCGATTTTTTCACCTCTGCGAGAAGAGTGGAAGCCGCCGATTTTTTCGCTTCCGCGGCGGAAAGACGGTCTCCCGACCAGAGGAACGGCCGGACAAGCCTGATTGAAATTACTCCCCGCGGCAGGGAAGTTTTCAGAAATGTCCGTAAAGCGCACATCGGGGCTTATTCGGAAATTTTGGGGAGCTGGCCCGAAGCGGAGCTTTCCCGGCTGGAAGAAACATTGGAGAAACTGAATCATTCTCTCGCGGACTGGGAAAAGAAGTGATTCAAAAGGCTTCCTAACCGCTAAACCTGCTATAATAGAGCCGGAAGAAACTGCCGGCCCGCGAACAAACGGCCGGATCGATAAACGAATAGATCCGATGAGTCCCTTCTTAAGACATGGTGCTGACCGGAAGGTTGCATACGCGCCGTCAGGAGGGATTTTTTTTGTGCTGTATTCATCGGTTTTGAACCCGGAGCCGTTCGCTTACGACTATAGTGTAGCGCGCTTAATACGGAGTATGAGAGGTTAGCATAGGAATGAAAAATATAGTTTTGGCAGCCTGCGGCATTTTTTTCGGGGTTCTTCTGATTTTTACGCTTGGTTGGGACCCGAATGGACGGGAGAATGCGGCAGGGCCGGTTTATTACGAAAATAAAGCCATCGTTCTGCTGTACCATGATATCCGCAAAACGGCCGGTAACCGTAAGGATCTGCCTTCAACCGTAACTCCCGGGCAATTTGAGGAGCATATGGAGATGCTGAGGGACCGGGGATTTCATATCGTTCCGATGGAACAGTTTGTACAGTTTATGCGGGAAGGCGGGAAATTGCCGCCCAATGCCGTTGTTCTGACCTTCGACGACGGGTACGAATCCTTTTATACCGAGGCGCTGCCGATTTTGAAAAAACACGGCGTGACGGCTTCCAATTTTATCGTTGGAATTTCCTCGGACCTGTTTAATCCAAACGCCGACCCGCATTTGAACTGGAATCAGATCCGCGAGCTGAAAGAAGCGGGCATGGGCATCTATAATCACACCTACGATCTTCACCGGAAAATTCCGGAAGATGAAACGGACCTGATGACCCCGGCGCTCACCGCCCGGATGTTCTTGGAGCAGAAGAAGCGTAACGAGATTGACGGAGAATATCGGAAAAGGATTCGAAGCGACATCGCTTTTCTGGAAAAGAGACTGGATGACGAAACGGGCAAGCACCGCCGTCTGCTGGCCTTCCCTTACGGGGCTTATACGGACGCTGTCGCTGTAGAGGGCCGGCGGGCGGGGATCGAGCTCTTTTTCTCGATTGAGGACGGGATTAATCAGCCGGGCAGCGAGATTGTCCGCCGAATAAACGCCGGAGAGCCTTATATAACGGCAGACGCCTTGTGGAGCATGCTGAAAAAAGTTTTTTGAGCTTTTTTTGAACCGCAGCCGGACTTCTTACGCCAGTAGATAGAGAAAGTGTGGAAGGAGTGTCAGCATGGAACTGGAAACCGAGCAGCAGCAGCTGGAGGCCATCCGGCAGGGAGACAAGGACGCATTCCGCGCCCTGGTCAATCCCCTGATCGCGAAGTCATACCGGTCCGCTTTAGCCATTCTGGGCTCTAAACAGCTGGCGGAAGAAGCCGTACAAAATACATTGATAGAAGCGTATTCGACGATTATGAGCGGCAGGGAGATCCGGCGTTTCCAAGGATGGTTCAGCCGGGTGGTAGCCAACCGCTCGATCGATGTCGCCCGGAAAGAACAAAATTACAGGCAAAGCCTGGACATTGACGACCTGATGATCCCCGATCAGGGTTCATCCCCTCTGGAAGACTTGCTCCGCAAGGAAAATTCGCAGCGGGTGATCGAAGCGGTTCTGGCTCTAAAGCTCCAGCAGCGGATGGTCATCGTGCTGTATTACTTTCAGGAATTGAGTATAGAAGAAATCGCCGAAATGCTGGGATTGAAGGCGGGAACGGTGAAATCCAGGCTTTATCATGCCCGTTTGAAGCTCAGCCGGGATCTCCATCTTACGAGACCGCAAACAAAGGAGATAATGATATGAAGAGCGATCATGGTTTAAAGCAGGCTTTGGACAAGTCGTTTGACAATATCGCCGTGCCCGAATCGCTCTATCAGTTTGCGGGCGAGCTGCCGGAAAAATTCGACGCCGGGGAGCTGGAGCACACCCCCGCCCCCGGGCAGGCTCCTTCCGTAAGGCCCCGCCGATACCGGCGTGTCGCTGCGGGAAGCGCCGCGGCTGCGGTGCTGGTGCTTGTTTTCTCCTTCGGCGTGAAAATGTCCCCCGCGTTCGCTTCCTTCGTCAAAGGAGTACCCGGTTTCCAGATCGCGGTGGACTGGCTGACGGATGTGCGGAAGAAGGACGGCGTCCAGAACGCGATCGACAACGGCTATTCGCCTATCGAGCCCGTGACGAAGCAGTTCGGAGGCACGACGATTACGATCGGCGATATTTATTTGACGGAAGAAGAGCTGATCTACAAAGTGTTCGTCCGCACCGATGAGTTCGATGTATCCGACGAAGACCGGAACATGGATATTTGGGTAACTCCCCGCGATTTGCCTGCCGGAGGTTCGAGGACATCCGCATCCGTTACGACGGAAGGAAACAAGCCGGTTCGGCAGGAGACGTACAAGTTTCAGCTTTCGCCTGGGGAAGATTCGGCAGGAGGGCTTCTTGATTACGGCAGGGAGCTTCAATTCACTGTGCAAAAACATACGTCCGACCCGGCGCTCCGTAAAACGGATATAGACGAAATCGGGAAAATCGGCGTTCCCTTCGATTCCAGTAAAATTTTGCACAACAAAGTGTTCCGGCCGGAAATAGCCGCAGCCGTGAAAGATAGGGATTGGAAGGAGCTGAAAGTGGATAAACTCACCATTCAGCCGACCACCATGAATGTTATTCTTAAAGGCCGTGAAGGCTGGGGATACGATTTCCCGAGGGAGGATGAAGAGGGAGCGCCTTACCTCAAAGACGATAAGGGCAGAGTGTACCCTTACGATCCCTCCGGTCCGGGACTTGTGCTGAAGGACGGCTACCTGCAGCTTCCTTTCTCCACCTCGGTTTTCTTCGACAAGGACGTGCGGAAATTGGTTCTGCACATCGGCAAAGTCACCGTGACGGAACACAAGCCCGAAGCGACGTTTAAGCTTTCCATGAACGAGAAGTTCCCGAAAACAGTCACTTTCAAAAATCAGGACATCGTCATAGAGGGTGCGGAGTACCACAAAGAGGGCTACCTTCAGCTGAAAGTCAGAAAAGGCACACTGGACAAAAAGTTGGAAAAGGAAACCCGCTTTATCGGGGAAAAACCGGAGAAGTCGGTTGATGAGTATGACGAGTTTATGCGGCAGGAGGAGTCTATCCGCGAAGGCTTGGGTATTCCCGGCTACGGAAAATTGGAGGACAACGAGCAAAGCTCCTCGTTCAACGTGTACCTGCTGGCGGAGAAAAAAGACAGCTACGGGCTCTCGCTTGTCCGCTCCAACGCGGAAGTGATCGTGAATCAGGATCTGCCGATCGACTTGCAGCCGTAAGAGCGGGTTCTCCGCAGAGATGCGATGCGCCAGCGGTGAGAAGGAGCCGAGGTGCCGGTGGGACGAACCGTGTTCCCGCGTCTAGGAGACCGCATTGCAAAAGAAAGCCTTCGGAACCGCTTGGAGAAGCGGCTCCGAAGGCTTTTTTGGCGTTAAATGCTACAAAGCGGCATACTTGGCGATACCGCCGATAATGGCAGGCCAGTCGGCTCGCGGAAGCTCGTGCCCGGTACCCTGGAGCGTTAGCAGCTCCGCGCCCGGAATGGAGTCGCGCAGCGCTTTCCCGTGTCCGTAAGGGATGATGGGGTCTTCTGTCCCGTGAATCACAAGGGTGGGCGCCTGGATCTCGGCACTCCGGCCCAGATAGGCTTCTCCGCCTGTCACATAGCTGTGATTGAAAGAGCTCGCGTAGTTAAGGGCTCTCGCAATGTCTCTCTCGGCCAGGGCGGTTACCCTTTCTCCGTCAAACGGATGCTTGGATCCGGCAAGGATGCGCCATTTGTCAACGGCGTTCCGAAGGAGCGTTTGCGGATCGGACCCGTCCATCTCTCCCATGGAATTGAAGAAAGCTTCCACTTTCGCTTCCATCGGGGGCAGTTCTTCCCATCCCGGACCGAAATACATCGTGCTCAGAAGCGAGATGCCCTGCACGCGATGAGGATGCCTGAGGGCAATGATCTGGATGAGCATGCCTCCCATGGACATTCCCGCGAAATGGGCTTTTTCCACCTGGTAGGCGTCCAGAACGGCGATGGCATCGTCCGCCATGTCCTCGAACGTATACCCGGGCTGGCCGGGTTCATAGCTTGCGGAGCGCCCGGTGTCGCGGTTATCGTAGCGGATCACGAAGAAGCCTTTCTCGGCCAGCAGCCTGCAGAAATCCTCTTCCCACCAGAGCATGGAAGCCGTTGCCCCCATAATGAGCAGGACTGCCGGGTGTGCGGGATTGCCGAAACTTTCCGTGCACAATTCAACATCTTTGACGCGTATCATTCGTTCACTCATGTTATACACCCTCCGATTCATATAAAAAAATAAAAACACAGGCGCTGCCTGTGTTCGGGTGACCGGAAAGGAACGCGAGTGCCCCGCATGTCCATGCACGTGTATGCGTAAATTCCCCCTCGCTATAGAACGAACAGCTTGTCACGCCGCAGGACGCTCCCGCTCCACCCGGTCAAAAATCGCGGGGGCAGAAGCGGGTCTTGCAGTGAAAGCGTTCAGCGAACGAACGATGCGAGGGCACGAAACATGCGGCGGATAAGCCGTTCCGTCACCGGAGCATCGAAGGGTGCCTAATGCAAGCCATAACGGGTTTGCATTAGGCGGAGGGCATAGAAAAAGAGGGCGGAGAAGTCCCGCCCTCTTTAGCCTATGGCTAATTGGGGTTATGAAGCAGGCAGACCAATCCCGATCACCCTGCACAGGGCAGGGCCTTTAAGCGCTATTTAGTTAGCTGCGTAAAGTCGATCGAAATTAACTGTTCCCACACATAACCCTCCGTTCTTTATAAGGTAAGCATATTTTACCAGAAATTCAGGGCGAGATCAATAAGAGCGGCACACCGGGCGGACAAGAAGGGCGGGCGGAATACAAAGCTGAAAAGCTGTAAGGTGCCTATCGCTCCCGTCATTTACGCAAGCCGGACAAGTCGCCGTCCCTCCGGCTGCTTACTCTTCGACAACGACGGGCAGCGAAACCAGATTATGGTTGTTCGGAGCCAAATGGTCCTGCGGCCGGAAGCCGTCCGGTATCGAGTAATCCGAGAACCGTTCCACGAATGTCTCCAGCGCCTTCACCGCTTCCATCCTTGCAAGCGGAGCTCCCAGGCAGAAATGCTGGCCGCTGCCGAACGTAAGGTGCTTGATGTCCTTACGCCGCACGTCGAACGACTCGCCGTCCGGAAACCGGTTCTCGTCCCGGTTGGCGGATGAAACCCAGGCGATGATCAGCTGGTCTTTCTTCATCTTCGGACCGAACACGTCCGTGTCTTCCCCGATTCTCCGGTCCAGAGAAGCCGCAAACCGATAGCGCAGCGTTTCTTCAACCGCCTGCGGCACGAGACTGCGATCTTCGCGCAGCTGCCTGTAAGCACCGGGCTGGTCTTTGACCAGGCTGTAGAACATGTTCGTCAGCAGCGTGGTCGTGGTTTCGTTCCCGGCGCCGAGCAGGCCCATGGCGGTTTGAGCAACCTCGGCATCCGTGAAAAAGGCCCCTTCGTATTCCGCGAGAATCAGATCCGAGATGATATCGTCTTGGAGCTGCGTGCGTTTTTGCCCGACAATGGGAAGCAGATATTCGACGAACTCTCTGCTGGCACGGGCTTTGGCGGCCTGCATCTCCTCGATATGCTGAAAATCGTGAGGCATGAACAAAATGTCCGACCAGTTTTTAATCTGCCGCCAATCTTTCGAAGGCACTCCCAGCAGGTCGGCGATGACCGTGACGGGCAGAGGAACAGCCAGCTCTTTAACAAGATCGACCGATCTCTTCTCCGCCACGTTGGTCACAAGCTCGTTCACGATGTTCTGAATCCGCGGTTTCCAGTCTTCCAGACTGTGTGGAGTAAAGGCTTTGGAGAGAAGCCCTCTGCGTTTGCGGTGATCCGGCGGATCGGAAAAAATCAGATTCACCTTATTGTCGCTAAGGGGAACCGGAATCAGGCTCCGGTCTCTTTTGCTGGGAAAAAGTTTGTAGTCGCTCAGAACTTGCTTGGCATGGTCATAAAGAAACACATTCCACGTATCCTGCCGCTCGTCGTAAAATACCGGCGATTCTTCACGCATCTTCTTGTACCAGGGGTAGGGATTCCAGAACTCGTCCTTCGTTCTAAAACCGGTAATTTCATGAATGAACAGCTGTTCTTTAACCGCCATAAAAAAGCCTCCCTCATAAGAATGAAAGTATGGTGTACAGGCCATCTGCATTTTTACCCTTTTTTGGTTAAAAGGAAACAAATGTTAATTAATATGAGAGAGACAAGCGGATTATCCTTGTTCCACGTGAAAAAAAACCGCCGGCCCGGAAAGGGCACAGCGGTTTGGGTGAGTGCAGCAGCGTAACGCCGCAAGCGGCGGGTTTTGTTTGACCGGCGGCCCGAAAAAGTGCCAATCGGGTGCGCTAGTCGGTGTCTGTGCGGCGCACAAAGCGGGGGATGGCCGGTTTATTGTTCCCCGGCCGCCTCGGCCAGAAGCTCATAGGAGCGCAGACGCGCCCCGTGATCGTAGATCTGCGAGGTGACGATGAGCTCGTCCGCCTGCGTCTCCGACAGCAGGTAGTCGAGTCTCTCCCGCACGGTTTCTTTCGTTCCGGCGGCCGTGATGCTGAGCTGCTTCCGGACGATGGCTTTCTCGTGCGGGCTCCACAGCTCATCCATGTTGTCCACCGGCGGATTGAGCAGGCCGGTCTGTCCGCGGATGAGCTTCAGGAACTGCTGCTCGTGGGAGGTCGCCAGCCTGCGCGCCTCCTCCTCGGAATCGGCGGCGAAGACGTTGACGCCGATCATGACATAAGGCTCCTTCAGCGCCTCGGACGGGCGGAAGGAGCTGCGGTACAGCTCCAGCGCCGCGATCAGGTAATCCGGCGCGAAGTGGCTGGCGAAGGCGAACGGAAGGCCGAGCTGGCCGGCCAGCTGCGCGCTAAAGCCGCTGGAACCGAGTAGCCAGACCGGGATGTTCAGCCCTTCGCCGGGCACGGCTCTTACACGACCCGGGGAAGCGCCGGGTCCGGGGTTCAAATAGCCCCGCAGCTCTTCGAGCTGCTGCGGGAAGTGCTGGCCGTCGCTCTCGGGACCGCGGCGCAAAGCCCGGGCCGTCAACTGGTCGGAGCCGGGCGCCCGTCCGAGGCCCATGTCGATGCGGCCCGGATAGAGCGACTCCAGCGTGCCGAACTGCTCGGCGATGATCAGCGGCGCGTGGTTCGGCAGCATGATGCCGCCCGAACCGACGCGGATTTTCTTCGTGCCGCCGGCGACGTGGCCGATCACGATCGAGGTCGCCGAGCTTGCGATGCCCGGCATATTGTGGTGCTCGGCCAGCCAGTAGCGGTGATACCCCCACTGTTCGGCGTGCTGGGCAAGGTCGAGTGTATTTTTTAACGAATCCGCCGGTGTTGCCCCGAGGACGACCGGAGCCAGATCCAGAATGGAGAGCGGGATACGGGTGATGCTTTTTGCCGGTTGATTGGTGTCAGCCATCGGAATCAGCCTCCTGTTTAAATGGTGTCGGAACGAGTGATCTTATCGGGCCGGATAAGGAAACCCCGCCTTTTGTCCAAGGTAGGGGTTAACGTTGATGTCCGGTTTTTGCGAAAGTCATCTATTTCTGCTGCCCGGTTTCCGGATCGGAGCCTCGGGAACGGGATTGGGATGGAGAAAATGAAATGGTTAAACAATAAACCGACTGTACCTGTTATTATGAAAGAGCATATAACCCGATGCAAGTACCTACTTTTAAGTGATATAGGTACTTTAAGGATACTAAAGGAGCCAGGCCAATGGGAGATCAGCTTTTTAAACAGTCTGTGGAATTAACGCTGAAAGTAGTCGGGGGCAAATGGAAGCCGGTCATTCTCTGCCATTTGACGGAAGGCACACACCGTTTCGGAGAGTTGAAGCGGGAAATGCCGGACATTACCCAGAAAATGCTTACCCAGCAGCTGCGTGAGCTTGAGCAGGACGAGATTATTCACCGCAAGGTGTACAAACAGGTTCCGCCCAAAGTGGAGTATTCACTCACACCCTACGGGCTGACCATCAAGGAAGTATTGAACGTGATGTCGGAGTGGGGAGCGAATCATCAGAAGAAGATGCACTCGGCTCCGGCCGGGCCGCCGCTTACAGAAGCGACCGAGCCTTGACTCTTATTCGGTTTGGGCCCCGAAGCCGGGCTGGAACGAGCGCCGGAAATCCGATTTTTCAACTGTCCCGAACGATTTATACGGCGGATCAGCCTATTGACGGGCGGACGGCTCCTCTTCGGAGGGGCTTTTTTGCGTTGCGCGGAAACGAATCATGGCGGGTTTTACTGCTCATTAGTATCCTTTTGGTGACTACGTTCCCTAATAGTGCGTACTTTCTTTTCTGCTGCCAAGGATCTAGAATAAACGCATGGCAATCAACAAATTATAACTGACATCTTAGGAGGTAATCATACATGGAATTGCAATTGGCGCTGGATCTCGTAAACATCCCGGAAGGGATTGAGCTGGTTAAAGAGTTGGAACCTTACATCGATATCGTTGAGATCGGAACACCGGTCATCATCAATGAAGGTTTAAGAGCCGTCAAGGAAATGAAGCAGGCTTTCCCTAATCTGAAAGTTCTTGCCGATCTCAAAATCATGGACGCGGCGGGCTATGAGGTCATGAAAGCATCCGAAGCGGGCGCCGACATCATTACGATTCTGGGCGCGGCGGAAGATATGAGCATCAAAGGGGCCGTTGAGGAAGCAAGAAAGCAGAACAAAAAAGTTCTGGTCGATATGATCAGCGTAAAAAACCTGGAAGAACGCGCGAAAGAAGTCGATGCGTTTGGTGTCGATTACATCTGCGTTCATACCGGATATGATCTGCAGGCTGTCGGTAAAAATTCGTTCGAAGATCTTCAAACGATCAAACGGGCCGTTAAGCGGGCAAAAACGGCAATCGCCGGCGGCATCAAGCTCAGCACACTGCCGGAAGTGATTAAGGCGCAGCCGGATCTCGTTATCGTAGGCGGGGGCATTACCGGACAGGACGACCGTAAAGCGGCCGCGGCCGAAATGCAGCAGCTGATCAAGCAGGGGTAACCTCTTATGCAGACGACTCAATATCTGGCGGAGATCCGGGAGGAGCTGCACCGCACAGCCGAAGCTGTCGCGAGCCGCGAAGCGGAGGAACTGGCGGATGCCATTCTGAATGCCGGCAAAATTTTCGTAGCCGGAGCGGGCCGCTCCGGATTGATGATGAAAGCTTTTGCCATGCGCATGATGCACCTCGGTTTCGATGCATACGTCGTCGGCGAAACCGTCACGCCGAATCTGACCAAGGACGATGTGTTCATCGTCGGCTCGGGTTCAGGTGAGACGAAGAGCCTCGTCTCGATGGCGGAGAAAGCGAAAAATCTGGGCGCTTCCGTCGCCGCCATCACGATTTTTCCGGAATCGGCTCTCGGCCGGTTGTCGGATATCGCGGTTAAGCTCCCGGGCTCGCCGAAAGACAAGTCGGACAACCCGTATCCGACGATTCAGCCGATGGGTTCCCTTTTCGAGCAGACGCTGCTGCTGTTCTGCGATGCGATTATTCTCCGGCTGATGGAGAAGAAGGGGTATACGTCCGAGACGATGTTCGGGCGTCATGCCAATCTGGAATAGGCTGAAGCGGAGCGGGCCTGCTCCTGAAGCGGCTAAACTTCAAAACGGAAAGCCGTTGCGTTTCCCTCCGGGAAGCGCAGCGGCTTTTTTTTGCTTGTCTGGGAGGGGGGCTGTCGGCCGGAGGCAGTTCTTGCCGGGCGCCCTATTCTCCGGCTGACGAGAACGCCGTCTTACACGTAAGCGCAGCGTCTTTTCCTTCTCCGGCATTGTAGAATACAATGACTGTATAGCCCTCTTATAAGCACAACAAATAGAATGGGGCAGAGTACGGCGCAATTCCGGAAAGGATGACCTTAGTGAAGATAGACCGATTGCTTGCGATGACGGTGCTGTTGCTCAACCGGGGGCGGATAAGCGCCAAGGAGCTGGCCGAACGGTTCGAAGTGACGACGAAAACGATCTACCGCGACATGGAGACGCTCAGCCGGGCGGGAATTCCGGTTGTCGCCCACCAGGGCGTGTCCGGCGGATTTGAAATTATGGAGCCGTATACGCTGGCCAGGCAGCTCGTCTCCCTCAAAGAGATTTCGTCCCTGCTTGCGGCCGTCAAAGGCGTAAGCACGGCTCTCGACGATCAGACCTACGCTAATCTGGCGGAAAAGGTGCAGGGACTGCTTTTACGGACGGATACCGCGGACTGGGAGCGGCGCAAGGACGAGATCGTTTTCGATTTTCATCCGTGGGGGCAGGGGGAGGCGGCGAAAAACAAAGTCTCTCTCTTGAAGCATGCGATTGAGGAAAGCCGGCGGGCGGCTATCGCCTATGTCAACACGAACGGGACCGAGACCGAAAGAGTCGTTGAACCCGCCGCCCTGATCCTGAAGGGTTCCGTCTGGTACCTGCACGCTTACTGCACGATGAGAAAAGAGTTCCGCGTCTTCCGGCTCTCCCGGATCGTGGATTTGACCGTCCTTTCCCAGGCTTCGGAGCCTCGTGAAGTTCCTCCTTTGGAGGGATACGGCTGGAACCGGCAGTGGCTGGCTCACAAGGAAGTGGAGATGACGCTGCACTTTCGTCCGGAGGTGCGGCACCGCGTGGGAGACGCTTTTCCACCCGGTCTGGTGAGCCTGCTGCCGGACGGAAGCCTGTGCGTCCAAGGGGTTTTTGCGCTGGACGAGTGGTTTTACGGGATGCTGCTGAGCTTCGGTGATAGCCTCAAGATCGAGCATCCGTCCAGCCTGGCCGGCGAAATTCGGGAGCGGGCCCGCAAAATTTTGCTCCGCTACGAGAACTAGGACATACAGCTGTCCACTTTTCCCGGCTACACTGCTCTTAAACAGGGAAAAGAGGAGAATGAACCTATGAATATGAAATCCGTTTTTGCAAACAAACCATCCTTCCGACTGGCGGGCGTGAGTGTCCGAACCACGAACGCCGCGGAGGCGGGACCGGAAGGAAAGCTGCCGCAGCTCTGGCAGCAGTTTTTCGGCAGCGATATTGCGTCCAGGCCGGGCATTGAGAACCCTCATCTGATTTACGGATTGTACACGGATTACGAAAGCGACGCGTCGGGAGAATATACGGCGCTGCTTGGACATGAAATCAGTGAAGAAACGACCGGCAGCGCATTTTCCGGTCTTCAGTTTGCGGATGTTCCCGCAGCCCGATACATGATTTTCGAAACGCGCAAAGGCCCGGTGAAAGACGTGGTGCCGCAGCTTTGGCACGAAATCTGGGCGTATTTCCAAAACGCTGCGGAACAGCGGACTTACACGGGAGACTTCGAGGTGTACGACGGACGCGGGTTTGACCCCGAGAACTGTGTCGTCCAGGTTTATATCGCCATCCGATAAAACGGAGACGCCGGCGCACCAGCCGGCGTTTTTCTTTACCTTGACATGCAACCGTAAGGTTTCCTATAATCTAATAGGTAACCAAAACGTTTCCTAAATTAACGGAGGGAATCCATCCATGTCAGAAGAATTGCTCAAAAAACTTCGTTATAAAGAAGGACCGGCCCTCGTCCTGAATGCGCCTGAAGGGTACCGTCTCGGCATCGAAACGGAGGCTGCCGACCGGGAGGAGGATAAGGCTGCATTTCTCCAGCTGTTTGTGAATCACGGGCAGGAGGTGGACGAATGGGTACCGAAGGTGATCCCCATGCTCCGGGAGGACGCCGTTTTCTGGATCACTTACCCCAAGCAGAGCTCCAAGGTCAAGACGGACATTAACCGGGATACTTTAGCCGCGAAGGTACAAAATAACACGGAATACCGGCCCGTCAGCAATGTGGCCGTCGACGACAAGTGGTCGGCTTTGCGTTTTCGCCGTTCGGATTTGGTAAAATCCAAAAAATAAGCACCTGCATACAGGAGGAACTATAGATGACTAACACGCCGAATACTCTGCCGGATATCCGCCAGACTCAGCTTTTCAACGCCCCGATTCAGAAGGTATGGAACGCCGTGGCGACGTCCAAAGGAATTGCCGCATGGTTTATGCCCAATGATTTTCAGCCTGAACTCGGATACGAATTCCACCTTGAAGCGGGGCCTTTCGGGAAGTCTCCCTGCAAGGTGACCGAGCTGGACCCGCCGAACCGGCTTTCCTTCCGGTGGGGCAAAGACTGGACGCTGACGTTCGAGCTGGCCGACCTGGACGGCAAAACCGAATTCACCCTGATTCACGCGGGATGGGACCCGGACAAGGTGACCGAATTCGGACAGTCTCATGCGGAAGTCCGCGAGCGGATGTCCGGCGGCTGGGTAGGTCTGGTCGAGGCGCTCCGCAAGCAAGTCGAGGCCTGATATGGGCGCGGCCGAACCGAATCAGGACGTATTTCAGGCCATTGCGGACCCGACCCGCCGCAAGGTCCTGAGTCTGCTTGCCGGGCAGGAGATGCCCGTCAACGCGATCAGCGGCCACTTTCCGATGAGCCGGACGGCCGTTTCGAAGCATCTGCGCATTCTGGCCGATGCGGGCCTTGTACAGGAGCGGAAAGTCGGCCGCGAGAAGCGGTACCGGCTTCAGCCGGAGCCTTTGCTGGAGCTGAAGCGGTGGCTGGCGTACTACGAGCGGTTCTGGGAGAACCGGCTCTCCGTGCTCAAGCACCTCGTGGAAGCGGACGAACCCGGCGAAAGCGGTGGAGAGCCTTCCGGGCTCAAGGCGGCGGAGCCGGGAAGCCGGCCTTAGCCGTCCATGCTTGCCCGCCCACGCGGCGGACGGTGAATCCCGTGTCCCTCTTTGTACCGAGGGGCACGGGATTTTTTTGGCCCGGCAGCCGGATGGCCCGAAGCGACGGCATCGCCAGGGCCGTTCAGCGCCATGACCCTGACCGGTTAAAGGCAGCTCTGAAGGAACGACGGCAAAATGTTCCACGGGAAACATGTCGAATTAGCAGGAGGAAGAGCTTAAATCCTACAGAACTATTAATTTTTTTGTTTGGGGGATCAGCAATTTGGAGCAAACCATTTATTTAATTAGACATGGGGAAACCGTTTTAAATTCACAAGGGAGATACCAGGGAGAGCTTGATTCACCATAGAAGGGGAAATTATTTCGAGTCCATTGGGCAAAACTTTGCAAAGTACAGAAATTATATGCCGAATAGTAGGATATGATCTGAGTAAAGTCACTACTGACAGCCGATTAAAAGAGGTATCGGTAGGTTCTTGGGCGGGTTTAACCACACAAGAAATTAAATCGTCGTGGCCGGAACTTATTGAAAACGCTAATAATTACAATTGGTATTTCCATTCTCCGGATGGGGAAAGTTATGATTCAGTTGTGAATAGAGGTTCAGAATGGTTAGACAGTATACGGGACAAAAAGAAAGTAATCGCTGTATCACACGGACTAACAGGAAGAATCATAAGAGGAACCTATCAAAATTTAAAACACTTTCTTTAAATTGGCCAATAATTCATATTAAAAGATTTTGTTGCGAATACGATGAATTTTGAATCGGATGCGTGAGTTGAACAACAAAGGACATACCGGATTAGAAGACTAATCCGGTATGTCCTTTAATTTATAAATCTTTTTTCGTCCGGTGCCCGCGCATCGCATCAGCCCTCGTCCGGCTGCGCCCAGACCGATACGCTTCCCCCGTTCACCGGGAAGTCGGCAAAGCCGTCCTCACCGATGGTGATTTCATCTTCCCGCGTGCCCGTCATATCGAGCCACACCTGGCCGGCCCGTTCTTCGCCGACGAACATGCGCTTCTCGCCGTCCTCGCCGTTGGAGATGACGACCGCACAGCCGGAGCGCTCGATCTCGGCATCGCCGCGGCGGACCCAGCCGATCGTGTTCGGATGATCGAAGTAGTCCTCCTGCTCGCCGTAGGCTTTGCGCTGGCGGGCATAGAGCAGCGGATCGATGGCCGCCGCCTTGCCCTCCGCCGGCTCCTCTCCGCCTATGCCGAAGTAATCCCCGTAGAAGACACACGGGTACCCGTCCTTGCGGAGCAGGACAAGGGCGTACGCGCTCTGCTTGAACCAGTCTTCGATCCACGATTCCAGCGATTCGTTCGGCTGGGAGTCGTGATTATCCACGAAGGTGACGGCGTGCAGCGGATGGGTCTGAACGAGCGTGTCCTCGAACACGGTCGTAAGGTCAAAATCTTTGCCGGCCTGCGAGGCGGCATGGAGCTTGTAATGGAGGGCGACGTCGAACAGGTCGATTTTGTAATCGACTTTATCGAGAAATTCACGGCAGGCCGCCACCTCGGGGTTCCAGAACTCTCCCACGATGTAGAAGTTTTCCCCGCGTTCCTTGATCATTTCGCTTGCGAATTCCCGGATGAAATCGTGGTTGATATGCTTGATGGCATCCAGCCGGTATCCGTCACACTGCAAAGTGTCGACGAGCCATTTGCCCCAGGTGATCATCTCTTTTCTCACGCCGGGATGGCTGTAGTCGATGTTGGCGAACATGAGATAGTCGTAGTTGCCGAATTCGTCGTCCACGTTGTCGTTCCAGCTCTTATTCTCCCCAAGGATGCGGAAAATGCCGGTTTTATCTTCCTTGGCATCGTAATCGGTGCCGTTAAAATGCCCGAAATCCCATTTGAAAGCGGAGTATTTGTCGCCCCGTCCCGGAAAAGTGAATTTCGTCCAGCCTTCGATATCGAAAGGCTCGGAAATCACCTCGTTGCGGTTCTGGTCGTTCACTTGGACCACCTTGAACAGTTCTTTCTCGTCCGCACCCGCTTTATGATTCATCACGAGATCCACGTATACGCAAATCTCGTTGTCCTGACACGCTTTGATGGCTTCCAGCAGTTCTTCCTTCGTTCCGTACTTGGTCCGGACCGTTCCTTTCTGGTCGAATTCGCCCAGATCGTACAGGTCGTACACGCCGTAGCCCGTATCCTGGTCGGACTGTCCTTTGGTAACCGGGGGAATCCAGACGGAGTCGAACCCTTTCTTTTTCAGCTCGGGAGCCAGCTCCTTAAGCCGTTTCCAGTGGGAGCCGTCCGCGGGGACGTGCCACTCGAAAAACTGCATCATCGTATGATTCCTTGTCATTCCTTTTCCTCCTAATCGACTATGGGCCTTTTGTAGTAAACGGTCGCTCTCATCTCTTTTGGTCTAAGGAATGGTTACCCAAGTGGACGTCCTGTCTAAACCTGCATGGTTTAAATAGGCTGTTGTCGGGATTGACCGTCGGTTAAATACAGGACTTAAGAATCATTTTAAGCGTTTTCAATAAAATTATTAAATATTTTACACACGGTTAATTCCGAACCTGCTAAAATCGGTAAGTAACTATTTACAGGAAGGTGGAATTCTCGTAATGGGATCCAGGAAGTTCAAAAGAATGAAGCAGCTCGCGACCGCTTCCCTAGCATTCGGCATCATTTCATCCCAGTCTTTAGGAGGCATTGTGCAAGCGCAAACATCCGCTTCCCCAACCGTTAATCTTCGTATCATGGAAACGACGGATTTGCATACAAATCTTGTAGACTACGATTATTACAAAGACGCTGCCGCGGCAAGCGTAGGTTTGGCCAAAACCGCTACGCTGATCAAAGAAGCGCGTAAAGAAAACCCTAACACTTTCCTGGTCGACAACGGAGACTTGATCCAAGGGACTCCGCTTGGAACATACATAGCCCAGATTAACCAGCTCAAAGACCCCGGTGCCATCCATCCTGTCTACAAAGCTATGAATCTTCTGGATTACGACGTGGCTACCTTCGGCAATCATGAATTCAATTACGGCCTTGATTTTCTAGACAAATCGATCAAAGGGGCCAAATTCCCTTATATTAATGCCAACGTCTACATAGACGACAAAGACAACAACCCGGACAACGATGTCAACAAATTCACGCCTTATCTGATTATGGACAAGACGTTCAAAGACGAGAACGGCAACGACCAGAAAATCAAAGTCGGCGTCATCGGACTTGTAACTCCGCAAATCATGGAGTGGGACAAAGTGAACCTTACCGGCAAAGTCGTGGCCAAAGATATCGTCGCGACCGCCAAGAAATTCGTGCCTGAAATGAGAGCCAAAGGCGCGGACATCGTGATCGCGATGGCGCACTCCGGTTTTGACGGCACGGCCGCGGCGAATGATCAGCTCGCCGAGAACGCGGTTCTGCCTCTAAGCAAGGTGCCCGGAATCGACGCGATTACGTTCTCGCACTCTCATAAGGTGTTCCCTACACCTGACGTGAAGAAGCTTGACGCGCTGTTTAAAGACGCGAACGGAAACCCGGTTGCCGGCGTAGATAACGCGAAAGGCACGATCAACGGCGTTGCGGCCGTGCAATCCGGCTACGGCGGTTCGAACCTGGGTCTGATCGACCTGAAGCTCGTGCAGGAGGGCGGCAAGTGGAAAGTTTCCAACTCCCAGTCCTCGACTCGTTATATCTATGACAGCACGACGAAAAAAGCGCTTGTGGATACCGATCCGGCTATCGTACAAGCGGTTGCGGCCGAGCACGAAGGCACGAAAAAATACGCGAACCAGCCGATCGGCGAAACGACCGCTCCGATTCACAGCTATTTCGCGCTTGTGCAGGACGACCCTTCGGTTCAAATCGTAACGAACGCTCAGAAAGAATATGTGAGCAAGTATATTTCGACGACTCTGCCGCAGTATAAAAATCTTCCGATTCTCTCCGTAGGCGCTCCGTTCAAAGCGGGACGCAACGGCCCGTCGGAGTACACGGATATCGCCAAAGGTCCTATCGCGATCAAGAGCGCGAGCGATCTCTATCTGTACGACAACACGCTGAAAGCCGTCAAAATCAAAGGCTCCGGCGTGAAAGAATGGCTGGAAATGTCCGCGGGCATGTTCAACCAGATCGACCCGGCCAAAACGGACGAGCAGCAGTTGCTGAACTCCTCCTTCCAGGTGTTTAACTTCGACGTGATCGACGGAGTGACTTACCAGGTGGACGTAACCAAACCGGCGAAATATAAAGTGGACGGAGCCGTTAACGACGCTTCCTCCAGCCGGATCGTGAATCTCCAGTTCAACGGCAAGCCGATCGACCCGAACCAGGAGTTCATCGTGGTCACGAACAACTACCGCGCAAGCGGCGGCGGCAACTTCCCTGGCCTCAAGAACGCGGAGCTGATCGTAGATTCCGCCGACGAGAACCGTCAGGCTCTGATGGATTACATTTCCGAACAGAAAACGATCAACCCGGCTGCGGACAAAAACTGGTCCATCGCACCGGTTGCCGGCAATGTGAAAGTCACGTTCACCAGCTCCCCGAGCGCGGTTACGTATCTGCCGGAGAACCCGCATATCAAGAGCACGGGCGCAACGACGGACAAAGGCTTCAGCGTCTACTCCATCGACCTGAGCGGAAAAGGCCAGCCTCAACCGGACAACAAGAACGTAAAAGTCCAGCTGCTGGGCATCAACGATTTCCACGGTCAGCTCGATACGACGACTGAAACCGCGTCCGGCAAAGTGGGCAGCGCCCCTTACCTGGCGACTTACTTGAAAGAAAGAAAGAAAACGAACCCGAACACGCTGCTTGTTCATGCAGGTGATTCCGTAGGCGCGACCGCACCGGTTTCCTCGATGGAGCGCGACAAACCAACCCTGGAATTCATGAACATGATGAAGTTCGACGTAGGTACGCTGGGCAACCACGAGTTTGACCAGGGCGTAGGCGCTATGCTCGCTCAAATCAACGGCGGTACCGATACGAAGAACAAAGACGTGACCTTCGATAAATTGAACTTCCCGTACGTGAACGCCAACGTGGTGGACGAGAAAACGGGCGAGAACATTCTGCCTTCTTATGTCATCAAAGAAGTAGGCGGCCAGAAAATCGGATTTATCGGCGTGGCGACCAACTCCACTCCGTCCAAAGTATCTCCGGACGGCCTGAAAGGCGTTAAATTCGTTGAGCAGGCTCCTGTCGTCAACAAAGCCGTACAAGAGCTGAAAGCCAAAGGCGTAAAAGCTATCGTCGTTCTGGCGCACGATCCGGCAAGCGTGAAAGACAACGTGGCTTCCGGCGAGGCGATTGATCTGGCTAACGCGATCGACGATGAAGTCGACGTTATTTTCGCCGGTGACAACCATGCCAAAGTCAATACGGTCGTAGACAACAAGCTGATCGTTCAAGCGTATTCCTACGGTACCGCTTTTGCCGACGTTGACCTCGAAATCGATCCGGCTACCGGCGATATCGTGAAGAAAACGGCGGAAATCGTAGACGTGAAACAGGAAGGCGTAACACCTGACGCGGATACGATCGCTCTGATCAACAAATATCTGGACAAATATCCGGTTCTGAAGCAGCCTGTCGGAACGACGGACTCCGTGATTTCCCGAAACAACGCCTACAACGAAGAAGCTCCGCTGGGCAACCTGATTGCGGACGCTATGCGTGACGGCATGAACACGGACTTCGCTTTCATGAATCCGGGCGGTATCCGTGCCGACCTGCCTAAAGGAGATATCAAATTCTCCGATCTCGCTAAAATTCAGCCGTTCGGCAATACGCTGGTTAAAATGACGCTGACAGGCGCACAGGTCAAAACGCTTCTGCAGCAGCAGTGGGGCAAGAAATCGGACGGTTCCGCAGATACCAAAACGCTGCAAATTTCCGGTCTGAAGTACACGGCCGACTTTAGCAAGCCGGCAGCCGAGCGCATCGTGAAGCTGACGAAGGCGGACGGCACTCCGATTGAGGATGCCGCCGAGTACACCGTAACCGTGAATAACTTCATGGCTGCGGGCGGAGACAACTATAAAGTGCTGGTTGAAGGCAAAAACTCTCAAGCCGGCCTGATCGATCTCGATGTGTTCTACAACTACATCACGAAAACGTTCAAAGGCGGCAAAATCACGGCGTCTCTCGACGGCCGTATCGTGAACCTGAAGTCGTTCGCGGATGTTCCGCAGGCGCACTGGGCTTATAAAGTCATCCAGGAGCTTTCCGGCAAGCAAATCATTGACGGCATAGCCGACAACCGTTTCGAGCCGGAGCAGGATGTAACCCGCGCCCAGTTCGTGAACATGATCGTGAAGCAAATGAAGCTCGTTTCTTCCAAGCCGTCCGCGTTCAAGGACGTTTCGGCCGGAAGCTGGTATGCGGAAGCCGTTGCCGCCGCATCCGAGAAGGGCATCGTGGAAGGCAACTCCGCAGATACCTTCGCGCCGGATCAGAAGATTACGCGTGAAGAGATGGCGGTTATGATTACCCGCATGTACGCGCAGCTTCAAGGCACTACAGGTACGCCTAAAGCTATCTTTACGGATGGCGGGGAAATCAGCGCTTGGGCCAAAACGGCTGTGGAAACAGCGGCCGAGAAGGGCCTGATGACCGGCCGTGCCGATGGCGTATTCGCACCGCGTGCGAAAGCGACACGCGCGGAAGCGGCGCAAGTGATCTACAACGGAATTACGAAGTAATCGGACGGCGTTCGCATCCTTGCGTTAAGCTATCCGGAAGAGCCGCCGGGGGATTTTTTCCCTCGGCGGTTTTTGTTTACTAATTAGGCATTTTTATTATCGTTAATATGTATAAAAAATCAGTGAATTTAATAGCTAGATAGAGAATTATCCCCTTCCAGTGGATAAAAACATCCCTGTTAACCTTTTGTAAAACCATTATAATTATTAGTAACTTACATAATAACTTCCACAATTTTACCCTCAGTTTTCCCCCACTTTCGGCTTGTCGTCATTCATAATTCACGATTCATGAAGCACTCATTTCACGTCGTTAGGTCCATTCCTGTCTCCGTGCAGTAGCACATATTTGTCTTTCATCGGCTTTATGTAACCGTTTACCAAGTTTTCTGATGAGCTTTATAAGGCTTCACGCGTTTGTTTTAAGTTCAAGCCAAGCGGCTGAATTTAGAAGCAGTGCCTGCGAAGAGAACGCACTGGAGGTGAGAAGGATTCCTCTTTGGAATGGCATTGTATAAATTTGATGAAATCGGGGTGTAGTATGAAAGCGCTTAAGCAATCTTTTGTTTGGAGATGGCTTGTTTTACTTTTATGTACAAGCATGGTCTTTTCAACTTATCTGACTGTTGTTTCGGGACAAGCAAGCGCCCAACCGGCCGATATCAAGGGGCATTGGGCAGAGAAAGAGCTTGGCGAATGGCACGATAAAGGCCTGATTCAGGGCTACTCGGACGGTTCTCTTCAGCCGGACAACGCCATTACGCGCGCAGAGCTTATGGCGCTTATTAACCGGTACTATAAATTAACGGCTTCCGCTCCGATCCAATTCACGGATGTTACGGCGGAGCAGTGGCAGTATGAACAAATCAGCAAAGCGGTGGCAGCCGGGTATGTGGACGGCTACAGCGACGGAAGCATCCGTCCGGACCAGCCGGTGAGCAGACAGGAATCGGCGGTCATGCTCGCCAAGCTGCTCAAACTGGACACTTCTTCCGAAGACGCGCTTTACAAAATTAAAGACGCGGCGTCGATTGCCGATTGGAGCAGAGGCGCGGTAAGCGCTATGGTGGCCAAGGGAGTGATCGAAGGCTACGAAGATGACTCCTTCCGCCCCGCAGGCAAGCTGACCCGCGCAGAGACGGTCGTTCTGCTGGGCCGCGCACCATCGCTGCAAACCGTTTCCTATGACAAGGCCGGCACGTTCGGACCTGCATCGGGAATCGAAACGATTAACGGGGACGTTGCCGTAAATGTTTCGGGCGTTACCCTGCAAAACACTTTCATTCAAGGCAATCTCCTTCTGGGCAAAGGCATCGGAAACGGGGATGTCACCTTGAAGAACGTGAAAGTAGCGGGAACCGTTACGGTCAACGGCGGCGGAGAAAATTCCATCCACCTCGTAGATACGGTTCTGTTCAAGGTTATTGTCCATAAGGAAACCGGTGTGGTCCGTCTCGTGGCCCAAGGAAACACTTCCGTCCAAGAAACGTATGTCCAATCTTCCACTAAATTGGAGGAAAGTTCCCTTACCGGAGCCGGCTTTATCGATGTGATTCTCGTGAAAGTACTGCCTGCCGGTTCTTCGGTACAGCTGATCGGGTCATTTAATTCCCTTCACGTGCTGGCTTCCGGCATCAAAATCGAGATTTCCAAAGGCTCCATCGGCAAAGTAATCGTGGACGGAAGCGACACGACACTGGCCGTTAGCAATGACGCCAGCATTGTGTCTCTCGTGCTGAATGCCCTGGCCAAAATTACTGGCTACGGCTCGGTCGAAAGCGTGACGGTAAACGAAGGCGGAAAAGGCTCCTCCTTCGAGAAAGCTCCCGTCAAAGTGGATGGCCCGCAGAAAGGCTCCATCATAATCGGATTGCCGATCGGCGGCGGCTGGGGCGGTTCTGGCGGCAGCTCCGGCGGCGGTTCCACGGAAACGGCCAAGAAAGTCATCGCGTATGTGCCCGGCTGGAAAAACTGGTCGGCCTCCAACCCGATCGACGCGGCCAAGCTGACGCACATCAACTATGCGTTCACGCATGTGAAAGACAATAAAATCGTCTCCCTGCCGGCACAGAACGACGATGCCAACTATGCCTATCTGCAAAGCTTGAAGAAAGACAATCCGAAGCTGAAAATTCTTCCTTCCGTCGGCGGCTGGGGAGCGGACGGTTTCTCGGATGCGGCATTAACGGAAAGCGCGCGCAACACATTTGCGGACAGCATCATCGAGTACGTCAAGAAGTACAAGCTGGACGGGGTCGACCTGGATTGGGAGTATCCAACACAAAGCGCTGACGGTGTTATGAAGGCGCGGCCGGAGGATAAACAGAATTTCACGCTGATGCTGCAAACGATTCGTGAGAAGCTGAATGCTCTGGGAAGCCAGGACGGTAAATATTATGAGCTGACGATTGCTGTCGGCGCTACGCAAAAATACCTCGACGGGGTTGAAATCGAGAAGATTACCCCGCTGCTCGACAATATTAATTTGATGACCTATGATTTCCACGGCGGATGGGACACCAAAACCGCTCACCATACGAACTTGTATGCCGGTGATTTGAGCGTAGATTCATCCGTTAAGCTGTATCTGGCCAATAAAGTTCCTGCAAGCAAAATCGTCATCGGCGGAGCCTTCTACAGTCACCTGTGGACAGATGTGGAAGCGGCAGGCGGTAAGATCGTGGGTCAAAAGGCGGTTGGTAACGGCGCAACACCGACCTATAATGAAATCATCTCGAATTATAACGAAGCTAGCGGCTACAAGCGCTATTGGGATAGTGAGGCCAACGCACCTTACTTGTATAACGAACAAACGAAAGTATTTCTTTCTTATGACGACCCGCAATCCCTCCACGAAAAAGGGGGCTATGTGCTGAACCAGAAACTCGGCGGTGCGATGTTCTGGGAATACAGCCAAGATCAGACGGGAGCTTTGCTGGACGCACTGGTGAAAGGTGTTCAAGGAAAGACACTGAACCCTGATACGACAACGGTTCCGGCGGCACCTGCAGTTACAGGCGTAAGTGAAGGACAAACTTACAAGACAGGCGTACTGCCTAATTGGAAGGATGCGGCGGGTACCGCAAGCGGCGCTACGCTGAACGGAGCCGCCTACACCAAGGGAACCGGAATTACGGAAGCGGGCGAGTACACGCTCGTCGTTACCGCAGCTCACGGCAAAAGCGGCAAAACGGCTTCCACGACCGTGAAGTTCAAAGTTGAACCGCAAACGAAGGTGATCGCTTACGTGGGCGGCTGGAAAAACTGGTCCGAAGCGAAACCGGTGGACGCATCCAAACTGACGCACATCAACTATGCGTTTACGCATGTCAAAGACAACAAGATCGTGCCGATCGAAGTGCAGAACGATGATGCGAATTACGCGTATCTGCATAGTCTGAAAGCTCAGAACGCCGATCTTAAAACTCTTATCTCCGTAGGGGGATGGGGGGCGGACGGTTTCTCGGACGCGGCATTAACAGAAGCTTCCCGTCAAACATTTACCGACAGCATCATCGACTATGTAAAGAAATACAACCTGGACGGCGTCGATCTGGACTGGGAATATCCGACGCAAAGCGCCGACGGCGTAATGAAGGCACGGCCGGAGGATAAACAGAACTTTACTTCCCTGCTGCAATTAATGCGCGATAAGCTGAACGCGCTGGGTCTTGAGACCAACCGCTATTACGAGCTGACCATCGCGGTCGGTGCGGGAAGCGGTTATCTGAAGGGCGTTGAAATCAATAAAATTACTCCGCTGCTGGATAATATGAACCTGATGACCTATGATTTGTCAGGCGGATGGGTTCCGAAAACGGAGCACCACACCAATCTTTACGGATCCGGCAACAACAGTGTCGATCAATCCGTGCAGCTTTATAAGAAGAACGGTGTACCTGCAAACAAAATCGTCATCGGCGCCGCGTTCTACAGCCACTTGTGGACGAACGTGGAATCCTCCGCCAACAACGGACTCGGACAAAAGGCCGTAGGCACAGGCGCAACCCCGACCTACAGCGTAACTCTCGCGACTTACAGCGAAGCCAACGGATATACCCGTTATTGGGATCAGGATTCTAAAGCTCCATACCTGTATAACGCTCAGACAGGAATCTTCATCTCGTTCGACGATCCTGAGTCCATGGCTGAGAAAGCGGCTTATACGCTGAAAGAGAAGCTCGGCGGCGCTATGTTCTGGGAGTACAGCCAGGACGAAACGGGCGCCCTGCTGGATGCGCTCGTTAACGGTCTGAAAGGCAACCCTTACACGCCGGACACGACTTCCGTGCCTGCCGCACCGCAGATTGCCAACGTAACGGACGGACAGACCTACACGACAGGCGTACTGCCGAACTGGACGGATGCCCCGGGTACGGTGGGTGTCGCTACGCTGAACGGAGAGGAATACATCAAAGGAACAGGGATTACGGAAGCAGGCGACTATACCCTGGTTGTCACGGCTGTTCACGGCAAAAGCGGCAAAACGGCTTCTACGACCGTGAAGTTCAAAGTAGACCCTAGAAAGAAAGTCATCGCTTATATCGCCGGCTGGGAAGACTGGTCCGTCACGAATTCGGTTTACGCCAACAAACTGACGCACCTGAACTACTCCTTTACGCTTGTGAAAGACAACAAAATCATCACGCGTCCGGAGCAAAAGGACGACCAGAACTACCAATACATTCACAGCCTGAAAGCACAGAATCCGAACCTTAAAGTGCTGTTTGCCGTAGGCGGCTGGGGAGCGGACGGCTTCTCGGATGCGGTTCTGACCAATGAAGCCCGAGATACTTTCTCGAACAGCATTATCGACTACATCAAGAAGTACAAGCTGGACGGCGTGGATATCGACTGGGAATATCCGACGATCAGCGCGGACGGCGTAATGAAAGCAAGACCGGAAGATAAGCATAACTATACCCTGTTCCTGCAAATGCTCCGGGACAAACTGAATCAGCTGGGGCTTGCCGACAACAAGTATTATGAATTGTCCATGGCGGCAGGCGCCGGACCAAGTCATCTGAAAGCTCTCGAAGCCGCTGAAATTTCCAAGTACCTGGATAATTTCAACATCATGACCTATGATTACTCTGGTGGATGGGTTCAGAAGACGGAGCATCACACGAACGTTTACGGACCGGGACTCAGCATGGAAACCGTGGTTAAACGGTTCATAGACGCGAAAGTGCCGGCTAACAAAATCGTCGTCGGTATCGCTTTCTACAGCCATATCTGGACCGATGTGCAGTCGACTGCCAACAACGGTCTGGGACAGGCTGCAACAGGCAGCGGCAATACTCCGACGTATAACGAAATTTTGGAGAAATATAACGCGGCTAACGGCTACGTGCGTTACTGGGACGATGCTGCCAAGGCACCGTACCTCTTTAACGGCAGCACATGGCTTTCCTACGACGATCCTGAATCCATAAAGGCGAAAGCCCAGTTTGTACAGGATCAGGGATTGGGCGGAGCGATGTTCTGGGAATACAGCATGGATAAATCGGGCGCACTTCTCGACGCGCTGATCAACGTAATTCCCGTTAAATAATCGCGGCTCGCAAGGCATGCAGGATTAACGGATAGGCGTATATCAAAAAAAGAAACCGGCGGAGGCTCAGCCCTCCGCCGGTTTTTCTTGTTTCCGAACCGTTATTTAAAATCCCTTGCCTGACCCAGACTTGCGCAAGGGGGGATATCTTTGGACTTTTTTGCTTTGGCGGCAAGGAAAGACCGGGGCGGCACGTTCACGAGTACGATGCTGACCACGATGAGGATCAGTCCTGCCAGCAGGTTGATCGTAATCGCTTCATTCATGAAAATAGCGCTGACGGTAATGGAGATCAGCGGAATCAGGAAGGTGAACGAGGCGACTTTACTCGCTTCGCCCGAACCGACCAGCGTGAAGAAAGCCAGCCACCCCATCGCAATGACGAATACCGAAATGAAGAGCAGGCTGAAGATGAAAGGGCCGGTCCATGCGATGTCTGAGACGCTTTCTGTGGAGAGGCCTGTGCCCGTCAGGACGACTCCGCCCATCAGCAGCTGCAGCGTGACCATCCAGATGGAGTCGACGCGGTCGCCTGTTTTTTTCATAAAAACGGTACCGAAAGCCCAGCTTACCGCAGATCCGAGCGCCAGCAGAATGCCGGTAAAGGAGATATGCCCGCTCAGTCCGGCCGAAGTAATGGTCGCTACCCCGGCGAAACCGAGGAGCAGGCCGAACATTTTTAGCCCGTACATGGATTCGCCCAACCACAGCCAGGAGAGGATCCCAAGCAGCACCGGCTGGAAGAAAACGATAGCGGAGAACAGCCCCGAAGGCAGGTAACCGAGCCCGACAGTCTGCAATCCGTAGAACAAAATGATGTTCAGCACGGCGGAAATCAAATAAATGTGCCACGTTTGCTTGAAGTTGAGCTTCTTGTATCTCGGAATGGCGACGAACAGCAGCAGGAAGCCGCCGATCAATGTACGAATACCCGCGAATAGCAGGGGCGGTGTATAAATGAGCGCGTGCTTGGTCAGGGGCCAGTTGATTCCCCACATCAAGACCAGAAACGCGAGCAGGAAAGCCGTTCGTTTACGGGAAGAACGTTCCATATAAATCACTCCTTGGTTAGAACTGCTTTCTTATGATACGATGGGCTATAAGATAAATAAAATGAATAATTTTTATGAGGAGCATAAGTGAAAGGTTATGACCATTACTCAATTTCAGGTTTTTGTGAAGATAGCGGAGACGGGAAGCTTCACCAAAGCGGGCTTGGAGCTCAACATGACGCAGCCTGCCGTGAGCCACGCCATCTCCAGTCTTGAGGCTGATCTCGGCATCCATTTGATGATCCGGGACCGGAAGAACGGCATTACCCTGACGCATATCGGGAAAAGGGTACTCATCCAAATGCGCGAGATTTTGCAGCGCGTCGAGAACATTGAGCAGGAAATCGCGGCGGAGAAAGGGCTGGAGGTCGGAACCGTCCGCATCGGCGCGTTTCCTACGGCCGCGGCTCATTTTTTGCCGAAGATCATGAGCACGTTCAAGCAGAAATATCCGAATCTCCAGCTGGTGCTTCATGAAGGCACGATTGCCGAAGTGAAGGAGTGGCTGTCGACGCGGTTTATCGACGTGGGCCTCGTTATTTTTCCCGATGCGGATATGGAGATCGTTCCTCTTTTTAGAGACAAGATGGTGGCTGTTCTTCCGGAGAACCACGCGCTGGGGGGCCGAAGTTCTCTTACAATCTCCGATTTGAGCGGAGAGCCGATGATTTTGTGCAGAGGAGGGTACGAAGCCCCGATTATCGATTTGTTTCAGAAGTCGGGCGCGGATCTCCGGTTGGCTTTTGCGGCGTCTAACGTCGCGACGGTGCTGAATATGATCCGAGAAGGGCTGGGACTCGCTATCTTGTCCCGCTTGTCCTTATCCGCCCTGCCTCCGGGGCTCGTTACGCTCGACCTGGAGCCTCGCGTCTGCCGGGATATATCCGTAGCCGTGCCTTCTTTGAAAGAAGCATCGCTGGCGGTACATTTATTTATTCAAACGGCCAGAGAGCTTTTTCCCCGGGAATGAAGGGAAGATTGACGTCAGAGGCGTTTAAAACGGAAAAGAAGCGAAACCGGTATTTTCGGGTAAAGAGCATGTAAAAGGTCATTGGAGCGAAAGGGGAACAAAATGAAGAGAATCCGTGTGATAGGGCTCGCCCTACTCCTGACATTTCTTACCTGTACGGCTGTGTTTGCCGCGGCGGTGCCCCGGAATAACGGAATCGTTACCGATCCCGTCGGTTTGCTTACGCAAACCCAGGCCCGTCAGGTGGAAAGCGGACTGAAGAACAAAGATTACGAATTGTTTGTGCTTACCGCCAAAGGCTTAACCGAAAGCGAGGGAGAGCGCCTCGCGAATGAAGCTTACGATCAATGGGGGCTGAACCGGAATCAGCTGATGCTGGTCATCACGACTCAGCCGAATTTTGTCCATCTGGTTTATGAGAACGAGCAGCTGTCCGCGGCCGTTTCGCGAAGCAAGGCGAAGGATGCGAAGGGGATTGTCGATCTTAAGTTTGTGCCTGCTGCCGGAGAAGGCAAGATTGGAGAAGGTATTCTGGCGGTCAGCGGTTACGTGAACTCGCTTGCCGGAGCGGGAGCATCGGGAGCCGGCGACTCCTCGGGCAGCATGGCCTCGATTATTCCGGTTGTGCTGGGGCTCGCCGTGATTGGAGCGGGAATTTGGGCTTTCTGGCAGTACAAAAGAAGGGCCGCGGCCCGGAAACGGCTGGCGGAAGCGAAACAGCTGCTCGACGGGACGCAGCCGGTGTTGAACGGAATGCTGTTTTCGGAAGTTTTTCAGGACCTGGAGAAACAATTTTTGCAAGGGGAAACAAAACAAAAAGCCGCCGAGCTGGAGAATGCGGTAGTGCGGCTGCAGGGAGAAGCCGAAGAGCTGAGGGGACGCCTGGCGGCTCAGAAAATTCCTTTCCTCCTTAACGCCAAGGGAGAGGCCGAGACGAGAAGCCTTCTCCAATCCGTGCAGGAATTTGTCAAAAAGCTGGAGCCGTACAGGACGCAGCTCGCGGAGATCGAAAAGCAATCCACGGAAGTCAGAAAATCCGTGAACCGGGCCAAGACCGGCATCGCCGAAGCGGAGGAAGTTGTCGAAGCGCTTGCCCGCCGGACAGGTTACCCGCTGACTGCCCTGAGGAAGCATGCGGAACAGGCCAAGACAGCTTATGCCAAGGCCGACGAGCTGGATGAATTCGATTTTATACAGGCCGAAACGTCGGTCGAAGCCGCTCTGAAGGAGCTGGATTTCATCAAGAAGTCGGTTAAGGACTTCGAAGCGCTGGAGGCGCGGCAGCCCGGATTTTTACCGGAGATCCAAGCATTGGAACAAGAACTCAGGGAAAAAGCGCGGCGGGAAAGCCTGCTGCTTACCGATGGCGATCCATACGCTTTGCTTGAGCAGGCAAGGGATGAATCCGCTCGGCTGGGTACGCTGCTGAAAGCGGGCGATACCGAAGAGGGCGGCCGGAGCGCGGCCGCCATAGAGGAAGGCATGGGAGCCGCCCGCAGCCTGGTGGAGGCGATGATCGCCGACCGGGAGTCTGCGCGGAAGACGGCTCATGAGGTCGAGGAGCTGACGGGTGACCTTGGCTCATTCGACCGTGCCTACCCGGAGGAATCTCTTAAAATCGCCCGCGATTACGCGGAAGCGCACCGGCGGGAGCAGCAGGCCGACTACACCCGCATGACGCGGGCGCGCGAAGAGCTTGGCCGGCGGCTGACGGAGATCCGGTCGGGACTCGCTCCGGACGTCCAGGAGTACCGTTCGGCCCGGGAGGCCGGTACGGAGGCCCAAGCGCTGATGACCGAAATCCGCGAGCTCCGCACGCGGATTCTCGGGTATCACGACAGCTTGGACGCGCGGGTCCGGACCGTCCGGAATGCGCTGGACGAAGAACGAAGCCGGCTGCGGCAGGCGGCTTCCGCTTTCGGGGAGCTGCAGGTGGAATCACCGGAGCTGTCCGCGATGATCGGCGACGGCGAAAGCAGGCTGGCCCAGCTGGAGCAGCTGGCGCAGGCACCGGTGCTCGACGTGGACCTGCTGGAAGAGCGCCGGCGGGGGCTGGCCGTCCAGGCCGGGCAGGCCGCGGAGCGTGTGCAGCAGCTGCTGCGGGAGAAAGAAGAGACGCTGCGCACGATCAGGCAGCTCGAAGGAGAGTACCGGAGCCGGCATGCCCGGTACGGCGGCAGCATAAGCCTGTCGCCCTATTCCTCCGGCTACGAGACGCTGATGGAGGAAAGCCGGCGGCTTATCGCCCGGGGGCTTTTCGCGGAAGCGATGCAGCGCATCTCGTCCGGCCAGCAGCTGCTGGAGCAGATGGACCGGGACTATCAGCGCCGGATGCATGAGGAGCAGCTTCGCCGCAGAGGCCCCGGCGGGCCCGGGGGCGGCGGCAACTCCTCGGGGGGCTCGAGCTGGGGCGGAAGCGGAGGGCGTTCCTCCGGCAGCTCCAGCTGGGGCGGCGGCTCTTCCGGAGGACGATCCTCGGGATCGTCCAAGTGGTAAGGTGCCGCTCGGCACGGTAAGCGCGGACCGGTTGCGGAAATGAACGAAAAGAAGGAGGGACCAGATTCCTCCTTCTTTTTTTGCATGCTAACGAAGGGGGGGAAGTTGCTATCCCTGACTTTTCGGGTAAGAACTGATCCGGGGAGATTTTCTGCCCAATCTGAAACGTTATTCTTGCCTTCGCCGTATAGTACACCCAAAAGGAGGTATGGCCATGCTAAAAAAATTGCTGACTAAACTTCTTGGTGCCGACAAGCACAAAGGTTCCCACTACCGCCCCCACAGCAGCAGTGACGATTTCCGCAGACATTCCCACAAGAACTACAACGGCCACAATCACTACGGTCACAATCACTACAAGAAAAAACGCTCTTCCAGCTCCTACAGCAGTTGACCCTCAACCTTCAAGTTCCGCCAGAATTCCATCGATATCGTTTTGTATCTCGCTCGCTCGTTCATAAGGCTGTTCCGTCAAAAGCAACCGGCGGAGCAGTTTTTTCGTTCCGGGATGCAGAAGCAGCTCCTTTTCCCAGCTCAGTCCGGCGCCTTTGGCCGCGCTTTCGTCTTCCGTAGAATAGGTGCTGTACAGCAAAAATAAGAGCAGATGACCGGCCGCGTAAAAATCGCTGATCACATGAACGGCCCGCCGGATTTTTTTCTCCGACGAATCGTCGTCGTCCACATCCGCGTCCCGGCGGGGGAGATGCTCTTCGGCAGGGCTGTCCGAAGCGTTGCCGCCGGTACTTAGGGCCCGGGCGAGCCCGAAGTCGATCAGCTTCACCGTGTCCCCATCCAAAAGCACGTTGGCAATCGAAATGTCCCGGTGGACGACTCCCTGTCCGTGAAGCATCCCGACAAGCTCCAACAGCCGACGGACCACAAGCAGGGATTCCTTCTCGGAGAAGGCTCTCTCTTCACGGAAAAGCAGCACATCGAGCGAGCTTCCACGTACATACTCCATCGCAAAGCAGAACTCGCCCCTCCATCGGAAAGCCTCGTAGAATGCCGGAATATCCGGATGCCGCAGCTGCCGGAGCATGGCGGTTTCCTGCCCGAAGATGTATTCCGCCCGCTTTTTGCCGCCTCTTACGGGCGATACCCTTTTCAGCACCACCTGCTGTCCGTTATCCGTTTTCAGCGCCAGATAGGCGACGCCGAAGCTGCCGGCTCCGAGTTTTTCCACGATTTTATAAGTACCCGCTATCACCGCACCCTTTCGAAAAGGCAAGCCGCGTATAGACCGGAGGCTTTTGCCAAAGCATTTATGCAGATAGGTGTACAGGTGTTTGAAACGCTTGGGCATCCTCATGGCAAGGCCTCCTTTTCCGGCCGGTTTAATGGCCGCAGATCAGAATCAAGACAGGCAGAGTAACGATCACCAGGCAGGGTGCGGCATTTTCCTATCTACCGGTCCCCTCCGCATATTCATAAGCATGTTATACGTTAAAAAGCGGTTTGAAGTAACGGTCCCCTTTTGACAATCCGGCGAATGTCTTTGTAAAGTAACGGTAGCGAGACTGGAAGGAGTTAGTATCATGGCCGTTAAACAAATTTTGTACATTGAGGACGATCCCGAAATCGGCAAATGGGTCAACAGCCACTTGATCGAACGGGGCTACGAAGTGAATTGGCTGAAATCCGGAGAGAAGGCGGCGGAATTCTGGGAGAAAAGCGACCTGGTCATCCTGGACGTGATGCTCCCGGGTCTGGACGGCTTTTCGATCGGGCAGCGGATGAAAAAGAATTACCCGGATACGCCCGTTCTGATGCTCTCCGCGCGGACCTCCATCGACGATAAATTGCAGGGTCTGCAATTCGCGGACGATTACGTGACGAAGCCGTTTCATCCGGATGAGCTGGCGGCCCGTGTCGAAGTGCTGCTGCGGCGTACGGGTAAACTGGCGCAGGCGGAGCTCACGCTGCATCATTTGCAGGTGAATATGGAGGAGAACCGGATCGTGGACACGCGGACCGGAGAAGAAATTATTTTGACAGGGAAACAATTTCAGATTTTCATGTATTTCCTACGTCATCCGAATCAGATTCTTACAAAAGAGCAGCTGTACGAAGGGGTCTGGGGAGACCCTTACATCGACGGGGACAAAACGCTGATGGTTCATATCCGCTATCTCCGCGAAAAGATCGAGCGCGACCCCAGCCAGCCCGAAATCGTGGAGACGATCCGCGGCATCGGTTACCGGGTGAGAGCATGAAGTGGCGTCACTCGCTGCTCGTAAAATATTTGTGCATCGTGGTGTTCGCGATGCTGATTTGGCCGGTTATTTTTCCGATGGCCGCTGTTCTGTATTATTTGCCGCATTCGTTCAAGACCCAGGAAGAGAACCGGAAGACCAATCCCTATGCGAGGGGAAATGACATCGAGAAGTTCTGGCACGGGGAGGCTAAGAAGCTGCAGGGCGCCGGAGATGAGGGAATCGACAAGCGGATACGGGAACTGAAGGAGAAATATCCGAAGGCGGATCTGTTCTGGGTCGACGGCAGCGGGAAAACGCGCTTAACCCTGCCTGAACGGCCGGACCTTCCTACCGTATGGGAAGCGGCCGATACGATCGCTTTTATGAAAAAAAGCTATGACGGCGATCCTTATACAACGGTCGCTTTCGTGGGAGAAGACGCGTCTCAGGGGTTTATGGTGATGCAGATTCCGCGGGTGCTGATGAAGGAGGAACGGCCTATCTACAGCGACCGGTATGTCATCGGCATTGTTCTGCTGGCCTTCGGCTTGTTCCTGTTCACGTCGTGGCTGTTTTTCTACCGCATCCGCAAGCGTCTCGTTCATCTGGAGGAGGCGATGGGACTGCCGGATGGCCGGGACATCCCCCATCCGATAGCCGTCAGCAAGAAGGACGAAATCGGACAACTGGAGCTGGCCTTCAACCGGATGATCGAGGAGTTGACGACGAGCCGCCAGCGGGAACGCAAAGAGGAAGGGCTCCGAAAGCAGCTGATCGCGAACCTGTCTCACGATCTGCGCACGCCGCTGACGATTATCCGCAGCCACGCCTACTCGCTGCAGAAGGAGCCGATCTCCGCGTCAGGCAAGTCTTCGCTGGCTCTGATCGAGACGAAGTCCGACGATCTTAACCGGCTCATCGACAACCTGCTGTCGTATACGCTGCTTTCCGCCGGAAAGTACCCGCTCCAGCGGACCGAGATCGACGTGGCCCGGCTCGTCCGGGCGTCCGCCGCCGCCTGGTACCCCGTATTCGAGGAGGAGGGCATGGTTATGGACGTCGGTGTGCCGGAGCATCCCGTCTACTGGAAAGCCGATCCCCAGTGGATGAACCGGATTCTGGACAACCTGTTCCAGAATGTGCTTCGCCACGCCAAGTCCGGCGGATATATCGGCCTCCGCACCGAGGAAAGGGAAGACGGGACCGCTCTCGTGATCGAGGACAAAGGCCCTGGCATGAAGGCTCCGTCGGCGGAGAAGGGGGCGGGGATCGGTCTCACGATCGTCGCGCTGATGGTGAAAGAAATGCATCTGGGCTGGGATGTCGTCAGCTCGCCGGAAGGAACGGCCATCTATTTGTTCCCGCGCGACCGGTGATTTTAAACGAATCTTAAACAAGCCGCACCCTGGGATTAACCTTCGCTCTTTAACATAAGGGGCGAGGTGATTTTCCATGAACGAAATGATTATTCAAACCTTCGGGTTGTCCAAACAATACAAACTGAGATCTGCCGTGGACAACGTGAATCTCCAAATTCGCAAAGGAGATATTTACGGCTTTCTGGGGCCCAACGGCGCCGGGAAAACGACAACCATACGGATGCTGCTAGGCTTGATCCGCCCGACGAAAGGGACGGTGCAGCTGTTCGGCAAAGATCTGCGCAAGGAAAAGCTGGCGATTCTGCGCAAGGTCGGCTCTTTGGTGGAGTACCCTTCCTACTACGGTCATCTGACCGCTTACGAAAATCTGGAGGCTATCCGCCGCATTCTCGACGTGCCGAAACAGCGGATCGACGAAGTGCTGGCGATTGTCCGCCTGACGAAGGAAGCGAAGCGCCCGGTGAAGGGCTACTCGCTCGGCATGAAGCAGCGTCTGGGCATCGCCGCCGCGTTGCTGGGCAGCCCGGAGCTGCTCGTGCTCGACGAGCCTACCAACGGGCTCGACCCGTCCGGCATCCTGGAGATCCGGGAGCTGATCAAAAGCATGCCGCAGCAGTACGGCGTGACGGTTCTGGTATCGAGCCACCTGCTGAGCGAGGTGGATCAGATGGCCAGCCGCGTCGGCATTATCCGCGGCGGCTCGATGATCTTCGAAGACACGATCGAGAGTCTGCGCAGAAAGGCGGGCGGCCAGATCCGCATTGCGGTGGACGCGCCGCAGCAGGCGCTGCGTACCGCCGCCTCGGCCGGCTGCTTCGCGGTGGCCGACGAGTCTTCGCTTCTTCTGGAGGAAGCTCCCGATGAGAAGATCGCGCAGGTTGTAACCGGCCTGGTCCAGGCGGGGCACTCCGTCTACCGGGTGGAAGAGAAGAAGAAATCGCTGGAAGATTTCTTCCTGGACCTGGTAGGGGAGGGAGACAGCTTATGATCGGCAGAGTACTGGCGGCGGATTTCTTGAAAATCCGCCGGACGCTTGCCTGGTTCCTCGTGCTGCTGGGTCCCGTAGGCGTCGTCGGCCTCCAGGCCGTCAACTTCGGCCTGCGTTACGACTATCTGACCAAGCAGTACGCGAATGATCTCTGGTACGCGCTGCTCTCAAACATCCAGTTTCTCGCGGCCCCGGCCCTGCTGCTCGGCATGACGCTGCTGACGTCGATGATCGCGGGCTACGAGCATCAGAAGAATTCCTGGAAGCAGCTGCTGGCCCTGCCGGTTTCCCGCTTCAGCGTCTTCACGTCGAAGCTGCTGCTCGTATTCATCCTGCTGCTCGTGTCGTGCCTCTTGCTGGCGGCCGGATCCGTAATTCTCGGCCTCCTGCTCGGCTTCGGAATGAACGTTCCCGTTATGCACGTCATTCGCATCAGCCTGTTCCCGCTTCTCGCCGGAATCCCGATCCTGTCCGTTCAGCTGTGGTTGTCCGTAGCGGTCCGAAATCAGGCCATTCCGCTGACGGCCGGAATTTTGGGAACCGTGCTGAGCCTCTTTTCCATCCGGCTGCCGGACTGGTTCCTGTGGAAATGGCCGCTGCTCGTGAACGAGGCCGGACGGCCCGAGCTTAACGTATGGCTTGGAATCGGCACGGGTATCGTCGTGTTCCTGATCGGGCTGACTCACTTTACCAGACAGGATGTGAACTGAGATGGCCGCTTTCTTTAACATACTGGGTGCCGAATGGCTGAAGCTGCGCAAAACGAACATCTGGCTGCTGATTTTCATCTCCCCGCTGCTCGCTTTTGCGACCGGTCTGGCCCTGCCGGTGCCGGCGAATGAACCCTTGATCGCATGGACGCTTCTGCTGAGCACGATGGCCCTCATTCATGCGATGTTGTTCCTCCCGCTGCTGACCGGCGTGTTCGCGGCGTACGTGTGCCGCTACGAGCATACGGGCGGGGGCTGGAAGCAGGTGCTTGCCCTGCCGGTGTCGCGCTCCCACCTGTTCATCGCCAAGTTCCTGCTCGTCACCGGGCTGCTCGCCGTCACTCAGCTGCTGTTCCTCGGCGGCTTGATCGGAGCGGGCTTCATCAAGGGGCTCGGAGCAAGCATCCCTTGGAGTCAGCTGCTGTGGCCCGTCTTCGGAGGCTGGCTCGCTACCTTGCCGCTGGCGGCTCTGCAGCTCTGGGTATCCATCGCCTGGGTGAGCTTTGCGGCTCCGCTCGCGCTCAACGTTATCTTCACGCTGCCGAACATTCTGGTAGCCAATTCCGAGACGTACGGTCCGTTTTATCCGTGGGCGCAGCCGTTCCTGGCCATGCTTCCGGCAAGCGAAACCAGCTTGGGAGGGCTTCATGTTTCTTTCGAAACGCTGATCTATGTCATTCTGGGAGGCTTCGTCGTTTTCTTCCTCTCCGGTCTGGGTTATTTTCAAAGAAAAGAAATTTGATGAGATTTTACGGATTTCTCCCAATTTTCTGGATAAATGATAGAATGAGAGAAGGTGCCTGAAAGGTGCATCTTCTCTTTTTTTTCGTTAAGGAAAGGCGGAGGTGCACGGGGCGAAATTTTTCGGAAAAGCTCCGCAAGGTGTGATTCGATTAAAGAGGTGTTGGCAGTTGAACGGGTTAATCGGACTTTTATGCCTCATTTGGGGTTACAACTGGGTTATCATGAAGCTCGCTAACGGCGTATTTCCTCCGGTGTTGTTCGCCGGGTACCGCTTCGGGGTGGGGGCGGCCGCTCTGCTGCTGTTCTGTCTGTTCAAGAAGGTTCCGCTTCCGTCACGGAAAGATTTGAAATGGTTTATCCTGTGCGGAATTCTCCAGACGGCCTATTTCAATCTGGCGATCCAGATTTCGCTGGAGGATATAAGCGCCGGGCTTACCTCCGTGCTGACGTACAGTATGCCGCTCTGGCTGACGCTGATGGCGCACTTTCTCATTCCGGGCGAAAAGCTTACGACCCGCAAAACGATCGGGCTGATCGCGGGAATCATCGGGATGTTCTTCGCTTTGGATGTGCGTCTCGGAGGAAGCTTCTGGGCCATGCTGCTGGCTTTGTCGTCAGGGCTTGCCTGGGCCGTCTCCAACGTGATCATCAAGCGCAAGCTGGCCCACTGCGACAATCTCCAGTTTACGACCTGGCAGATGGTAGCGGGAGCGGCGGGGCTGTTTCTGTATTCGGCTGTTTTTGAACACGGAGAGAGCCATTGGGGACTTATGCCCGCGGTTTATGTCGGCTTTGCCGGGATTGTCGCTTCCGCGTTCGCGTTCGTCCTGTGGTTCCATATTTTATCGCGCGCCGAGGCGGGCAAAGCTTCCGTTTCTCTGCTGCTGGTACCGGTCATCGGCGTTCTGTCGGGCGTTCTTTTCCTGGGTGAGACTTTGAGGGCGGGCACTGTGACGGGCATCGTCTTCGTGCTGATCGGCATCTGGTTCGTCAATTCTAAAAGGCCGGCCCGTAAGGAAGAGCGTGCGGCCGGATAGCGGGGTAGGAGCAAACGGGATCGCGAACCTGGATTCCTTTTTTTAGAAAAGGTGGTCCGGATTTCTGGATCGGGGTAAGTACAGGCTAGAGATGGAAATTGGCGTAAGCGAAGGAGGCGGGGAGCATGTTCGGAAAAGCGATTCTGATTCATAACGGCAGCGCCGGTCAGGCGGAAACGGGCAGCAGGCTGGGAGCGGTCATCGGCCCCCTTGCGGCGGGAATTGGAGAGCTCACGCTGGTGCAGACGAAGGAGCCCGGAGATGCGGAGCGGATCTGCCGGGAACGTGGGGAAGAGACGGATCTCCTCCTCGTGTTGGGCGGGGACGGGACCGTCCATGAATGCGTGAACGGGCTGGCACCGCTGGCCGATCCGCCCGTTGTCGGTATTCTTCCCGGCGGGACATGCAACGATTTCTCCCGGGCGCTCTATATTCCCCAGGAGCTGGATCGGGCCGCGGAGGCTCTTATGCGGGGGAAGACACAGCCGGTAGATATCGGACGGGCGAACGACCGGTACTTCTCGAACTTCTTCGGTATCGGCCTCATTACCGACGCCTCGGTCAATATCAATCCGCAGCTGAAAGGGACGATCGGCAAGCTGAGTTATTTTATCAGCACGCTCCAGACGGTAACGTCCGCAGATCCGTTCCGCTTTACCATGGAGCACGACAGCGGGCGTACAGACGGCGAAGCGGTGATGTTATTCGTCGCCAACGGCCGGTTTCTCGGTACGAGGCCGCTGCCCCTGGCGCCCGATGCTCTGTATGACGGCGTCCTGGATGTGGCAATTATCCGCGAGGCCGGGCTGCCGCTGCTGAAGGAACTGTTCAAGATCAAAAATTTTGATGAATGGGATTCCGAGAAGAGCAGCTTCGAGTTCATCCGCACCACTTCCTTAAAGCTGACCACGGATCAGCCTATGCAGGCGGACATGGACGGGGAAATTTATATGCAGACTCCGGCGAGTATCTCGGTTCAGGGGAAAAAACTGACTTTTCTCGTGGGGGAAGAACAGCCGTGAAAACAAGCGGCAGCTGCCAGTAAACAGACTGCCGTCTTACTGTGTGCGACCACCGCTGCGCAACGCCGTACCACGCACCGGGAGCCCTGCAGCGCAGTATGAATAATCGGTGCATGAAATTGTAGAGTGAATGCCGCTGAGATCGAACCGCTGCTTACCAGGCATTCTCTCTCGGTTCCCGCGTTATTGAATTGTACGCAAGCTCTTATTTGGCAGATAAAAACGCCCGGATCTCCTCAAAAGAGACGGGCGTTTCTCCATTTTTCAACCCGAATCCGGAAACTTCTTTGACCCGCTTCGTATGAATGGAGTATAAGGAAGAAATCTCATGATTACGGAGGCTGCCATGGAATCGAAAAAAAAGTTCGGAACCGGTTCTACGCTGTTAAGCAGTCTGGGCGTTCTGATGCTTGTCGGGAGCTACCTGATCTCGGAAAATCCTGCCGGAGGCGAGTCGGCGGGCATTCGGCTGCTTTTTTATACCGCCATCGGTTCGCTCGGCGCAAGCCTTGTGCTGGGTTATGCAGGCATGCTGAAAGAGGAGCGAGGCTTTCTGAAATTTGCCGGAATGGGGAGCGTCTTTCTGATTGCCGCGGCTTTGATTGCGGCCCTGCTGATGATGGTTTTAGCCGGGTTCCGGGAGCCTTAGTTTAGCTCGCTATTCCTTGAAGTTCCGTGCTTTTCCGTTGCCGCGAGCTTCTCCCCGGCCCAAAACGCGCCTCTTTCTCATCCTCCGTTTGGTTGTGATGCCTTCAAGTTGGGGAAGGGGCCGTTTTTGTGACAGAGCGGCGGCGCGAATTGCATCCGATTATGGTACAATACAGGCATATAAATCGGTGGGGACTCACAACCTAACAGGCAAAAGAAGGGGATAGCAGCTTCATGCGGATCAATAAATTCATTAGCGAAACGGGCATTTGCTCCCGACGAAAAGCGGACGAGCTTGTACAAGCCGGACGTGTGACCATTAACGGGGCTCCGGCAGAGCTGGGCAGTACGGCCGAGCCGGGGGATGATGTGAGAATCGACGGCAAGCCGCTGGGGACCAAGAAGAAGTCCGTCTATATAGCGTTGAATAAACCGGTTGGCATCACGTGCACGACGGAGCGCCACATTCCGGGCAATATCGTCGATTTCGTGCGGCATCCGGAGAGAATCTTCCCGATCGGCCGGCTCGATAAAGACTCGGAGGGCCTTATCCTCATGACCAATGACGGGGATATCGTCAATAAAATTTTGCGCGCGGAAAATAACCACGAGAAAGAATATATCGTCACCGTGAATCAGCCGATCACGAACTCCTTTGTGCAAGGCATGTCCACGGGCGTCCGCATTCTGGGGACGAAGACGAAACCGTGCAAGGTGACCCGCATCAACGACCATACCTTCCGCATCATCCTGACGCAGGGGCTGAACCGGCAAATCCGGCGTATGTGCCAGGCATTCGGGTATCAGGTGCACCGGCTGCAGCGGGTGCGCATCATGAATATCAAGCTGGACGGACTCCCCAAAGGAAAATGGAGAGACCTGAGCGAAAGCGAGTTTACCCGGCTGACGGAGCTGTTGGATTGAGAATGGCGGCAGTGCAGGCAAGCATCTTATCTACATCCACAGGAAGAGGTGCGCGATGGAACAGGCGTCCAGTCCCGGTCAGACTTATAAAATCGTAGATGTGTGCCTGCTGGCGGGAAAAATCATGCTCCAGAACGGAGCGGAAACGTATCGGGTGGAAGATACGATGACCCGCATCGCGGCCTCTTACGGCCTTCATCATACCCACAGCTTCGTGACCCCGACGGGCATTATCTTCTCCGTGGACGGCAGCGATCCGACCAAGCTGGTCCGGATCTCCACGCGGTCAACCGATTTGCACAAGGTGACGCTGGTCAACGGGCTCTCCCGCAAAATAAGCGACGGACAGCTTGACCTTCAGGAAGCTCACAGGCTGCTTCTCAAGGTGGACAAGGCCAATCTGGCCTACCCCGTTGCTCTCCAGATTGCGGCGGCGGCCGTGTCCAGCGGCTGTTTTACGATCATGTTCAACGGCGGGTGGCCCGATTTTCTTCCGGCCGTCGTCACAGGCGGTCTGGGTTTTATCGGGTTCCTTATTTTTCACCAGTATGTGCTGATCAAGTTCGTAGCCGAGTTTCTGGCTTCCTTCATTATCGGCATGCTGGCCTCTCTGTTTATATGGACCGGGCTCGGACAGGAGCTGGACAAAATCATCATCGGCTCCGTCATGCCGCTTGTTCCGGGCCTGCTGATCACGAACGCCGTGAGGGATTTGATGGCGGGCCATCTCGTGTCCGGCTTGTCCAAGGGCGCGGAGGCTTTCTTGACGGCGTTTGCCATCGGAGCCGGTATCGCGGTCGTCTTTTCATTTTATTAACGGAGGAATCCCTCAATGATTGCACAACTCGTGACGAGTTATATCGCCTCCGCCGCCTTCGGCATTATTTTTAACGTTCCCCGGAATACCTTGATCCAGTGCGGTTTCGTCGGGATGATGGGCTGGCTCGTATACGTCGTTCTTGTGCGGAGCGATACCAACGCCATTGTCGCCACCTTGGCCGCGGCGTTCTTCGTGACGGTGATATCCCGGGTTTTCGCCCGTCTCTACAAGACCCCCATTATCGTTTTCAGCGTGGCGGGGATCATTCCTCTCGTTCCGGGAGGCATGGCCTATGACGCGATGCGTTCTTTCGTGGAAAACGATTATAATCTTGCCGTTCAGCTCGCCGCCAAAGCGTTTATGATTTCCGGTTCGATTGCCGCCGGTCTTATTTTTTCCGAGGTGATGAACCAGCTTTTTAAAAGGCCGAAGGCCTAGCTCGGGCAAGAAAATGAAGGATTGCCGCTAAAGCTGCCGCAACCGAGACCATCCGTTGAATTCACGCGGGTGGTTTTTTCATCTGAAGGGGCGGCTGGCATACGGTGTTGGGCCTGCCCGCAGCTTTTACTTATCACCCTTTCGCGGTCCGGCGGAGGCCCGTTTTGATGAAATTCTTTCTCGAAGACCTGTCCCTTCTGGCAATAAAATCCGAGGAATTATTGGAATAAACAAGCATGTATACCTGCTTAAGGAGCGGGGGCGCAGAAAGAAGTGATTTTTGTCACAAATTATTCACATGTGTAAAAAATTGTTTTTCTCTTGTTAGCAAGACGGAGGTATAATAGGAGTACATAGGGTTCCGTTTCGACCTGTTCGACATTTTTCCCGATCTTGCAAGTAATGGACTCGCAGCCAAGAAAAACCTTCTTCCTTTTATGTGAAAAATGTTACAATCTTATCAGGCCGCGTGGGTTCATTTATCACGAATAGGGAAACTTATGCGAAGACAGAAGACGTCTCGATGGCTAGGCAGGGATCGAAAAATAAACGGGCTTCTATTTCAAAGCAAAGGAGGACGTTAGCTTATGTCAGAAACATCCAATCAAACCCCAAGCACTACCGAAAAAAGGGAAACGCAGGATGTCCTTGATCAGTTGATGAAGCCAGAGGTTCAGGAGTCTTTAACCGTTCTCGTGGAGAATCTGCCGAAATTGGCGGAAATGGTTACGATTCTTACCAAAGCTTACGATTTGGCTCAAAGCGTTGCGAGCGACCAAGTTCTGATCGACGACCTCAAAGGCGGTATGAACGAGTTTGTTAAGCCGATCACCGAGAAAGCCAAAGGCGTAGCTGCCGCCGCAATCGAAGCAAGCGACCGCGCTCAAGCGGAACATTCCTCGATCGGTCTGTTCGGACTTCTCAAAATGCTGAAAGACCCGCAAGTACAAAAGACATTCCGTTTCGTACAGGCATTCTTGGATGTTCAAGCCGAACGGCAGCAACAGCGTTAAATCATAAGGTAAGCTGAAACAAGAATGGAGGATGAGTATGTCCAAGCATATTTTGATCTTAGGTGGCGGTTACGGCGGCTTGCTCAGCGCACTGACAGCCCGTCAACACTTGACTGCGGAAGAAGCTACGATTACGGTTGTTAACCGTTTTCCTACGCATCAAATCATTACCGAGCTGCACCGCCTGGCTGTAGGTAATCTGCATGAGAAAGCAGTTGCCCTGCCTTTGGAAAAGCTCCTGCGCGGCAAAGACATCAACCTGGAAATCGGCACGGTCGAAACGATTTCCGCGGACAGCAAGCGCGTCATCCTGTCGAACGGCAAATCGTTCGATTACGATAAGCTCGTCGTTGCCCTGGGCAGCGAAACGGCGTTCTTCGGCATTCCTGGCCTCCAGGAACACAGCTTCACGCTGAAATCCGTCAACGACGCCAACCGTATCCGCGAGCACGTGGAAGCACGCATCGAAGCTTACAGCCAGACCAAGAACAAAGCGGAGGCGACATTCGTAGTCGGCGGCGGCGGTCTGACCGGTATCGAGCTTGTGGGCGAACTCGCCGACATGCTGCCTGGCCTGTGCCGCAGCAAAGGCGTCGATTTCAACGACGTCTCCCTGTACTGCGTAGAGGCGGCTCCTTCCATCCTGATGGGCTTCCATCCGGAACTGATCGAGCGCGCTACGACAAGCCTGCAGAAGCGCGGCGTAACGTTCCTGACGGGCGTTGCGATCACCGAAATGCAGGAATCCGTCGTTTCCCTGAAAGACGGAAGCACAATCGAAACCAGCACGCTCGTCTGGACAGGCGGCGTACAAGGCACTCCGGTTGTCGCTAACTCCGGCATCGAAGTGAACCGCGGCCGCGCGACGGTCAACGAGTTCATGCAGTCCACGTCCCACCCGGACGTATTCCTTGCAGGCGACTGCGCCGTGGTCTTCCCGGCCGGCGCCGAGCGTCCTTATCCGCCAACCGCACAACTGGCTTGGCAGATGGGCGAAGTGGTCGGATACAACCTCTTCGCAGCACAGAAAGGCGCACCGATGGACGTCTTCACGCCTGTATTCTCCGGTACACTCGGAAGTCTGGGCCGCAAGGACGCAATCGGTTCGATCGGCGGCAACCAAACCCGCCTGAAAGGTCTACCTGCATCGCTCATGAAGGAAGCAAGTAACATCCGTTACCTGTCTCACATTCATGGCCTGTTTGCACTGGCTTACTAAGAGCGGTCCGGAATCTTTCCGGAATCAACCGGTCTGAACATAAGTCCCGGCATTCTCCTTCGGGGGAGTGGCGGGGCTTTTTTTCATGCTTATTTGAGGGCAGAAGACTTGTCCGTTTCCGTAAAAAAAAGCCCGCTTAAAGAGCGGAAACGCTTCTTTAAACGGGTTATGTAAGGGGGTATAGTCCGGCCGCTGTGAAGGGCTGTTTTTATTTAATCACGAGCTGATCGCCGGTTACGGTGACGTCGGCCTTCAGCACCTTGGAGAAGAAGGCGGCGGGCACATACATATTGCCGTCTTCTTTAATGACGGCCGCTTCGCCAAGGGAGAACGGAGCCATCTTGTTGATGGTGTACGCATCTTTTCCCTTGTAAACGCTTGTCCATACCGCGCCTTTGGACAGCTCGGCGGCCCACTGCTCCTGGTTCCACTTAAGCTGGAAGCCCAGCTTCTCGGCCGTAACGCGCAGGGGAACCATGGTGGTGCCTGCCGTTGTGGTGTAGATAGAGCCCTGCTTCTCCGATAGTGCTTCACCGCCCACTACGAGACGTGAGGGTGCGGAGGCATTTCCTCCCTGAGCGATGGGGACGGAGAACTCCTGGATGCCTGCCGCATAAGGGGCAATCTCGTAAGGCGAGAACACGATCACCGCTTTACCGTCCTTGATCTGGAAGGACTGCGTGTCGGTAATGCCGGAGAACGCGTCCTCGAAGAAATCATCCGGATGCTTGGCGATTTCCTGACTGATCTGCTTGTCGATAATCGCTTTATAATTCTCCCCGAATAAATCTTTCAGCTCAATTTTCTGAGCTTCCTCCGCATTCAGGACGTTATAGGTGTCCACACGGGGCATTCCGTGAGCGCCCCCCGTATAAACGGAGGTTACCACTCGCATCGACAGCCGGTTCGCATCTTCCTGACCGCCCGATGCGCTTACTTCAACTACCGAATCGACCGAATAAGGCATTGCCAGCTCGCTTGCGGAACCGTTGGCGGCAGCCAAGTCACCTTGAGCCTGTTTGCGCACTGCCTCCACGTCTTTCATGGCATGACGGTAAATAATATCGTTAAGCTCGTCCTGATACTGCGTATCTTTCATTCCCTGTATAACGGGAATCTGAAGATTGACGCTCAGTTCGGGGGATTCTTCCATTATTTCTTTGGTTGTCACCTGTACAGCTCCATTTTTAACTGAAGCTGGTGCGGATACGGGTTCCGCCGCAGCGGACACGGAAGCGGCCGCAGGCGCTTGTACCGGGCTGTCCGCGTAAGAAGTTCCGGCTGATGCCGCCAGCAGACAGGAGCCTGCCAGGCCGAGTGTCAGAAGCTTGAATGATTTTTTCATAATAAGTATCCCTCCTAGGTTGTCCGGTTTTATTATAGGCACCCCTTGCATCAAGGTGGGTTACAGAGAGGTAACATTACCCATCTGGAGCCAAACTGTAACCGGATTTTAACTTTTTGAGGATACGGACGAAGGGTTCCGGGATGATCGGTCGTTAGATGATTTCCGGTGTCTTTCTCCTGAAAGTTTCAACATTCGGAAACAAAAGTTCAATGGAGCAATCTGGAAAGGACATGCTATAATCGGTTTTATGGACTTTGAATAACGGTGGATTTTTAAGACCACGGCGCAGCTTCCCGAAAGGGGGTGAGGCCGATGGTCGCACTTGTGGCGTTTTATGACGTACTGCGCTGGATCGTAACGTTACTGAGCCTTGTGCTCGGTATCCGTAAGCTCTATCGCTGGGTACGACATAAATTCCGGAACAAGCGAAAAAACCACCGCTAGTAGGTTAGGCGCCTAAACGGTGGTTTTCGCTTGCATTACATTTAGTTGTGCTTGCGCGCCGTGGTGTTCCACAGCCTTTCGGGTCCTAAAGAGTTTTCACCGTTGGCGCGGTGAAGGCTCTTTTTTAGTATAGATAGCAAGAAGAAACTTCATACGTTAATTGAATCCTACGTTAAACGCAGTGTTACACACAGTATAGCATAATTTTTGGAAAGAGAAAAGTTGGTTGAATGTGCAGTTCATATAAAAAATCCCTTTGTTGCGGGCATAAATTGACTTGAACGAGAAGTATAATATCCCCCTCCATTGTCGATTTTGAAAAATAGGCTATTCAAGCCGCAGTTGACAAAACCGATAACCTGTAACTATAATAGTTACATGTAAGAGGCAATGTACTACGAAATCATTATTCGGGAGGAATTTCGTATGAAAATAGCTATTATCGGCGCAAGCGGCAAAGCCGGCAGCCGTATTTTGAAAGAAGCGCAGGACAGAGGGCATGAGGTTACCGCAATCGTGAGAGACGCGGCTAAAGTAAGCGCGGAAGGCGCAGCCCTTCTGGAAAAGGACCTGTTCGATCTGACCGCGTCCGATCTGAAAGCATTCGATATCGTCGTTAACGCTTTCGGAGCGGCGCCGGGCCAGGAACATCTCCATGTTGACGCGGGCAACGTGCTGATCGAAGCACTGAAAGGCGCGCCGGAGACGAAATTGATCGTCGTCGGGGGAGCGGGCAGCCTGTTCGTGGACGAAGCGAAAACGACGCGCGTGCTGGAAACGCCGGATTTCCCGTCCGCCTATTTTGCGACGGCTTCGAATCAGGGCAAAAACCTGGAGATTCTGCAAAACACCAAGGGAATCAAATGGACGTTCGTCAGCCCGTCCGCTATCTTCGCACTCGGCAAGAGAACAGGGCAGTACCGTACGGGCAAGGATAACCTGCTCGTTAACTCCAAAGGCGAAAGCTATGTGAGTTATGAAGATTATGCGGCCGCTGTTTTGGATGAGATTGAACAGCCGAAGCATGAAAATGAGCGTTTTACTGTCGTATCCGAATCTTAATGAAATGTCAGAACCGCCCGTGCACTACGCACCGGCGGTTTTTTGCTTTTGCCGGGAACACGTAAAAAAGAGAAGCTCGTGACTTTTGAAAAGGAGGGGAGTATGGTGGATAATAGAACTATTCCATAGGGGTTTACTTATCGTTTACGAGGACGGACAGGTGAGACAGAATGCCCATTTCACGAAAATATATAAGCAAGTACTGGAAGCCCTTTAGCGCCGCGGTCGCTTTTCTGACACTGGAAGCCTTGTGCGATCTCACGCTGCCGACGCTGATGTCCAAAATCATCGATGTAGGCGTAGCGGGCAAACAGATGGATTACGTATGGCGGATGGGCGGCATTATGCTGCTGGTAACCGCGCTGGGGGCCATTTCGGCGTCGATCCGCAATGTGATCTCGAGTCATGTCTCGCAGAAGTTCGGGGCCGAGCTGCGGTCGGATTTATTCCGCAAAATTCAGTCCCTGTCTTTTGAAAATATCGACCGGTTTGACCGGGCGTCACTGGTCACCCGGTTGACCAACGACGTTACGCAGGTTCAAATGTTCGTGAACGGCCTGATGCGCGTGTTCGTCAAAGCGCCGCTGCTCTGCATCGGAAGCTTGATTATGGCGGCACGTCTGAATCCGCCGCTCTCCGTCATTCTGGCTGTTGTCGTTCCCGTGGTCGGCATCCTGATCGCAATCAATATGAAGGTGGGCTTTCCTTACTTTATCAAGGTGCAGCAGGCGCTCGACCGGGTTAACGGGATTATGCGGGAGTATTTGTCCGGTGTCCGGGTCGTCAAAGCTTTCAACCGGTTCGATTACGAAGTCGGCAAATTCGGCGGAGCGAACGAAGAGTACCGTTCCCGGTCGGTTACAGCCATGCGGGTCATGTCGGCCTTTAACCCGGGGATTACGCTGACCGTTAATTTCGGGATTGTGGCTGTCTTATGGCTAGGCGGTCTTCGAGTAGATCAGGGGGAGATGCAGGCCGGGCACATTATTGCTTTCGTCAATTACATGACGCAGATTTTGTTCTCGCTCATGCTGATTTCCATGGTGTTCAACATGTTTGTGCGCGCGCGGGCTTCCGCGGGCCGGATCAGCGAAATTTTCGCGGAGGAGAGTACGATGGCCGCGCCTTCGCCGGCCACCGCGGCAGCCGGCGAAGGCGCGGCAAGCTCCGTGGATCAGCCGGCATCAGGCACACAGCCGGGAATGCGGACCGGTGCGCATTCGGAGGCGCGGCCCGGCTCGCAGCCCGGCGGGATAACGGCCGGACAGACAGCCGCACAGCCCGGGGCCTTGGCTAACCCGGCCTATCCGGGCGGCTTAACGGCCGGCGGCCGAAACCCGGATGCTGCGGCTCCATCCGCCCCGCAGACCGGCGGAAGGGTCGAGTTCGAGAACGTCACGTTCTCGTACGAGGGGACATCCGGCGAGCCGGTGCTGAGGCGGATCACCTTCTCCTGCGAGCCGGGACAGACCGTCGGCATCATCGGCTCCACGGGCTCCGGCAAAAGCACGCTCGTCAGCCTCATTCCCCGGTTCTATGATGCGGTGTCCGGAACCGTCAAAGTGAACGGTACCGATGTCAGAGAACTGGAGCCGAGCCGCCTGCGCGAGAAGATCGCCGTCGTGCCCCAGAAAACCGTGCTGTTCACCGGCACGGTGGCCGACAATCTCCGCTGGGGCAAAGAAAACGCCTCTCCGGAGGAGATGGAGCATGCGGCCCGGATGGCCGAGGCCCACGAGTTCATAGCCGCTTCGCCCGAAGGCTATGAAACCAGGCTCGGGCAGGGAGGCGTGAACTTCTCCGGCGGCCAGAAACAGCGGCTTTCGATTGCGCGCGCCATCGTGAGGAAGCCGGAGATTCTTATCCTCGACGACTGCACCAGCGCCGTCGATGCCGCTACGGAAGCGCGGATCAAGGACGCGCTGAAGAAATACGCCGAGGGGCTCACCTGCCTGCTGATCGCCCAGCGGATCACGTCCGTCATGGACGCGGACAAAATCGTCGTGCTGGACCGCGGCGAGATTGTAGGCTCCGGCACGCATGACGAGCTGCTCGGAAGCTGCCGGGTCTACCGGGAAATCTTCCAGTCGCAAATGGGAAAGGAGGTCGGTTGACATGGCAGCTTCCCAAGAACGGCCGGGCGGCCAGAACCCTCCCGGCAGCCTCGTGACAGTCTCGCCCAGAGGAGGGCCGGGGCACGGGGGAATGCGCGGCCGCGGACCTGTCGTGAAGCCGAAGAACTTCAAGGGAACTTTGCGCAGGCTGTGGGCTTATTTCGGCAGCGAGCGGAAGCTGCTGACGGTCATTTTCGCCCTGATTCTGATCGGAGCGGCGTTGACCCTGGTGGGGCCTTATCTGATCGGGGTCTCCGTGGATGCGATGTCTCATCCGGAACAAGGCGTCGATTTCGGCATCCTGAAGACGATGGTGCTGGTCCTTTTACTGGCTTACCTCATCGACGCGGTGTTCACCTTCCTCCAGAGCTGGCTTATGGCAGGCGTGTCGCAGCGGATTGTGATGCGGCTGCGGGGAGCTCTTTTCGCCAAGCTTCAGAAGCTTCCGGTCGCTTACTTCGATACCCGGCCTCACGGGGAATTGATGAGCCGCTTGTCCAACGATATAGACAATGTGAGCAGCACGATTTCGCAGTCCACCACGCAGCTCATGAGCGGCGTCATCGCGATTGCCGGCTCTCTGGCGATGATGCTCGTGCTCAGTCCGACGCTGACGCTGGCCAGCCTGGTTACCGTGCCGATCCTGTTCGTGCTGACCCGGACCATTACGAAGAAAACGAGCGTCCTGTTCAAAAACCAGCAGATCCAGCTCGGCAAACTGAACGGACATATCGAAGAGACCGTATCCGGTCTCCAGATCGTCAAAGCGTTTAATCACGAAGAAAAGGCGATTGCGGAGTTCGAACAGGTTAATGCGGAGTTGTGCGAGGTAGGGCTCAAGGCGCAAATCCGCTCCGGATTCCTGATGCCTCTGCTTAACGTCATTAATAATATCGGCTTTGCCGCTGTAGCCCTGGTCGGGGGGATTCTCGCCGTGCGCGGGGATATTACCGTCGGGGTTATCGCGAGTTTTTTAAGCTATTCGCGGCAGTTTGTCCGGCCGTTGAACGATCTCGCCAATATTTTCAATATTCTCCAGTCCGGTGTGGCGGGGGCGGAGCGGGTGTTCGAGGTCATAGACGAGAAAGAGGAGCCCTCCGATTCCGCGGAGGCTGTCGAGCTTCTTCATCCGAAGGGACACGTCGTTTTTGAAAATGTAAGCTTCGGCTACCGCCCGGATGTGCCCATTCTGAAAAACGTAAGCTTCGATTCCGCCCAAGGCAGCTCCACGGCGCTTGTCGGCCCGACGGGGGCGGGCAAGACGACTATCGTCAACCTGTTGACAAGGTTTTACGATGTTACCGGGGGCCGCATCCTGATCGACGGGCGGGATATCCGCGAGTATACGCGGGACAGCCTGCGGAGGACGTTCGGTATCGTGCTTCAGGATACGTACCTTTTCTCGGGGACGATCAAGGAAAATATCAAGTACGGCAGGCCGGATGCCACGGATGCCGAGGTTGAAGCCGCAGCCGCCATGGCTAACGCGGACGTGTTCATTAACCGGCTTCCCGCGAAATACGAAACCCTCCTGTCGGAGAACGGCGGGAATTTAAGCCAAGGCCAGCGGCAGCTTCTGGCGATTGCCCGGGTCATTCTGGCGAAGCCTTCTATCCTCATCCTGGACGAAGCGACCAGCAGCATCGACACGCGTACGGAACTTCATATCCAGGATGCGCTGCTCAAGGTTATGCAGGACCGGACCAGCTTTATTATCGCGCACAGGCTGAATACAATCCGGGATGCGGATACCATTATGGTCATCGACCACGGAGAAATTGTGGAAAAAGGCGCGCACGACTCGCTGATCGGACAGCAGGGCGTGTATTCCCGGATGTTTTACAACCAGTTCAAAAATATAGAAGGCGCCGTCTAAAAAACGATGCCCGGGTACATGGTCTGAAAACGATCCGGGAGATAGCGAAAATGTTCCTTGTGGAACAATTTACGCCGTTAAGGATCGAAAGCTTGCCAATCGGAAGGAGAGAGCTGTTATGCTGTTTTATTTCACTGCCGCCTTGGTTGCAGCTGTCGACCAGTTTGCGAAAGCTTTGATCCGCGCCACGATGGCGGTCGGGGAGTCCGTTCCGTTCTGGGGGAGCATGGCGCTTACGCATTATGAGAACAGCGGGATGGCCGGAAGCAGGTTTCAGGGATACGCGCGCGTATTCGCCGTGCTGGCGGTAGTGTTCATCGCCATTGTGCTTTACTATCGCCGCAAAGGGGAAATTCAGGGCCCGCTGATGGATGCGAGCATGGGATTTCTGACGGGAGGCGCAGCGGGAAATGCGATCGACCGTTTCCGGTTCGGCAAAGTGACGGATTTTCTTGAATTCCGTCCCGGCGGGGGCATTCTGAATCTGGCCGATATCGCGATTAACATCGGTGTCGTTCTTTTCCTTATCGGGGGAGTTCTGGACTATTACCATAAAAGAAAGAATCCGCTGGCCGCCGGGGAAGAGCAGGGGTGACCCGTTCTGCTTTTCGTTTGATTTCTGTATAAAGACTTTTCCGTCTGCGGAGGAGTCTTTTTTTACGAACAAGGTTTGGTATCTTGTCTAAAGGTCTTGAATCAGACAATGTTCATCGCTCAGTTCCTCCCGGTTTCCTATGGTTGGGAAATAATCCGGAGGATGATATAATCGGCAGATAGAACGAACGTTCGCGGAACGGGTATTTATAAAAAGGGCGGTGAGGGAATGAGCGGTGAAGTAAGAATTTCAGTCCGTACTCTGGTGGAATATGCTTACCGGAGCGGAAGCATTGAATCCGGATTCCGGACCGCCACGGCATTAACCGAAGGAACCAAGGCCCATCAGAAGGTGCAGAAAACTTACGGAGACAGCGACCGGAAGGAGGTTTTCCTGCAAACGGAAATCCTCTTGGATGAGATGGTATTTGTGCTGGAAGGCCGCTGCGACGGGCTGCTTTTCGATGATGACGGCGGTGAGGTTACGATTGACGAGATCAAATCTTCGACGGGCGATCCCCGGCTTGTGGAGGAAAACCGCCATCCCGTTCACTGGGCCCAGGCGGTCTGTTACGCCTATATGTATGCGCGGCAGCACGGAAGGGACCACATGAAAGTCCAGCTGACGTATGTCCAGGTCGGGACGGAGGAACAGCAGCGGTACGTCAGGGAATGTTCCTATAACGAAATGGAGGCCGCCGTGCTGGAAGCCGTGCGTCTTTATGCTCCTTACGCGGCCATGCAACTGCAGAACCGCCGGGAACGGGACGCCAGCATCAGAGAACTGCCGTTTCCTTATCCGGCCTACCGGGAAGGACAGCGGCAGTTCGCCGGATCGGTTTACAAAACGATCAAAGACGGCCACAAGCTGTTCGCGAATGCGCCTACCGGCACGGGCAAAACCATTTCGACCCTGTTTCCGTCCGTTAAAGCGGTGGGTGAAGGACTGCTTCAGCGGATTTTTTATCTGACGGCGAAGACGCTGACGCGTACGGCCGCGGAGGAAGCTTTTTCCCTCATGATCGAACGGGGGCTTGATATGCGTACCGTCACGCTGACGGCGAAAGACAAGATTTGTTTCCGTGAAGAAGTGGATTGCAGGAAGGAAATGTGCGAGTTTGCGGACGGGTATTATGACCGGGTGAACGGGGCTGTTCTGGACATGCTGTCCCATGAAAAGCTGATGAACCGGAGTGTCATCGAGACATACGCTCGCAAGCACAAAGTGTGTCCGTTCGAGTTTTCGCTTGATGCGGCTTATGCGGCCGACGCGGTTATCTGCGACTACAATTATATTTTCGATCCTAAAGTATATCTCAAGCGGCTTCCGGAGGAAGTGAAAAAGCAGACGGCGCTTCTGATCGACGAGGCGCACAATCTTGTGGACCGCGGCAGAGAGATGTTTTCCGCCGAGTTGACGAAAGCGCCTTTTCTGCAGCTGAAAAGGGATTTCAAGGGACGGAACTCCGCCGTGGAAGCCGCGGCCAAGGCCGTGAACGACTATTTCATCGCCTTCCGTAAGGAACAGGGAAGCGGCGGCAGCTTCGTGCTCCGGGAAGTGTCGGAAGAGCTGCCGGTCCTGCTGGAAGCGTTCGCGCAGCAGGCGGAGCGGGAGCTCTCGGCTCCCGGGCAGGGCGGCGAGGCGCAGGAGCTTCTGCTCGACACCTACTTCGCGGTGCAGAGCTTTCTGCGCACGGCGAAGTACTACGACGAGCGGTATGTGACTCTCGCCGAGGTGCAGCGCAGCGATGTGCGGCTCAAGCTGCTCTGCCTGGACCCTTCCGCGCTGCTGGCGCAGATGGGGAAAGGGTATCGGGCGCATGTGTTCTTCTCCGCCACGCTTTCGCCTTTTTCCTATTACATGGATATGCTGGGCGGCGGAGAAGACGATTACACGGTGGCGATTCCGTGGCCGTTCCGGCAGGAGCAGCTCGATGTATGGATCGAGCCGCTTTCCACCCGCTACAAGGACCGGGACAAGACCAAGCTCCCGATCTCGCGGCTTTTGGGAAAGCTCGTCCGCGAGAAACCGGGCAATTATCTCGTCTTTTTTCCTTCTTACGAATACATGCGGGAGGTGGCCGCTCTTTTCCTGGAACAAGAGAGAGGGCCGCAATCCGGCGACGCGGTTAACGGAGAAGCGGGCGGCACAGAAGCGGCTTCGGGGACTGCTTCCGGAGACGGCATTGGCCTTTTCGAAGCGGTGGAAGTCTTGCTTCAAGACCGGCTGCCCGCTTCGGATGAGAGCCGCGGCGGGTCTATCCTGGCGGAGCAAGCGAGTTCCGGCCGCTCCGGCGATGAAGCCGTGAGCGGGGACCACGGCAGCCGCATGCTGCGCATCCTGGTCCAGCAGCCATCGATGCCGGAGGAGGAGCGGGAATCCTTTCTCGCATCCTTCCGGGCGGACTCTTCCCGCACTCTGATCGGCTTTGCCGTCATGGGAGGGATTTTCTCCGAAGGCATCGACCTAAGGGGCGACCGGCTTACGGGTGTGGTCGTGGTAGGTGTAGGGCTGCCCCAGGTAGGGCCAGAGCGGAATATCATCAAAGAGCATTTTGACCGGGACGGTCGCAGCGGCTTCGATTACGCGTATGTATTTCCCGGCATAAATAAAGTCATGCAGGCCGGTGGCCGCCTGATCCGGACGGAAAACGATTACGGAACGCTGGTCCTTATCGACGACCGGTTCCTGCAAAGACGCTACCAGTCACTGCTCCCGCCGGAATGGCGGCATTTTACGATCCCCGGCCAGGATAAAGAACGGACTCATTAACTTTCACACTATTTTTTATCCCCCTTCTCGTATTTATCCTGGTGTTCTTTCTTCATGCGGATATAGTCTTCGTCCTTCTTCGCGATTTCCCATTGAGCTTTAAAAATAGCGGCGGACTCCGCTTTTACGGGATCGTTCTGGTAGGGCAGGATCGAACCGTCTTCTTGGGAATATTTCCGGCCACCCTTGTGGTTCGTGTAACGCCTGGCGCGCGTATAGCCCATCTGGAGAAATTTTCTCGCCATGTCCATTCCGATAAAATCACCTGATTTTTTATAATCCAGAAACAGGTCATAGATTTTCCCGGAAGATTCCTTCGCGATTTCCGGCGTTTTAAACCGCCAGTGCGGCAAAATCTCGCTTTTATAGGGCTCGACGAGCAGGACTCCTTGTTCTCCGCGGCCTACGGTGTACAGCTCCGGTTTTTTACGAAGGTCCAGATGCTCGTAATCCAGCGAATAGTCGAATTTTTTAGCCATGGGAAACAGCCTCCTTCATTTTGGACAGACTGGGGATATGTCTCTCCTTACCCGAACTGCCGCATAATGCCGCGAAAAAAATCCCCTCCGAGTAAACGTTTAGTGCGAAGGTTGCTCGGCACTGTCTACTTAAAGGGGAGTGAATTCAATTATTGGCCAGCTTACGGATTAATTCGTAAGCCTTGAAACGCGAAGCTCGGAGCTATTGGACGAGATCGGCGGAATTCAGCTTTACCTTTACGGATTTGTAACCGGCGAGATCGCCTTTGCCGGCCGTTTCGAACGTAGTTGCAGAGACGCCGTCTCCGGTGGCTCCTGTGCTCGTGCCGTTTACAGCGGCAGTGCCCAGCTCCCGGCCTTCCGCATCATAAAACAGGAGGGTCGCGTCGAAGCGGAGCGTGCCCGGTTTCTTCACGCTGATCCAGCCGCTGACTTTGGTGAAATCGTTCTGTTTGATCAGCTTCAGCGTGCCGATTCCAAGTGTGCCGCTCTCGTCGGAGATCGACAAATTGGGAGGAACGGGCAGCGGATGCGGTACGGGGCCGGCTTGAAGAGAAGCGAAGGCATAGCCGCTTACGTTGTGGTCGGCAACCGCTTTAAAGGGTTTGATTTGATCGCCTTCAGCCGTAAACTTGGTCTCAAGCGGGGCTTGGCCCAGCGGTTTTCCTTGAGCATCAAAAAACAGGAGGGTACCCTTCACGTCCACTTCCGAGCCCGGCTCAATGCTGTTCCGCGCTTGCGCCATGCGATCCCAGTGGTCCTGGCCTATGTAAAGCTGTCCTTCCACCGTGCTGTTGGCGGCGTCGGATACTTTCAAATGGCCGGTGCGGATGGTGCTGTCCATAGTGGTCACGTTGAACCCGTTATCGATGGAAATGGTGTTTCTTTTGCCTTCGTAAGCCACTACGGCGCCAAGGCTTTCCGCCGCGAAGCGGATCGGTACGTAAGCGTGTCCGTCCACGTTTAATGTTTTATAGTCGTCAGGTAACGTTTTCGACTCGCCGTTTACCTGATATTTTGCGGGAAAGAGTACGGCTTGTATCGTGTTGCCCGCGTAAGCCACCGTAGAGGCGGAGACAATCGCTCCGACGGCAAAACCGATGACGTATTTTTTCATGACAGTCAGCTCTCCTTGTGTATTAATTTGGAAGATTCCTGTGTATTAAAACGTACAAATAATTCCAAAAGTTGCAATCAGCCGGAAATACGCTGTAAAGCTGCAAACAAAGTGAGGTAAAAGCACAAAAAAAAGACCACGCGAGTGTCTCGCGCAGTCTTTTTTATCCTGTAAGTCAGGTTAGCTTAGGGTTATGCCCGTTTGCTTCCCATAGAACGCAGGATCAGGCTGACGATGAATACCAGTACGATACCACCGATCAGAGCAGGGAAGAAGTAGAATCCTCCGACTTCTGGACCCCAGTTGCCAAGCAGCAGACCGCCCAGCCATGCGCCCAAGAAACCTGCGATAATGTTGCCGATAATGCCGCCGGGAATATCTTTACCGATAATCATGCCGGCTAACCAACCGATGATACCACCGATAATTAATGACCATAAGAAACTCATCTAGATTACCTCCTAAATGTTTATGTTTTAGTTTGTGTTACCTGGTTGCTTAGTATTAACCTCATTGCTTTTTCTTTAATCAGGTTTGCAAAAGTTACCACGAAAATTGTTTTTCTAAAAGAATTGGAAAATAACTTGCACTTGGAAATTGCCTATGGTAAGATGAAGTCAATCGAGTATTTGAAACCTGGAATTCACTTATTATAAAGGGTTATCATTTGTGAGATGGAGCCTTTTATAATATGTGAATTTTTATTTGCTTCAAGAGTAAAAAGAACATGTTAAATTTAATTTCTAGGAGGTACCACACATGCAAACTGGTACAGTTAAATGGTTCAACGCTGAAAAAGGCTTTGGTTTTATCGAAGTTGAAGGCGGCAACGATGTATTCGTACACTTCTCCGCAATCCAAGGCGAAGGCTTCAAGTCCCTGGACGAAGGCCAACGCGTTGAGTTCAACGTAGTTCAAGGCAACCGCGGACCGCAAGCTGAGAACGTTGTTAAGCTGTAATTTCAGCTAAACGAGAGAAGCTGTTCACAACCTTATGTTGTGGACAGCTTCTTTGTTTTATCCTTGGTTTTATCCCGGGAATTGATGGAGACCTTATTTGATTTTGCCGATGGATAAACTGACTTTATAATTGCCGTACTTCAATAAATCGTCGAGGAAGGCATTGAGATCCTCGTTGCTTCCGACCTGCACACGCAGCCAGTAGCAGCCCTCTCCGCTGACACGGTGGGCTTCCAGAATACGGGAGTCGCGGGAGGCGAACGTTTGCAGATCACCGTGGGCGTTCTGGGATTTCAGAAATACCGTGACCATGGCGTGCACCGTAAGGCCGAGCTTTTCCGGATTCCACTTGAGGGTCCGTCCCTCGATAATGCCCCAGTCTTCCAGCTTCCGTATTCTTGCTCCTACCGCCTGGCCGGTCAAATGAACCTTGAGGCCGATCTCTTTATTCGAGCGGGTCGCATCCTCCAGAAGGCACTGCAAAATCTTGTGATCCGTCTCATCAATGCTGAACATGTCCATCCGCCTTCCGAATACTTTCATGGTGAAAGAGGGACAACCTCAGATCTTTCACGGGGTCCTTTCCGGAGCCGCTCCTCTTTTTATAAAATTGTATCAAATCCTTTTTTAAAAAGATATTGGTACTTATGGAGGCGCTTCTATGAAAATCCGTTTGATACGCAACGCAACGCTGTGGCTGGAATACGGAGGCCGGCGCATTCTCGTGGATCCGATGCTGAGCGGAGCCGGGGCCAACCCGCCGATCCCGAACACGGCTAACGACCGGCGCAACCCGCTCGTGCCGCTTCCGGTACCCGCGGAAGAGCTGCTGGAGCCGGACCTGGTGCTGATCACGCATCTGCACCCTGATCACTGGGACGCGGAGGCCGCCGGAAGGCTGCCCAAGGGGACGCCCGTCCTGTGCCAGCCGGGGGACACGGAGCCGCTTGCGGAGCAGGGCTTCACGGCCGTATCGGCCGTAGAGGAGGAGACGGCCTGGCGCGGTCTGCGCATCGCGCGTACATCCGGACAGCACGGAACCGGCGACATCGGCGCAGCCATGGGTCCGGTGTCGGGCTTTGTGCTCCGCGCGGAAGGGGAGCCGGCGGTGTATATCGCGGGCGATACGATCTACTGCGCCGAAGTGGCGGAGGCGCTGGAGAGGCATCAGCCTGCGGTAACGGTGGTGAACGCAGGCGGCGCCGTTTTCAAGGTCGGCGATCCGATCACGATGACGGCCGACGATGTGGTCGCCGTTTGCCGCAAAGCGCCGCAAACGCGGGTGATCGCCGTGCACATGGAGGCGATCAATCACTGCCTCCTGACGCGCGAGGCTCTTCTCGCGCGCCTGGAGGAGGAGGGGCTGTCGGAACGGACCGACGTTCCGGCGGACGGGCAGTGGCTCGAGGCCGCGGCGGCGCACTAAAAAAGAAGGTTCTGGTCTATATGCCGGAACCTTCTTTGGTTTTTGCCGCTTTCGCGAACAAAGCGAGCGGCATGCGACAGCTGTGACGTGGTGACATTCGTCACTGTCGGCATCATGCGCGTTTTTCTTTTCCGGCGATGCCTTTTTTAAAAGGAGGCAGAAAAATCGATAAGCAGGAAAAGCCGAGACGTGAACCGTGTATTGCGGTGTCTATCAGGTCATAATCCAAACCGGGGCAGCAGGAGGAGTCATTATTCAAGGACTGAAGAACCGGGTGTTCATCCCATTCCTTAGGGCCCGCTACCTGGCCGTAAAGGTATAGCGGTATGTAACGAATGTGTTCGACGTGTAGTAGTTGTCGAGCTTTTTTTTCTCGCCGGGTGCGATTGTGACGTTGTCATACGATTTTTCATGAACGACTTGTCCTTGGGCATCATAGGTAGTGAAGGTCAGGCTGCCCTGGAATGTATACGAGGAGCTGTAATTTCCGACGTATACCCGGATATCGTAAGAGTCGTCATCGGAGAAAGCGCCCGCGGCAACGGCCAGACGGTCGATATCTTCCCGGACCTCGGACTTGTCCACCCGCTCCCGGTAGTGGCTATCGAGCTCCGAACGCATCGACTCGTCGATTTTATGCGCTCCGTGGGTGATGGCGGCGATCGGAATGGTGGAAACGATGTACAAAAGGAGCACGGCGCCGCCGCCGCTGCGCAGGATCGTCCGCTTGTCGTAACCGCCCGCGATAAGGGCAATCCAGGCGATGAGGATAAGACCGAGCGTAATCAGATGCCACTTCGAAATAAACATATCGGCATACAGGCTCATAACGTGACCTCCTCTTCTTCGTTAAGACCGAACTGTCTTCGGATCCACCAGACCATCGCGAAAGGGAGCCAGATCGTCAGAGGCAGCAGGATCGTCGCGCCGATAGCCGTGCTGTAAAACTCTCCTCCGGCCCCGGTATCCGTCAAAGGCATGATAGCTCCGATGAACAACCACCCGATAAAGGAGATGATCGTAAACCGGACGGCGTGCCAGAAGGTCAAGCGGTCCGCCATGACGAAGTAGGCGGCGGCAGCGGCCAGGAAACAACCGATGCAAAGCCACATGTTATCCTGGGATACCCGGCCGTCGACAACGAAACCGGTCAGCACATACAAGGTGGCGAAGAGCAGCGCGAAGATCACGACGGTAGACAGGCGCGGCTTCCTTGAGCTTTCCTGATCTGACCCTTGACCGGAGCCGTTCTCTCTGCCGGTCGTTGCTGCCGCCCCTCCGCGATAAAACGGCCGCTGAGGCTGAGACCGGGTGCTTGCAGTCCGCAGAGCTTTGGAGCTTCCGGGGCTTCCGGCCACGGAAGCCTTAACCGCGCGTTCCCGCTCGCTGCGCTTGCGGCCGAGCTCGTAGAGCAGGTTGTCGAGCCGCTTCTTGAAGCCCTTTCTTTCGATGTCGAAAGGAGCGGTGTCGAGGGGCTCCCGCAGGGCGGAGAGCTGCTCGGCTTCCGTCTTCTGCTCCAGCAGAAGATCCGTCACCCAAATTTCGATAGAACCCCGCTGTTTGAGGTGCTTCAGCCATTTTTTCAAATCCGGCAGTTCGTAGAAAGGAACTTTCAGGATCCGCTCCTCTGCATCTCTCCGGTAACGGACATACAGCATGGGAAGCAAGTGGAAGACGGACTGGCTTTCGAACCACTTCTTCTTTTTGTAAGCGTAGTGGTATTGGGCGACATAGTACGCTATGTATACCCGGTCCACTTCATCCAAACGGACGGAGCCTTCCTCTTTTTCCCCATGCTCATAATGCAGGTAGCGGATTTCGTTCTCGTATAGGCTGAAGTGGTCCAGGTGACGGTTTTTCCAGATATAAGCCTTTAACGTGAGGATGGAAAACCGAATGAGCCAGAGACCCGGGATAATAAGAAGAAGCGACAGGTAGGACCAGAAATGACGGAAAGTGACGGCCAGGTACACCGGACCGGTCGCGAGGGCAAGGCCCAGCAGTAGAAGCAGAGTCAGAGCCTCGAAAGCGAGAATCCAGTAAAAAGGCTCCATCCGCCGGCCGGAGCGTTCATGAATCAAAGATGGATCTGAAAGATTTTCGTCCATTGGCACAAGTACAAACCTCCTCGATTGCAGGGATGGAATGAAGTCATGTAAAAGTTCTAGTGCGAGGAAGGGTTTCAGGCAGTTTCAATTGAAAAATATTCCGGCGCATAGACTCTTGGATTGCCATACCCTTTCCAAGAAATATTGAAACAAGAAAATTTGTGAAGTTTTGCTCGAATAAACCGCGAAGGAGAAATTCCGATGGCTGTTTTACGACCGTATTTGTACAGTGAAAATGCGAGGGAGCAGGGAGAGTTTTATGCCCGGGCTCTCCAAGGGGAAATTGTGAGCATTCAAACCTTCGGGGATGCGCCCGCCCAATACGGGCAGGATCGCGATCGGGTGATGCATCTGGTGCTGAAGGCGTGCGGGTTAACGTTCTACATGGCGGACAGCGATCGGATAGAAAGGGGCAGCGGACTGGACCTTACGCTTGAATTCGGCACCGATGCCGAAGCGGAGCAGGTCTTCGGCACACTTTCGGAGGGCGGCAAAGTCCTGATGCCTCTGCAGAGGATGTTCTGGGGCACGATGTTCGGCAGGATCGAGGATGCCTACGGTGTCCGTTGGCAGATTGCGACGGAGTCTGCGATTAATCAGGTGGAGGCTTGACAGGAAAACCAAAGTCAGCTAGACTAACTTATATAACAAGGTAGTTATCGAATAAAGACTCCTTGTTTTCTTTCTGGGTTACTATATTGTAATGCAAGTTAGTTAGATGCGCAATGAATAAGTGCGGATTGAGGGGATGATTTACATTTCTACGTACACACAGATGTTAAAGGGGATCCTGGAGGGGTGTATTCTCGCAATCATCTCGCAGAATGAAGTCTACGGTTACGAACTGTCCCGGAAGCTTCAGGAAAGCGGATTCGACTATGTCAGCGAAGGAAGCATTTATCCGCTACTGCTCCGCATGCAGAAGGAGAAATGGATTGAGGGCTATATGAAGGCCGACACGCGTTCCGGAGGCCCTCCAAGGAAATATTACCGGCTTACGAAAGCGGGCGGGGAGGTGCTGGCTCAGTTCCATGACAACTGGAGCGCAATGAAGCGGAGTGTGGATCACATTTTAGAAGGAGGGCAATCCCGATGAATACAAGTCAAATGAGTGCTGAAAATGCCAAGCTGCAGCAGCAGCTCAATGAGGAAAATAAAAAGTACTACGGAGGCATGCTTGTTTATATCCGCACGAGCGATATCGATGAGAGACAGGGGGAAGAACTGCTCCTTGAAATGCTCCAGCACTTGCTGCAGGCGCAGAAGGAAGGACGCAGCGCCCGCGTCGTATTCGGAACCGATCCTCTCGAATACTGTAAGGATCTTGTTTCCCAGCTGCCTTCTCGGGGCCGAGCGGAGCGGTTCCGCATGGTTGTTATGATCCCCTGGATCACCCTTACCTGGATGTTCCTGGCCTACGCCGTTACCGGCTTTTTAACGATAATGGCGGGTGCCGGGGTCGGGCGAATGAACGAAGTCAGCCCGGCTTTTCTGTTTATTGCCGCCGTTGACTCCATCCTTGTGGTGAAGGTGGTTCTTGCTCTGATGAATAAAACCGCCTTTAATGGGAGCGAGCGTAAATTTCGTCTGCTTTTTCTGCTGCTGTACATCGTAAGTATCGGAGTGGTGACTGCTGCCGGGATGCTGTTAAAGCCTTACCTGCCTGTCTTTACCGTATCGCCCTGGATTTCTTTGCTGATTTTTGCGGGCGGATATGCCGGACAGAAAGTGATGTTTGGGGGTAGCGGGAAACGGGGAGGAGCGGGGGCTGCGGGATAGATTTCGTTCCGATGATGAAATAAACCGCAACGGAATTATCTATTTAAAGGATGATTCCGTTTTTTTCTTAGTAAAAAAATGGTCTGTAAGCGTTGACATAACCGATTTTACCGCTTATGATATGAAATAAGTTAATAATTTGTGACGGAGAAGTGGAGATTCACGTAAGTTGCAAGGTCCAGGCGGCCTTGCAATTTATGTGAATCTTTTTTCTGTCGGATTATAACGGCTATCCGTCGTTTTACCTGATGCGCTCCTTCAAAGAGAACTCCCATCGGTGAAGCCGGGAACCGGTTCAAGCTGCAGATGAACCTCCGGACGGGTAGGGTACAGAGCACGATTGAGAGAGAGGGGTATGCCGCTTGCCAAGTCATGAAAGCGTTTTATCAAAAAAGAAAAGATGGCGGGAAAACGCGCTTGCGTATTTCTTTCTGGCGCCGTCCCTGATTATTTTCGCCACCTTTTTGTTCTACCCGATGTTGAGATCGGTTTACCTGAGCATGACGCTCACCGATCCGAGGGGGCGTGTCGCTGAATTTGTATGGTTTGATAACTTCGTCGATTTGTTTCAGTCGGGCCAGTTTTATTCGGATCTGAAAGTGACGCTGCTCTTTATTTTATATACCGTGCCGACTAGTATCATCTGGGCTCTGCTCCTGGCGGCCATTACACACAACAAGCTGAAAGGGATGAAGATTTTCCAGTTCGTGTTTTCCCTGCCCCTCGTCATTTCGGTAGGTACGGGCTCGATTATCTGGCTGCTGCTGTTTCACCCTACGGCCGGCATGCTCAACTACTTCCTGAGCCTGGTTCACATTCAGGCCATTCCGTGGCTGACCGATCCCGCGTGGGCGCTGATCTCCGTTTCCCTCATGACCGTCTGGATGAACATGGGCTTCCTGTTTATCGTCCTGTCCAGCGGCATGCAGGGGGTGCCGGAAGAAATTTACGAGAGCGCCAAAATCGACGGATCGGGTCCGGTGCGCACCTTCATCCAGATCGTTCTGCCGCTGCTGTCCCCGACTCTGTTCTTCGCTCTTATCATATCGGTGATCGGAGCATTCCAGGCGTTCGGACAAATCAACATTCTGACTAAAGGCGGACCGATGGACTCGACGAATGTGGTCGTATACTCCATCTACCAGGAAGCCTTCGTCAACTTCCGTTTCGGAACGGGTAGCGCCGAGGCGCTCATTCTCTTCTTTATCATTCTGATATTGACCGTTCTGCAGTTTACGGTTCTGGAAAAGAAGGTGCATTATCAATGATCGCACGGAGACTGAACAACACGCTGCTTTACCTGCTTCTTATCGTGCTGGCCCTGGTGGTCTTGTACCCGCTCCTGTTCACGGTGCTCTCTTCGTTTATGACGGAGCAGGAAGTTTCCAAGTTCCCGCCGGCAATTGTGCCGAGCCAGCTTTACTGGGGGAATTTTAAAGCCGCTATCGACAACGTTCCGGTCTTTCAGTTCATTCTGAACAGTTTTATCGTGTCGTCCGCGATTATGGTCAGCCAGGTTATTACGTCCGCCATGGCGGCTTACGCGTTCTCTTTTCTGAATTTCACCGGAAAAAATGCCCTGTTCATGGTTTTCCTGGCCACCATGATGATCCCGTGGGAAGTCACCATCATTCCGAACTACCTGACGATCAAGTCTTGGGGATGGATGGACAGCTATCCGGGCCTGATCGTGCCTTTCATGGCGGCGGCCTTCGGCGTGTTCCTGCTCCGCCAGTTCTTCCTCCAACTGCCGCACGAATTGTTCGATGCGGCGAAGATCGACGGATGCGGACACTGGCGGAACTTCTTCTCTATCGTGCTGCCGCTCTCCAAGCCGGCTTTGTCCACGCTTGCCGTCTATGAGTTCCTGACGCACTGGAACAGCTACCTCTGGCCTTTGCTCATCACGAACAAGGTGTCCATGCGGACCGTTCAAATCGGCGTCGCCATGCTCCAGCATGCGGAAGTCATGTCGTGGAACATGATTCTCGCGGGAATCACCATCGTCCTCCTGCCGTCCTTCCTGCTGCTCGCGCTGGGCGTCAAGCAGCTCGTAAGAGGGATTACGGCGGGTGCGGTCAAAGGCTGATGGAGCTTCATTCTGATGTCTGATCTGCCGCCGGTCTTCCGGCGGCGGATGATTCATAAATAAACCAAACCAATCTTGTTTAACTAGGGGGAAGAAATAGCTATGAATAAAAAAGGGATGGCTGCTTCTTTATTGACGGCTGTTATGCTCATCTCCGCCGGCTGCGGCGGATCGGACACCGCCGGTACGGGCGACAAAGGAGGCGCGGACAGCGGCTCCGGCAGCGGACCGAAGAAAGTCGTTTTCTGGCACGCCATGGGCGGAGCCAACACGAAAGTCGTCGACCAGCTCGTGGCCGATTACAACGCTTCCCAAGACAAAATTAAAGTGGAAGCGATATTCCAGGGCTCCTATGACGACCTGCTCAGCAAGCTGAAAGCTTCGATGGGTACGAAAGAAGGCCCATCCGTCGTACAAATGTACGAAATCGGAAGCCGATTCATGATCGACTCCAAGATGGTTACCCCTATGCAAAATTTCATAGATGCGGACAAATACGATCTGACGCAGCTGGAGCCGAACATTACCGGCTACTACACGTTTAACGACAAGCTGTTCTCCATGCCGTTCAACACGTCCAATCCGGTTCTCTACTATAATAAGGACTTGTTTAAAGCGGCCGGACTCGACCCGGAAAAGCCGCCGGCCACCTACGAAGAGTTCCAGAAAGCGGCCGAAGCCATTTCGAAAACGGGCAAGGCGACCGGCGGTAACTTCGCGATTTACGGCTGGTTTATGGAGCAATTTTTCGCCAATCAGGGAGCGGAATATATCAACAACGACAACGGCCGCAAAGAGCTGGCGACCCAGTCGCTCGTCAATTCCGAAGCGGGCGTCCAGACGCTGACCTGGTGGAAGAACATGGTGGACAGCAAAGCGATGAACAACCTGGGCCGTAAAACGGACGACTCCAAGAAAGCTTTCTCCGCCGGCCAAGTCGGCATGATTCTCGATTCCACGGCAGCCCTGAAGGGCCTTGTGGACAGCTCCAAAGGCAAGTTCGAAGTCGGAACCGGCTTCCTGCCGAAACCGGCCAACGCCAAAGACGGAGGCGTCGTTGTAGGCGGGGCGAGCCTGTGGATCATGAACGACCGTGCGGACGACGAGCAGAAAGCGACCTGGGACTTCATCAAGTTCCTGACTTCGCCTAAAGAGCAGGCGTACTGGCACATCAACACCGGCTACTTCCCGATCACGAAGAAGGCGTACGACGAGCAGAGCGTCAAAGACAACATGAAAAGCTTCCCGCAGTTCCAGACCGCTGTCGACCAGCTGCACCAGACGAAGCTGAACACGGCTACCCAGGGCGCCGTCATGGGCGTATTCCCGGAAGCCAGACAGATTGTCGAGGGAGCGATCGAGGAAGTGCTGAACAACAAAAAGTCTCCGAAGGACGCCTTGGATGCGGCCGCGAAGGACATCACGTCGAAGATCGAGAAGTACAACAAAACCGTCAAATAAAAGACCGGATACAGCCTGCTGGATTTCCATTTCTTTGTTAAAAATAGGCCGGAAATCCGTTGACAGATGAAGCGGACCGAACTATGATAGGGTACAAGTTAATACTATGTGACGGAGAACAGGAGACTCACATAAGTTGCTTGTCTAGCGACAGGTGGCTTATGTGTTTTTTCTATTCGCCGCAGGCAGCTTAACGATTTTGTAAAGCCGTATGGAATTGCCCGCGAGAGGATATTTTATCCGGGAAAGAGAAGTACACTTAGGAAGACGGCGGATTACGTCCACAGATTCCATCACAACGACGCTTCGGAGGGAGTAGGGAATTATCATGACAGCAAACAAACCGATGATTATCGCGCATCGCGGGGCCAAAGGCATGTCGCCCGAAAATACGCTCGGCGCTTTCAAGCTGGGACTTGAGCAGGGCTGTGAAGGTATTGAGCTTGACGTCCATCTGTCTGCCGACGGGGAACTGATCGTTATCCACGACCATACGTTGGACCGGACCACGGACAGAAAGGGAGCCGTCGCGGAGAAAACACTGGCCGAGATTAAAGAAGCCGACGCCGGCTCCTGGTACTCGGAAGCTTACAAAGGGGAAAAAGTGCCTACACTGGCGGAAGTCTTCGACCTGGTGCCCGCCTCGGTCATGATCAACATCGAAATTAAGGCGCCCGGCAACGGCATGGAACAGAAGCTGGCGGACTTTCTGAGCGAACGCGGGCGGATCGACAACGTTGTGACTTCTTCCTTCGATCACAAAAGCGTCAGACGGCTCAAGCTGATCGAGCCCAAGGCGAAAATCGGCCTGCTGTATGCCAACAACCTGCTGGACCCGACCGCATACGCGCGAAGCTTCGATGTAGAGGTTTATTCCCTGCATCCGCACTTCCGTGCGATTGACGCGGAAGACGTCGCGAAAGCGGTGGAGAACGGGCTGAAAGTCTATCCGTACACAGCGAACGAGGTTCATGATTTTAAGGAATTGAACGGGAAAGGGGTATCGGGGATCATCACCGATTTTCCCGGACGGTTGAAAGAATGGCTCCAAGGCGGAGCGGCGGAGTGAGTACAGCATGAGTTACATTTTTCTTCAAAAGCTTTTTATGGCGCTCATCCTCGGTGCCTTTATCGGGATCGATCGCCAGCTCAAGCATAAACCGCTTGGCCTCAAAACGAGCATGGTCATCTCGGTGGCCAGCTGTCTTATCACCATCGTGTCCATCGAATCCGTGCATAAGTATGCCATTCCCGGGACGACGAATATGGACCCGATGCGTCTGGCCGCGCAGATCATCAGCGGCGTCGGTTTTATCGGCGCCGGGGTTATTCTGCGGCGCAGCAACGAGATCATTTCCGGCCTGACCACCGCGGCGATGGTATGGGCGGCTTCGGCGCTCGGCATCGCCGCGGGCGCGGGTTTTTACAAGGAAGCGGCTACGGCGGTCGTGCTGATCATTATGGCGATCAACCTGATTCCGCTCTTCTTCAAATGGTTCGGGCCCCGCAAGCTGAGCGAGCGGAACCTGGCCATTCTCATCATTGTAAGTCCCAACGCCGACCTGTCCTACGTCATCGACGAGCTTCATCAGGAGTTCCTGAAAGTGAAGCACATCAAAATCAAGGACTTGAAGGATGAACTGAGGCAAATCCAACTGGTCGTCTCCGCGCCGGAGAAGCACCGGACCACGGTCATTTATTCCAAGATCAAACACATCACGGACGTGGTGGCCGTTGAGGTCGAAACGATCAGCTCGTAAGTCCGCAGTAAAGGAGTTAAGCCCATGTCGTTTAACAACCAGAGGGTTCTGCCCGCTGTTCGCAAAATCAAGGATCTGGAGAAGCTGCTGACGTCTCCGTTCCAGTACATCGTGCTGCTCGACTGCCATATCGGCATGCTGAAAAGCCTTGTGGACCTGGCGAAATCCCACGGCAAAAAGCCGCTTCTGCATGTGGATCTTGTGGAAGGGCTGAAGAACGACGAGTACGCGACGGAGTACCTCTGCCAATACATCAAGCCCACCGGGCTGATTTCGACGCGTGCGAGCGTCATCATGAAGACGAAGGAGAACGGACTGCTGGCGATCCAGCGGCTCTTTCTCCTCGACTCCAGCGCCCTTCGCAAAAGCTACACGCTTCTGGAGAGGACGAAGCCGGATTACATCGAAGTCCTCCCGGGGGTCATGCCCCACATCATCAAGGAGGTCGGCGAAGCTACCGGCATCCCTATCGTTGCCGGAGGCTTGATCCGGACCGTAAGCGATGTCGAGAACGCGCTGGAGGCGGGCGCCACGGCCGTGACGACCTCGGACAGCTCGCTCTGGAAACACTATCAGGCGTGAGCCCGTTTTGGCCGTATTGCTTTCAAGTTCGGATGGAATATGGTAAAATGATCACATAAGTTCATACATTTGGTTGGAGATCAGGAGAAACCACGACAGCCGTTACGTCCAGGACGTAGCCGGCATGTTTGTGGTTTTTTTGTATATCTCAGAGGGGAGAGCAACATGGAAACAGCTTTTTCGGGAGATACAAGAAAAGAAAGCCTATGGAGAATGGAAGACCGGATATTTGACGTGCTCGTGATCGGCGGAGGCATTACGGGCGCAGGGATTGCACTCGATGCCCAGTCCCGGGGACTGAAAACGGCGCTGGTCGATATGCAGGACTTCGCGCAGGGCACGTCGAGCCGCTCGACCAAGCTTGTCCACGGAGGGCTGCGTTACCTGAAGCAGCTGGAAGTCAAGGTTGTGGCGGAAGTCGGCAAGGAGCGGGCCATCGTATACGAGAACGGCCCGCATGTAACGACGCCCGAATGGATGCTGCTGCCCTTCTATCAGGGCGGAACGTTTGGGGCTTTCTCGACATCCATCGGCCTGCGGGTGTACGATTTCCTGGCCGGCGTGAAGAAGAGCGAGCGCCGCAGCATGCTGAGCCCGCAGGAAACGCTGGATAAAGAGCCGCTGCTCAAGGAGAAGCATCTGAAAGGCGGCGGCTACTACGTCGAATACCGCACGGACGATGCGCGTCTGACGATCGAAGTGATGAAGAAAGCCGTCGATTTCGGCGTGCAGGCCGTGTCCTATGCGAAAGTGGAAGCTTTCGAGTACGAGAACGGACGGGTGACCGGCGTACGCGTGGCCGACCAGCTGTCCGGCGAAACGCACCTGATCCGGGCGAAGCGGATCGTCAATGCGGCCGGACCGTGGGTGGACACTCTCCGCGAGCGCGACGGCTCGAAGAAAGGGAAGACGCTCCGTCTGACGAAAGGCGTCCACCTTGTCTTCGACGGGGAGCGGTTCCCGCTGCGGCAGGCGATTTACTTTGACACGCCGGACGGCCGTATGCTGTTCGCCATTCCGAGAGACGGCAAAACCTACATCGGCACGACCGATACGAACTATAAGGAGGATATCGCTCATCCGGTCATGACCACGGAAGACCGGACGTATATCATCCGTGCGGCTAACGAGATGTTCCCGAGCCTCCGGCTGACCGAGCAGGACGTCGAATCCAGCTGGGCCGGTCTCCGTCCGCTCATTCACCAGGAGGGCAAGGACCCGTCGGAGATCTCGCGCAAGGACGAAATTTTCGTTTCGGACTCCGGCTTGATCTCCATTGCGGGCGGTAAACTGACCGGATACCGGAAAATGGCCGAAACCGTCGTGGACCTGGTCGTCCGCCAGCTTCAGGAAGAGGGCGGCATTCAGGTGTCCGAATGCCAGACGAGAACGCTCCCCATCTCGGGAGGCGATGTAGGCGGGTCCGCCCGCTACCCGCAGTTCGTGGAGCAGAAAGTCGCGGACGGGCAGAAGATCGGCCTGACGGTGATGGAAGCCCGTCTGCTTGCCCAGCGCTACGGCTCCAACATCGACAAGGTGTATCGTCTGATCGAAACGAAGCGGGGAGAAGCGGAGACGTTCCGGATGCCGGCCTCGCTGTTCGGTTCGCTCGTGTATTCCATCGAGCAGGAGATGACCGTCAAGCCTTCCGACTTCTTCGTCCGCCGGACGGGCGCGGTGTTTTTCAACATCAAGTGGGTGAGAGCTTGGAAAGAACCGGTGATCCATTACATGGCATCCCGGTTCAACTGGACGGAAGAGCAGCGCGCCGCTTATACGGCGGAGCTGGAGCGGGATCTGCATGACGCGACTGTGCCGATTGACGAGAAAACTCCCGAGCTTGTACGTTGATAGAACGGAAACGGATTGATCTTATCAAATAAAAGCAGAAGAGACTCCTTGACGAAAGGGCCTATCGAACGATAGCTGCCTTACGGGTGAGGAGTCTTTTTTTGCTTGGCTAAAATAAAGGAGACACCCGGGGCCGTCCTTTCACCGGCTTTTGTTGACGGAGCAGGCAATATTTGTTATAGTTCTTTCATCGAATAATTCTATAGTAGAACTATATGATAATAGAACTATATAGAAGGCACAGCATGAACATCGAAAGGGGTTATTATGGACGAAACCTTACTGTCACAGATTATCGACCGTTACGAAAGCACGATTTTTACGGTGAACCGGCGGCTCAACGCCATGATCAAGGACCGGATGCCGGAGGAGCTGACGCAGGAGCAGTACGCCACCCTCCGTTATTTGCAGAGACGGGGCCAATGCACCTCCTCTGAGCTGGCGGAAATTTTTTGCGTGGGCAAAAGCTCCATTACGGCGATTATCACCCGTCTTGTCGACAAGGAACTTATTACCCGGCTGCCGGACGACAAGGACCGCAGAGTGACTTATTTGGCGCTGACGGACAAGGGAACCGCGGCCGTGAACGAAATGCGGCTCCGCATTCAGGAGCTGCTGGCCGGCGTTATCAAACATTTTGACGGGCAGGAAGCAATAGCTTTTATAGAGACCTTTGAAAAACTTGCGAACGTCTTAATGCAGACGGATGAGGGGAGCAGACACAAGGGATGAGAACCGTATTGAAGCTCAGATGGCTCGTATTGGTGCTGTGGATCGCCGTAGCGGCGGGGCTGATGCTCACTGCGCCGAACATGGAATCGCTGGTCCGGGAGAAAGGCCAGATTACCGTACCGGAAGGGTATTCTTCCACGAAGGCGTCCAAATTGATCGAGGAAATGAAGAAAGGCTCTCCGGAAGCCGAGGGTGAGCAATCGTCGGTGCTGGTCTTTCACGGCACGGAGAAACTGACGCAAGCTCAGCTTGACGAAGTCAAGCGGGGAGTCGACAAGCTCAAGAACGCCAAGGATTCCGCCGGCGTTACAAGCGTGATGACGCATTTTGACAAGAAGGAACTGGAAAAGCAGATGGTATCCGCGGACGGGAAAACCGTGCTCGTGCTGGTGAATACGGCCAAAGACGGCCGGGAAGCCAAAGAAATCCGCAATGCGCTGTACGGCACGGTTTCCGACGTTAAGGTGGAGCACTATTTCACCGGGAACTGGCTGATCCAAGAGGATGTCATGGCAAGCTCGCAGGATGGGCTTAAGAAAACGGAGTACATCACCGTTATTTTCATTCTGGCCATCCTCTTTGTCGTATTCCGCTCGGCGGTAGCGCCTTTTATTCCGCTTTTGACGGTGGGCTTCAGCTATCTGGTCTCGCAATCCGTCGTGGCTTTTCTTGTGAAGGTTGCGGATTTTCCGCTGTCGAACTTTACGCAGATATTCCTGGTCGCCGTCTTATTCGGGATCGGGACGGACTACTGCATTCTGCTCATTTCCCGGTTTAAGGAAGAGCTTGCCCATTCGGGAGATAAAACGGAGGCGATTCTCGCCACGTACCGGACGGCGGGACGGACTGTATTTTTCTCGGGTCTGGCGGTCCTGGTCGGGTTCGCTTCCATCGGCTTCTCGACCTTCGTCCTGTACCGATCGGCGGTTGCCGTGGCGGTCGGCGTGGCCGTGATGCTGCTTGCGCTGGTCACGCTCGTGCCGTTCTTTATGGCCGTTCTGGGCAAAGTGATTTTCTGGCCGGCTAAAGGCTCCCTGGAGCATAAACCGAGCCGCCTGTGGGGTGCCGTAGGTTCTTTTTCGTTAAAAAAACCGCTTTGGTCCCTAGTGATTCTCGCGGTCATTATCGTTCCTTTCTTGGTCGCGTACAAGGGATCGACTTCCTTTAACTCCCTGGATGAAATCGGGGAGAAATACGATTCGGTCAAAGCGTTTAACCTGATCTCCTCCAGCTTCGGCCCCGGAGATACGCTTCCTTCGACCGTCGTCGTGAAAACCGACAAGCCGCTCGACAACTCGGAAGGGCTGGCGGCCGTCGAACAGATCACGCGCGAGCTGGCGAAGGTAGACGGCGTCAAGAACGTCCGCAGCGTAACCCGCCCGACGGGAGAAGCGCTTGACGATCTGCAGGTAGCCACCCAGGTCGACAAGCTTGAGGGCGGCCTCGGCCAAAGCGGCGACGGCCTCGGAGAGATCGGCAAAGGCCTCTCCGAAGCGAGCGGCGCGCTAAGCGCCAATGCGCCTAAGCTCAACGAGGCCGTGAGCGGCGCGAAGCAGCTCGTGGACGGCACGAACGCACTCAAGACGGGCGTTGTGCAGCTCGGCGACGGGCTGGAGCGTCTCGAGGCGGGCCTGCGCAGCGGTTCCGCCGGTGCGGGCGAGCTCCGCGCGGGGCTCGCGCAGGCCAAGGCAAGCGCGGATCAGCTCGCCGCGGCGAGCAGTGACCTGCTTGCCGGTTACAAGCAGGTCGGCGGCGGTCTCGGCCAGCTGACCCAAGCTTACGGCGACGTCGCCTCGCAGGCTTCCGGCCTGGCCCAAGGGCTCGGCGATGTCGGCCAGGGGCTGGGCGGCCTCGCGCAGAAGTACCCCGAGCTGAAGTCGGACCCCGACTTCCTCAAGACGCAGGGCGCGGTGACCCAGCTTCAGACGGGCGCGGCGCAGCTCGACGAAGGGCTGAAGCAGCTGAACCAGCAGCTTGCCGGTGCCAGCCAGGGCCTTCAGCAGGCCAACGCCGGCTTCGAGAAAGCCGCAGGCGGCCAGGCCGCGCTGGCGCAGGGGCTGGCTCAGCTCTCCGACGGCATCGCCAAGCTGCAGGCCGGCATTGATCAGGCGGCCGACGGCCAGGGCCGGATCGTCGCGAAGCTGCCCGAGCTGACCAAGGGCTTCGACAAGCTGAGCAGCGGGCAGAAAGAGCTTCAGCAGGGCTTCGCCCAACTGAACGGCCAGCTCGGCGAGCTGACGGGCGGCCTCGACAAGAGCGTAAACGGCTTGTCGCAGGTATCCGGCGGCCTGAAATCCGCTCAGGACTACCTGAAGGAGCTGTCGGCCGCGCCGAACAAGCAGATCAGCGGCTGGTTTATGCCGCAGGACGTCATCTCCGGAGCGGACTTCCAGCCTTCGCTGGATGCGTACATGTCCAAGGACCGCAAGATCGCGAAGTTCGAAGTCATCTTCGAAGGCAACCCATACGAAGTCGAGACGCTGGAGCAGTCCGGCGAGCTTACGGCAGCCGTGGAACGCGCCGTCAAAGGCACTCCGCTCCAGAATGCGGCTTATGCCGTAGACGGCGTCACGAGCATGAACAACGACTTGAAAAACATCTCCGCAGCGGATTACTCGCGTACCGCGATGCTCATGCTGATCGGGATTGCGCTTATATTGATCGTCTTGTTCCGTTCGATTGTCATTCCGATCTATCTGATTCTTTCGCTCCTGCTGACGTATTATACGTCTATGGCGATTACGGAAGTGATTTTCGTACGGATGCTCGGATACTCCGGGATTTCCTGGGCCGTTCCGTTCTTCGGTTTCGTGATGCTAATGGCGCTCGGAATCGACTACAGCATTTTCCTCATGGACCGGTTCAAAGAATACCGCCATCTGTCTCCGCAGCAGGCGATTCTGGAAGCGATGAGAAACATGGGGACGGTCATTATGTCCGCCGCCCTCATTCTGGGCGGAACGTTTGCGGCGATGCTGCCTTCGGGCGTTATGTCCCTGCTGCAGATCGCCACGATTGTGCTGTGCGGACTGTTCCTGTACGCGCTCATCATGCTGCCGCTGTTTATTCCGGTCATGGTGCGGATGTTCGGTCCGGCCAACTGGTGGCCGTTTATGGGCCGCAAAGAACGCGGAGAAGACGCTTCTTATAGCGCCGATTCGGCTTCACACAGCTTGCATTAATCGCAAAGAACCTCCGAATTCGCTTTCTTCAAGCGGTCCGGAGGTTCTTTTTATAGATTTAAAATACGCACGACCAGCGCGTAGTCGATGGTTGATCCGTCATCATTGTACATGTACACCGTATAGACTCCGTGTACTCCAGGCAGGTCCGGGCTGCTTTTCTGATAAGTAAAAGAATGGGACTCTCCGGGTTGAAGAATCGTCCTCTCTACCTGATTTTGCCCGTTCGGATAGTTCACGCGATAAAACAGGCGTTGGGTGCCTTTGTTCTCCAGATAAAACTGAAAGCCGTCCCCGGCTTTAAAATCGAAGGCCGCCATACCATCGCCGCCTATAGATCCGCTGGCGTCCGCAAGTGTTCCGGACTTGCCCTTTTCCTCTTGAGTCGGAGGTTTCGCCGGGATGGAAGACACCGGGGTGACGAATGGAAGCTCCACAGGCTTTGGGGTGGGCGCAGTAGTGCCTGCAATGCGGGATGATGGCGTAACGGGTGCAGACGTTTCGCCCGTCCCGGGCGAGGGCGTTACGGCCGTAGAAACCGGAGTCCCCGCGGTTTCAATTTTCTCTCCCGTGCCCGTACTATCGCAGCCCGCAAGCAGAATAAGCGCAGAGGTCAGCATAAAAACCTGTTTTTTCATCTTTAAACCAATCCTTTATCGAAATAACGTTTCTCTATCTTGAAGTCATTCCTATTCATCCTATAACTTTCCAGAAGGTTTTGTCCAGCTTCCGGACTTCAATATATTGGCGGAAAAAATCCGTTTTTTTAGGTCCGAGAAATGAAACCATAAGCCTGGAGTCCACGTAAGGAATGGTTATCTTTATATTAAGGGAGTAGATTACCGAAATGGAAAGTGACAGTTATTTGTTAAACCTTTTTATGATTGCCTTATTGATTGGACTCTCCGCGTTTTTCGTGGCAGTGGAATTCGCCGTCGTACGGCTCCGGGGCAGCCGGGTGGATCAGTTGATCGCCGAAGGCAAAAGCAACGCGAGGGCCGTGAAGCAGGTGCTTACCAATCTGGACGGATATTTGTCCGCGTGTCAGCTCGGCATTACCATTACGTCTCTGGGTTTAGGCTGGTTGGGTGAACCGACGGTCGAGAAAATTTTGCATCCCGTTTTCGAATCCTTGCATCTGCACGAATCGTTAACCGGACTGCTTTCGTTTCTTATCGCCTTCATTATGATCACCTTCCTTCACGTCGTAATCGGCGAGTTGGCTCCGAAAACGATCGCTATCCGCAAAACAGAGGCTGTGGCGCTGCTTACCGCACGTCCGATCATCTGGTTTAACAAAGTCATGTATCCTTTTATCTGGGTGCTGAACGGTTCCGCCAACCAGCTTGTCAAGCTATTCGGCATTAAGCCGGCAACGGAGCATGAAGAAGCGCACTCGGAAGAAGAACTTCAGATTATTATTAACGAAAGTTTTGAAAGCGGTAAAATTAACCAGGCCGAGTACGGCTACGTCAGCCGGATCTTTGCTTTTGACAATATGCTTGCCAAAGATATTATGGTGCCCCGCACCGATATGATCTGTCTGTACGCGAATAAGACCCGGGAAGAGAACCTGGCGATTATCAAAGAACAGCAGTATACCCGTTTTCCCGTTGTCGAAGAGAGCAAGGATAACGTCATCGGGATTGTGAATACGAAGAAATTCTTCCTGGCTTACGAGGATGACGAGGAGCTTGATGTCACTACGCTGATTCAGCCGGTTATGGCGGTTTCCGAGGTGATTCCCGTCAATGCGCTCTTGAAAAGGATGCAGAAAGAAGGCACGCATATCGCGATTCTTATCGATGAATACGGCGGCACCTCGGGTATGGTTACCATCGAGGACATTCTGGAGGAAATCGTCGGCGAAATCCGTGACGAATTCGATATGAAGGAAGAGCCGGAGATTCTGGTAAAAGGCGAGGGGCACCTCGTATTGGACGGTAAAGTGTCCGTTCCTATCGTGAACGACCGACTGCTTGTGGAGCTTGAAACCGAAAGATGGGATACCATCGGCGGATGGCTGTACGGTCATCGCGACGACCTCGCCGAAGGAGAATCCCTGACCTATGAGAACGTGAAATTTACGGTGCTGGAGCGGGAGAAGAACCGTTACCTGAAGCTCGAAGTGGTGCGTATAGACGATTAACGGCAAGTCAGACCTTAACCGATACATGTCTGAAAGCATTCAGCTGCCGATTAAGGGCTTGCGTAAAGAGTTCGATTGCTGCATGGAAGCTTAAACCGGCCTCCACGGCCGCCATCATTCAAGTAACCCCATGAGGGGACGAGAATGACCGCGGCTGCGGGGGCTTTTTATTGTTAACTTGGCCCCGCGAAAAAACCTCCGGTCTCACTTCCATAAGTGAGCCGGAGGTTTGTTTGTCGTGCTTGCGGGTTACACCACGTCGCGGAATTGGCTGCTGTACAGCTCGTAATAGAACCCTCCGGCGGCCAAAAGCTCTTCGTGCGTTCCGCGCTCGAGAATCTTTCCTCCGTTCAAGACGAGGATAAGATCGGCGTCGCGTATCGTACTGAGACGGTGCGCAATGACGAAGCTGGTCCGCCCTTTCATCAGCAGGTTCATCGCCTCCTGGATATGCATCTCCGTCCGGGTATCGACGCTGCTGGTAGCTTCGTCCAGAACGAGGACGGCCGGATCGGCGAGAATGGCGCGGGCAATCGTGATCAGCTGCCGCTGGCCGTGGCTGAGATTGCCGCCTTCGGAGGACATCAGCGTGCCGTAGCCTTGAGGAAGCTTGCGGATGAAGCTGTCGGCGTTCGCCAGTCTGGCCGCAGCCTCTACTTCCTCGTCGGTGGCGTCCAGCCGCCCGTACCGGATGTTCTCGCGGAGTGTATCCGAGAACAGGTAGGCGTCCTGGAGAACGATACCGAGCTGGCCGCGGAGGCTGTCCTTGTCGAGCTCCCGGATATCGGTTCCGTCGATCCGGATCTCCCCTCCGTCAATCTCATAGAACCGGGTGAGCAGGTTGACGATAGTCGTTTTGCCGGCTCCGGTCGGTCCTACAAGAGCAATCGTATCCCCCGGCTTCGCGGTAAAGGAGATATCCGTAAGAATAGGGGAACCCGGCTTGTAAGAGAAGGAGACATCCTCAAAAACAACTTCACCCGCCACATTCAAAGGACGGCCCTCAGCGGAGCTGCCCTTTTTCTGCTGCGGGGTGTCCGGATACTCCGTTGTCGCATCGAGCACTTCGAATACCCGCTCGGCGCCGGCAATCCCGGACTGGATCAGATTGTACTGATTCGCCAGATCGTTGATCGGGCGCGTGAACTGCTTGGAATAATTCAGGAAGCTGACAATGACCCCGAGAGTCGTCCAGCCGCTGATCACGAGCCATCCGCCGATTGCGGCGATAAGAGCGAAGCTGAAGTTGTTGACCACGTTGTTGAAGGGGCCTACCATGCCCGAATAGATCTGAGCCTTCGTCCCGGCTTCCCGCAGCTCGTCGTTGATCTCCTTGAAACGGGCGGCTGTCTGGCGTTCCCGGCGCAGCACTTGAACCACTTTCTGGCCCGATATCGTTTCCTGGATAAATCCGTTCAGCTCGCCCAGGCTTTTCTGCTGGCCCTTGAAATGGGTACGGGTCCGCCGGGAGATCTGTCCGGTTAAATAAATGGTCACCGGCACGGAAAGAAGCGTGACCAGCGTGAGCCAGATGTTCATGGTCAGCATAAGCACAAGCGAGCCTGCAATCGTAATCACGCTGGTCATGAGCTGAATGACACTTTGATTTAACGTGTTCGAGACGTTCTCGATATCGTTGGTCGTGCGGCTCATCAGCTCTCCGTGCGTCCGGCTATCGAAGAAATTCAGCGGCAGCTTCTGCAGATGGGAGAATAAGTCATGGCGCAGATTCTGCACCGTGCGTTGAGAGACGGCGGCCATAACGTACGTCTGAAACCAGGTCATCACGGAGCTGAACAGATAAATGCCGAGCAGAAGAAGGCAGAGTTTCAGAAGGCCACTGTAATCCCGCGGGAGAATGTAGTCATCGACGGCCCGTCCGAGCAGGTAAGGGGCGATCAGCCCGGCACCGGCACTGAGCACGGTCAGCAGGACGACCGCGGCCAGTCCCTTGCGCTGGCGTCCGAGATACCGGCTCAGCCTGCCGAGCGTAGCGCCCGTGTTCTTGGCGCGTACTTTCTGCGTCATGCGCGGGCCCCCGGGACCCGGACCCCGGCCGGCAGGACCGCCTAGGCCCATCGGGGGTTCCGGTGCGGAGGAACCGTTGTCTTGGGGTTTATGCGCCATGGATGACTTCCTCCCTTCCCTGTTGGGATTTGTAAATGTCCCGGTAAACGGGGCTTCCCGCCAGCAGCTCGGCGTGCGTGCCCCTGGCGGCGATACGGCCGTCTTCCAGCACAAGAATCTGATCGGCGTCGACGACCGACGAGATGCGCTGTGCGATAAGCAGGCACGTACTGTGCGCCATCCGCTCTTTCAGCGCCTGCTGGATGCGGGCTTCGGTCGCCAGGTCCACCGCGCTCGTGGAATCGTCGAGGATGAGAACCGCCGGCCGGACCAGCAGGGCGCGGGCGATCGAGATGCGCTGCTTCTGTCCTCCGGAGAGATTGACGCCTCTCTGGCCGAGCAGGGTGTCATAGCCTTCCGGCAGACCGGCGATAAACGCATGAATCTCGGCTGCGCGGGCTGCCGCTTCGATTTCCTCCTGCGTGGCGTCCGGCTTGCCGTAGGAAATATTTTCGCGGATGGTGCCGCTGAACAGAATAGCCTGTTGGAGGACCATGCCTACACGGCTGCGCAGGTGCGCCAGAGCGATGTCCTTCACGTCCGTTCCGTCAATAAGGACACGTCCGGCCGCCGGGTCGTACAACCGCGGAATGAGATGGACGAGGGAGGTTTTGCCGGAACCCGTCGCGCCCAGAATGGCCAGCGTTTGGCCCGGTTCGACCGTGAAGCTGATGTCTCTCAGGGCGAGCTCTTTGCCGTCTTCGTCGTAAGCGAAAGAAACGCGGTCGAAGACGATATGGCCCGCACCGATGGCATTAGCGGAAGCGCCCGGTTTGTCCGCGATTTCCGGCTCTGCTTCGAGCACTTCATTGATACGCCCGGCGGAAGCTCTCGCTCTCGTAACAAACATCATCATCATGCCTACGGTAAGCAGGGAAGTGAGAACCTGGGTTACATAGTTGAGAAAGGCGATAAGATCTCCCACGGGAAAAGAAAGATTCCAAGTCTGGGCGCCGCCGTACCAGAGCACGGCTACCAGACTGACGTTCATGATGAACGTCATAATGGGGGCGTTCAAAGCGATCGTCCGCGCCGCCTTCAGGGCGATATCCGTGAAATCCCGGTTTGCTTCGCCGAAGCGTTTGCGCTCGAAATCGGAACGTACGAAAGCCTTCACCACACGGATTCCGCTCAGATTTTCCTGAAGGACCGTATTCACCCGATCGAGTTTTTCCTGAACCTTTAAGAAGAGGGGTTGGGACACGCGGATGAGCAAATACAGCACGAGAAAAAGAACGGGAATGGCCGCGGCCAGGATCAAAGCAAGCCGCGGATTCAGCATAAACGACATAATGACGCCGCCTATGGCGAGAAAAGGCGCCCTGACGAGGACCCGCAGGGTCATCTGAACCAGAGTCTGGACCTGTACGATGTCTCCGGTCAGCCGCGTAATGAGCGACCCCGATTTGAACTTGTCCAGATTCCGGAAAGAAAATGTCTGGGTTTTCCGGAAAAGATCGTCCCGCAGATCGGCGCCGAAATTTTGCGAAGCGATGCTGGAGTATACGGTGCATCCGGCCCCGCCGATCAGACCGACCAAAGCCACGCCGAGCATAAGCAGCCCGGTGTTTCTTATCGTGGCGAGATCCCCGGCCGCTACGCCTTGATTGACGATGTCGGCCATCAGCCTGGGCTGGAGCAGGTCCATGTAGACTTCAAGAAGCATCAGAAGCGGAGCGAGAACGGCCGCTTTCCAGTAAGGTTTTAAATATCGGCTCAAAGCTAACAGAGCGGTCACCTCCTTTTAATTTGCCGGCTAATCGATTTGTTCCTCGATATCTTTCAGGTTTTCATACATTTGGAGCAAGAGGCGGCGGAAAAGAAGCTTCTCTTCCGTCAGAAAGCCCTTCAGGCACGTTTCCTCGATTTCGCGGAGGGCTTGTTTCACGGCGGTCGTTGCCTGATGCCCTTTATCGGTCAGATAGACACGCGATACCCGCTGGTCCTTGCTGTCGGCTCCGCGCCGGAGAAGTCCGGTTTTCTCCATCCGGGTAATCATGACGGTAAGCGTGGCGGGCTTTACGCGCATTTGAGCGGCCAGTTCGTGCTGGCTCTGGCCGTCTCTCTCGGACAAGCGGATCAGCAGAGGCGGCTGCCCCGGGTAAACCTCGTAATTCTGCAGCAGCTCGTGCAGGTGACGGCGGTGAAGCTTGAATACCCGAGACAAGATCTGCATGATGGAATCCGATTGGTAAATATCCATGATGGCTTCCGTTCCTTCCTTTATTAGTTAGTCGACTAATGATTAGTGTACGACCATTTCCGAAACGGGTCAATGGACAGAATCCTTGAAAATGAACTGTCGCGGGTATACATGTGAAAAAATGTGAAAAAAAAGACCTGCCCGAAGGCAGGTCCCGCTTCTAATGAATAAGCTTGCTTTCTTTGGCGCGGCTCACGAATTTGGCGCTGGATTTGTTGATCACTTTTTTAAGCGCAAGTCCGATCAACAGGGTAATTCCGATGTAGATAGCCATCATGACCAGGTCTTCCATAATGATGTCCCAAAGGATGCCTCCGACGGCTTCCCGCATCATGCTGATCCCGTACGTGAAGGGCAGATAAGGGTGGATCGCCTGGAAGAACGGAGGGGTCACCTGGATCGGGAACGTCCCCCCGGAACCTGCCAACTGCAGCACGAGAAGCACGATGGCCATCGCTTTGCCGACATTGCCGAATACGGAGACGAGCGTGTACACAATGAGCATAAAGACCGCGCTGAGCACCATTCCGAACAGGACAAACCACAGTTTGTCGACAACATAGGTTTTCAGGATGAACATATCACCCAGCGTGACCATCAGCGACTGCATAACGGCCAGCGTACCGAACGTCAAATAGCGGCCGAAAAATACCTGGTAGCTCTTGTAGCCCGGCTCGTGCACGTCTACCGTCAGCAGCGACACGAGAAGCAGAGCGCCTACCCACAGGGAAAGCGTCGTAAAGAACGGCGACATGGCCGAACCGTAATTGGGAATCGGGAAGAGCTTGTTTTCTTTGAGCTGTACCGGCTCCGAGAAGAACTCGCTTTCCTTCTCAAAGTTGTTTTTCAGAAGGTCGATCAGTTCCGTCAGGCTACCTTCCTTCTCGAAGGCGCGGATTTTATCGGCCAGATCCTTGATTCTCGTCTCTACCTCCGGCAGACGGGCCTGGATCTCTTTGAGCTCCTTGTCCCCGACAGCCAGTCCTTTCGCCGCATCCCCGAGAATTTTCTGCAGATCGGGGATGCTTTTGACGGCTTCGCTCAGCACGGTATGGGCGTTCTGGGCGGTCTTCTTCGCCTTGGAGATTCCCTGGAGAATCTGCGGCTGGATTTCGCTGTCGTACCGGCCCAGAATGTCGCCGATGAAGCCGGCCGCTTCCTTCGAGAGACGGTTCAGGTTGTCGACCAGCTCCTGCGCCGGTTTCTCGCCTTTGTCGATCGCGTCCCTGATCTTGCCGACCGTGGTCAGCTGCTGCTGGAAGCGGTCCTTGACCGACTTCAGCCGGTCGATCACCAGCGGCATCACTTTGCCGCCGGTGTACTTGTTCAGCTGTTCGAACAAGCCGATCATCCGGTCCGTCACATCGACCGCAACCGTGAGACGCTGCGAAACCCGGTCGATCGCGGCCTTGGCGACGGCTGGGTCGAAGTTGGCGTCCTTCAGAATGCCGGTCAGCTCCTGCGTGGCCGTTGCCGTCTGCTGGAGCAGCAGGAGGTCCTGCTTGATGTTCGGACCGAGCGCTTCGACGGCTTCCGAGCCTTTGCCGAGGAAGTCGCCCAGCTTGTTGGTGAATGCTTCTCCGTCCTTGGCAAGCTGGGTCACGATCGGCAGGTTATCCTGCGCTTTTTTTACAATGTCATTCGACTTATGTACATCTTCAAGTGCAACGCCGACAGCCTGATTGAGCTCCGGGAACATCGTTTCGAGTTTGAAAACGAGCGTTTTCACTTTCTCGATTGTCGGCAATTCATTTTGGAGCTCGACGCCGATCTCATTGAAGATCTGAAAGATCGTTCCGTTTGCCACTTTGATAAAGTTGCGGCTGACCTCGTCAATGACGCCCGTGGCCCCTTTGGACGTGATTTTCGGCGAGACGGCGTTGATTTTCTCGTTCACGTAGTAGAGAATGTCCGCTTTTTGCGGATCATCGGTCAGCACGGTAGCGATTTTGGCGGAAAAATCGGCGGGAATGATAATGCTGGCGTAATACTCCCCGTGGTTGACGCCTTTCATCGCTTCTTTCTCGTCGACGAAGGTCCAGCCGATCTTTTCGTTTTTTTTGAGCGAGGCTACGATTTCGTTCCCCAGATTCAACTGCTTGCCGCGCAGCGTGGCCCCCTCGTCGTTATTGGCGACCGCGATGGCAATGCCCCCGGTCTGACCGTACGGATCCCAAGAAGCTTCGATATTAAACCACGCGTAAAGCGAGGGCAGAAATACAAGTCCCAAAATAATGACAGCGGCCACCCAATTGGTCGCGATGTTTCGGATGTCACGGGCGTAGATGGACCCAATTTTTCTCATAAGCGGTTCTGTGTCTCCTGTCTCTATACAGAGTTGATGTTAGTATTGCTTAGCTGCCTCCCAGACATACCCATTATCGGTCGAAGGCTCCCTCTTTTGTATATTTAAACAGGGAATTACGATGTTAACAACACCGGGCGGGTTTTGCAAGCGGCCAAGAGGAACATAGGGGGACAAAAAAGAACCGGGCGGAGGGCGTCCTCTCTCGATTTGATGCGAAAGGGGCAAAAAAAAAAGAGCAGACCGGAGTCTGCCCTTCATTAACGTCCCGCTTAAGCCGGGTTCAGTTCCAATTCGTCTTCTTCGTCGCGGTCAAAGGACGCGCGGTCGAATTCGCCTTCGGAGTTGGCGACGATCAGCGTGGATACCGTAGTACCCGTCGCGTTTACCGCCGTGCGGCCCATGTCGACGATGGCGTCGATAGCCAGGGTCAGGCCCAGACCTTCGAGCGGCAGACCGAGAGCGGTCAGAACGACCGTCGTCGAGATGGCAGCCGGTCCGGGTACGCCGGCAACGCCGACGGAGGAGATCATGCTGACGAGCACGATCAGAATGTAATCGGACACGGTCAGCGGAATGTGGTAGACGCCTGCGACGAAGATCGCAACGACAGCGGGCCATACGCCGCCGCAGCCGTTCATGTTGATCGTCGCGCCGAGCGGAGCCACGAAGCTGGCGATACGCGGAGATACGCGCAGTCTTTTCGTCAGGACTTCCAGGTTAACCGGGAGTGTCGCGTAGCTGCTGCGGGTCGTGAAAGCAACGGCGATCGTCGGGTAAGCCTTGCGGAAGAACTTGAACGGGTTGACCTTGGCTACGAACGTAACCAGACCGCCGAACGTAATGATGAAGTGAAGCAGAAGGGCCGTGTACGTGGCCAGAATGAGCATGATCAGCGGCTTCAAGGTATCCACGCCGTATTTGGCGGCCATAGCTGCGATCAGCGCATATACGCCGTATGGAGTCAGGCGGATGACGTACTTGATCACTTGGTGAAGCACTTGAGCCAGCGAAGCGATCAGGTCCTTCACGGGCTTGACTGCGTCGGGTTTCTTGGAACCGATATGGACGATGGCAACGGCGACGAAGATCGCGAAGACCAGAACCGGAACGACTTTGCCGGTCGCCATTTCATTGAAAGGATTCGACGGGACGAGATCCAGGATAACCTGGGAGAACGTCGGGATTTCTTTCGGTTTGAAATCTTTAAGCGTGCCTTGCGGAATGCCGGAACCCGGATCGAACACGAGTGCGACAAGCAGCCCGATCAAGGCGGCGATACCGGTGGTCGCGAGGAACAGTCCGATCGTTTTCAGCCCGATTTTGCGGAGCTGTCCGAGGTTGGAAAGACCGGCGATGCTGTTGATGACGAGCACGACTACGAGCGGAATCACCATCATTTTGATGAGATTGACGTAGATCGTACCGATCGTGCTGACGCTTTTCGCGTCGATTTTGTAGGTATTGAAGATGAACCCTACGATAAGACCGATACCAAGACCGATCAGGACGCGGTAGCCGAAGCTGACGCGTTTTTTGGCTAAGAAATAAAGAAAGCCGATAATAACCAGAGAAACAACCAGGGAAATCCAGTTGGTCTCGAAAGCTTTGATCAAGTTGTTATTCATGGAGCCTGTTCCCCCTCAATGCTCATAAGTTTAGTCGGGATTAATGATATGTATCGTACTACCGGATCTCCTAAACGTCAAGCGTCAATTTTCAAGTTGTTTTCAAATCTATGTAAGGGTTCATCGGAATAGAAGAGGGTAGAGAGCGGCGGGCGGGGGAAAATATTTTGCGGGGTTTAAGGTAATGCGGAGCCAACGCCAAAAAAGACTAGATTTCATTTCATCTTTTGTAAATAAATTCTAATATCCATTATAATGAAGAAAAGAGTTCAAAGGAGACCGCGAACATGTCCTTCTTATATAGCGATAAATGGAGACAAAGCGCGCTGCTGGGCCTGCTGGTTCTTTCGTTGGGAGTGTCCGGGTGTGAGTCGACCGGTTCTTCCGATCCGGCTGCCAAGCAGGCGGAGAAAGTGGCTGGGAGCGAGAAATCCGCAGCCGGACAGAAGGCCGCAAAGAACGCCGCCATCGTGACGCCCGAAGGCGTTACTTTGCAGGAACGGTTCAAAGCGCCGAAGGGGTTTGAACGCACGGCGGCCGAGCCGGGAAGCTTTGCGGCGTTTTTACGGGGGCTGAAGCTGAAGCCGGCCGGTTCGGTCGTTCATTTGTTCGACGGGCGTGAGAAAAACAAGCCGGGGGTCTACGAGGCGGTGGTCGATATCCCGATCGGCAGCCGCGATCTTCATCAGTGCGCCGATGCGGTTATGCTGCTGCGGGCCCAATATTTATTCGACCGGAAGCAGTACGGGAAAATTCATTTTAACTTTGTGAACGGGTTCAAGGCCGAATATTCAAAATGGATGAACGGATATCGAATTAAGATGAATGGAAATCAGGCATCGTGGGTAAAAAATGCTGGAGCCGATAACAGCCAGGAGGGATTCCGCAAGTTTATGGATGTGGTTTTCGCCTATGCGGGAACGTTGTCGTTGGAAAAAGAGCTGGTGCCGGTACAAAAAAGCGAAGTGAAGCCGGGAGATGTGTTCATTATCGGAGGATCGCCGGGACATGCGGTCATTGTCGTGGATACAGCGGTGAATAAGTCGACGGGGGAGACCTTGTTTATGTTGGCGCAAAGCTACACGCCCGCCCAGGAGACGCAAATTTTGGCGAATCCGGCAAATTCCGCTCAAAGCCCGTGGTACACGCTTAAAGAAGGAGGCGGTCTGAAAACGCCGGAGTGGGAATTCGGTGAAAATAGCTTGAGGAGATTTCAGGAGAATTAGGAAGTAAAAACCGTTTTCAAGTCTGAATTGCTCGATAAAATGAAATTTTATCCTTAAAGGTTGTAAATTAGAACCTTTATTAAGTAAGATAGACGTAAATCCATCCATTATGTGACATAGGGAGCGCTTTTCATGCAAAACTTTTGTTCGAAATGCTTCGTTGGGGAGCGCGGCTACACGGTCTATTTTGGCGGAAGCGAAACTTCCTCGTTTCTGGATGCCTATTTGCCGGAATACCCGGCGGATCAGTGGGATAAAATCGATTCACGGCTGTACTGGATGCACGAATCTCTGTTCAACGCCATGCTCGATTATGTGACCGCGCATCTGGAATATGCCAATATCCGGGCCGTGCGGGCGGACAAGCATGATCCCTTGCAGGGGCTGGACAAGCTCAAGCCCGTCCAATTTTTCAAGGAAGAACGAGACGCCCATTGGATTGACGATGTCATTACGAACCGCTCTATCCGGACTTTTTACCAGCCGATCGTTTCTTTTGACGGCGTGGATAGTTCCATTATCGGTTACGAGCTGCTGTCGCGGGGAGCCGGGCGGGACGGCGGGCTGATTCCGCCGGTGCAGCTGTTTCAGGCCGCTAAAGCGAGAGACCGTCTGTTCGCACTGGACCGCACATGCCGTCTGGAAGCTGTCCGGAACGCCGGCGGTCTGGATGACGGGCTGATTTTCATCAACTTCCTCCCGACTTCCATCTATAATCCCGTTCATTGTCTTAAATCGACGGTTGAGATGGTGGAGAGAACGGGGGTAAACCCCGAATCGATCGTTTTCGAAGTGGTGGAGAGCGAAGAAATCAACAATATGGACCATCTGAGAAGCATCTTGGCTTTTTACAAAAAACATGGCTTCCGCTATGCACTGGATGATGTCGGAACGGGTTTTAACAGCTTGCAGGTTCTTTCCGAGCTGGAGCCCGACGTCGTGAAACTGGCGCTTGAATTTTGCCGGGGCGTCAGTAAGGACAAAGGAAAACAGCGCGTGGCACGCGCTGTGGCAAGAATGACCCAGGAGCTCAATTCCCGTGCGCTCGCGGAAGGAATCGAAGACCGCGACGATCTGGAATGTCTCCGGGATCTCGGTTATGAATGGTTTCAGGGCTACTACTTCGGCAAGCCGGAGCCGCAGCCGCTGAGGGTTCTGCCGTCTTGGCCTGCATAAATATACAGGCTTTCTTCTAAAAAACAGGCATCCCGCCTTAGTCCATCTCGTAAATCGAGCCGGACTTGCTCGCGTAAAGCTCGGCGGCGACTTTCTCCGCGTACGCATCGGTCATGCCGGAGATATAATCGGCGACCAGCCGGGGCCAAGACCATACGGAGCGATGCAGCTCGTAGTTCTCGATCCAGTCCGGCGGAATAATGAGCTGTCCGTGATCCGGCACTTTAAAGCTGTCCCACAACCGGCGGATGATGATTTCGCTGCGCTTTTGAAGCCTCTGGACGCGGAAGTCCTTGACGAGCGTGACCCAGGCCAGCTTCTTGATAATCTCCATCGTACGGAGAAGATCCAGGTCCTGGCGGCCTTCACGCACGAACGTGACGCGCTTCCAGCCTTTGTCCGGGTCGTCGATGATGCCGACTTTGCCGGCGAAGGAACTGACCCAGCGGGCTTTCATCTCTCTGCGCGTGCGCGAGGCTTCCCGGTCGCACTGGGCGTAGATGAGCTCCCACTGCTCGAGGTAAGAGGCAAGCACCTGCTTCACCATCGCGGCGATGTCCACCTGCTCCCAGCCGACCTCGAGGTTGCCCTGATCGTTCACGATTTCCTGAACGAGGTGCCCGATCAGCCGGTCGTCTTCGAAGAAGGAGCGGTTCATCTGGATTTTGCCGGCACGGATGCCGTCCTCGATATCGTGCGTGGAGTAGGCGATGTCGTCGCACAAATCCATCAGCTGGGCTTCCAGCGTCGGACAGCCTTCCGGCATGTTCCACATGTCCCGGAGCTGCCGGATGCCCTCCCATTCCATCCCGTACACGCCTTTGAGCCGTCCCGGCTCTTCGAGGCTGTACGGGTATTTGTTGATGGCCAGAAGCACGGCGGCCGTCAAATCCAGGCCGCTGTCGCTGCCGGCGCGCTTCTCCAGAAACGTCAGAATCCTGAAATTCTGGGCGTTTCCTTCGTAGGAGAGGCCGTGCTCTTCCCCGAGAAGATGATTGAGCACTTCCTCGCCTTTGTGGCCGAACGGAGGATGTCCCAAATCATGCGCGAGCGATGCGCACTCCACGACGGCAGGGTCGATCATCAAGCCGGGATGCTCCCCGCCGATGCAAAACGCGTACTGTTTTCTCATACGCCGGGCAACCTCGCGGGCAATCTGCGAAACCTCTATGGAATGGGTAAGCCGCGTCCGGTAATAGTCCCCGGTCCCCGCACCGAATACCTGCGATTTGCCCTGCAGCCGGCGGAACACCGGAGACTGAATAAGACGGGCGTAATCGCGCTCGTATTCGTCCCGTTCCTCGCTGAATGTACCCAGTGCGGGTTCATCCAAACGGTACTTGCGCATATCCATCCGTTTCCCCCCTTTCTACCTTCTCTATATGTGAATAATCCTAACACGTGAAGACGTTTTGCAAATTGTAGCACATTCGGTCCCCGCGAGAAAAGAGGACAAAGATTCAGGAGGACCTTCGTCCAGACCGCAGCGGGCGGGGTAGAGGCAGTTATCGACGGGAGTTCCGGCGGGTGATGCCCGTATCCGTTTTATTTGTAAAGGATATCGCCCCTTAGGGATTCCACCTTCTCCGTGATTTGACGGATATCGTCTCCCGTGACTCCGAAATGCGTCAAGGAGGCTTCCAAATGGTTGACGATGCTGTCGAAATGCTCGGGCTGCAGGTTCAGTCCCGTATGGGCCGCAGCCATAGACCTGCCGGTGTAGGGAGCGCCGCCGAGCGCATAGCTGATGAAAGCCGTCTGATGACGCAGCTGTTTCGCCATATCCGTATCCCGGAAGAAATGATTGACCGATTCGTCCTCTATGACACGCTTGTAAAACTCCTCTACGACTTTTCCGATTGCGTCTTTTTCGCCAAGCTTTTCGTATAAGTTGGTTTCCATTGGTTATCCGCCTCCTAGGTATGGGATCCTGCTCTTTATATTACCCTTCGGAGCGCTAAAATCTCAAAAAATCCCTGTCCGTCAATCAGGGACAGGGATTAAAGTCGTGCAGATTCGGCTTCCTTCCCGATTGTAACGGAAACAGAGAAAAAGCAGCCTCCATTTGAGAGGCTGCCGCTTCGTCCGATAACCGGCCGGGGATTTTACTAGCTGACGTCTACCGCGAGGATGTCCAGGGGACCTCCTTCTGCCGCGATGGGAAGCAGATCGTACACCGAGATCGGAAACATGGGAAATCCGACGTAATAGGGAGTGATTTCAAGCAGATCGAAATACAACACGAGCGCTTTGTCCGCCAGATAGAAGTTTTGATCGGGCCAGACGGATTTGAACGGAGGGTTCAGCAGGGGCAGTTTCCGCCGCTGAAGCTGTACCCTTACGTGCTGCGAAAGCAGTTCCACGTAGCCGCTTCCGGGCTTGAAAAGCTGTGAAAGGGTGAAAAAATTCCCGGAATTCACATCGCATGTTAGAGATTCCGCAACGGTATACCCGTGGGCCATGGGGGCCGAATAGGCATAGTTGGTGGCGATCAGACTGAGCAGCCCTCTTTGGTTCGTTTTCACCTCATAATGACCCGTCATCTCACGGAGAGTGCCGGTCTGGTATTTCTTCTGTTCGTTAACGAGCGAAGCCGTAAGGCCGGAGAATGCTGCGTTTAGCTTTTTCTGAACCGCAGGGCTTTGAAGGCCCGAAAGTCTCGGCGTATAGATCGTCACACCCGGAGATGTGACGGTTTCGGTTTCCACCTGCACGGGAAGCTGAAATAAGGAGGTCATGCTCTTCTTCCTTTCCGGATGCCGTCTCATGCTTAACCTATTGCGGGAAAAAGGTTTTTAGACGTCCGGTCCGGCAAACCGGCTCCAAAGTTCGGCATCCCGGCATTCGTGTCAGCGGGCAAGCCGGCGGATAAGAGCGGAGAGCTTCAGCAGCCCCTTTTCCAGATCCTCAAGCGAAGCGTAGGAGTACGAAAGTCTGAGATAAGGGCCGGGGAGAGGGTCGTACAGGCTTCCCGGATTCAGAAGGATGCCTGCCTGGAGCCCTTTCTCAAACAATTCTCTCATGGAGAGAGAACGGGTTAGTTTCAGCCAGATGTAAAAGCCCCCGGACGGGACTTTCCAGGAGGCGATATCCTTGAACCCGCTGTCCAGCAGCTCCAGGGTCCGGTCGCGGCGCCTCCGCATCTCCGCACGGACCGTCTCCAGATGCCGCAGGTACAACCCGCCGGAGAGAAGTTCGGCGGCCGCCCACTGCGACAGCGAGCTGGAGCCGTAATCCGTCTGCATCTTGAGGTCGGCCAGCCGGTCGATGACGGCTTCGGGTCCGACCACCCAGCCGATGCGCAGGCCGGGGCTCCATGTCTTGGACAAGCTTCCGAGGTGCAGGACAAGCCCGTTCTTGTCCATCGCTTTCAGCGGCGGAGGCGGGGGCTCGTCGAGCCACAACTCGCGGTACACGTCATCCTCGATGACGGGAAGCTGCGCTGTCTCGCACACCTCCAGCAGCTCTTTTCTCCGGTCCTCCGGCATCAGGATGCCGGTCGGGTTATGAAAAGAGGGGATCGTGTAGAGCATGGCTCCCTTGGCGCGCTTGGCCAGCTCCGGAATGCGTCCGGTCACCACTCCGCGCTCATCCATCGGAAGACCGCACAGGCGGACCCCGGCGGATTGGAACATATGGAGCGAGAACAAGTAAGACGGCTTCTCCAGCAGCAGGGTGGAGCCGGGCTGTGCCAGGCCGAGGGAAATGAGCTGGAGCGCCTGCAGCGCTCCCGAGACGATCATAATGGACGAAGGTGAGGCATGGATGCCGCTTGTGCTCAGATAAGCGCTAATCCTCTCCCGGAGAGAGAGAAGCCCCTTCGGCTCCTCGTAGCCGAGCGAAGTCATGCGGCCCGGCAGCCTCTCGAGCACTTTTCTCGTCATTTCGTGGGGGTGGAGAGCGGGAGAAAGCTCGCCGGTTCCCAGCCTGATCATGCCCGGGGTGAACTCCGCCCGGTTGATCTCCTGGATCATCGCCCGGTTGGGCCGGTGGACGCCCGACTGCACGTAAGAGGTCCAGTCCGGAACGGCCGACGGCGTGAGCAGCGTCCAGGAATTGTTGACGACCCGTGTGCCGCTTCCGCTGCGGCCTTCCAGGATTCCGTCGGCGATCAGCTCGTCAACGGCGGCTACGACGGTGCTGCGGTTGACTTCGAAGACGGCGGCCATAGCGCGCTGAGGAGGGATTTTCGTGCCTACGGGCCACTCGCCGTTTTCGATTTTGCTTTTAATATACTGTTTGATTTGAACGGATAAGGGGATGGAAGAAGCCTTGTCGGGTTTCCAGCTGCTGTCCTGCATGAAGGGTTCCTGCTTTCTTGGAGTATGTCCGGCTTTCTGAACGGTCCTCTGCATGTAGCCGGTCCTGGATCGCTTGTTCCAGTATAACGTTTGGTTGGCCCGCGATCCATCCAAATGGATGGAGACAAACGGTTATCTTTCTATATCATGAGGAAGTAAGAAAAGAGACTAACGGCAGAGATGGAGGAACCGGCATGATGTTAACGGCTGCGGCCGCCCTGCACGGCCTAATTCTGGCTATGGGGCTTATTTTGCCTCTCGGGGTGCAGAACGTATTTATTTTCAATCAGGGAGCTTTGCACAAAACATATACCCGGGCGCTTCCGGCCGTTCTGACGGCTTCGTTTTGCGACACGCTTCTGATCGGTTTGGCGGTTTTCGGCGTTTCCGTTCTCGTACTGAAAATCTGGTGGATCAAAACCGCGCTTATGACGGCAGGCGTGATTTTTCTCGCTTATATGGGCTGGACAACATGGAAGAGCGCTTCACGCAAGGACACGGACGAACCCGCAGCGGGTGATGAAACACGTTACCCCGCACGCAAACAAATCGCATTCGCCGCTTCGGTTTCCCTGCTGAATCCTCATGCCATCCTGGATACGGTCGGTGTCATCGGCACGAGCTCCTTGCAGTACACCGGAACGCATAAATGGGTGTTCGCCCTGGCGTGCATCCTTGTTTCCTGGCTTTGGTTCTTCGGTTTGGCCGCGCTGGGCTGGCTGACGGGCCGGATAAGCGGGTCCGCCCGGTTTACGGCGGTTCTGGGCAAGGTGTCGGCGATTGTGATGTGGCTGTCGGCGGGCTACATCGCGCTTTCCTTTTAATGTTCGTGTTTTGGTGGATAAATCGCTTGATTTCTATGTAAATTGTTCTTTTAGAAAAAATAAACCGAATGTTTAATAGGATTTAGGTTGACTTCGAACATAATTTTCGTTAACCTGTTTAAGGGGCAAACGTCTCCGTTACCAACTAAATTTGCGTTTTACCTATTCGTATATCTTTGGCAATACGGGCCAGAGGTCTCTACAAGGAACCGAAAATTCCTGGCTACGAATGGACGGTTTTACCGTACCATTCGAAGGCCGGGATTTTTTTGCGTGCCCGGCTTAAGCCTGATACCTTTCATAACTGACTGGGGGATACGATCATGAGCAACCGTTACGATGTCATTATTGTGGGGGCCGGACCGGCCGGGATATTCGCTGCCTATGAATTTTCGTTAAAATCACCGCACCTTAAAGTGCTGCTTGTAGATAAAGGGCATGACATCGACAGCCGCCGCTGTCCGATTCTGGAAGAGAAAATCAAGCTGTGTCCGCCTGCCGCGGGACGCAAGGAATTTGCGGGCTGCCTGCCCGCCTGCTCGATTACCGCCGGTTTCGGCGGAGCGGGGGCTTACAGTGACGGCAAGTTCAACATCACGACGGAATTCGGAGGCTGGCTGACGGACTATCTGCCGCCTTCGCGCGTGCTGGATCTCATCCGGTATGTGGATGACATCAACTTGAAGCACGGTGCCCAGCAGACGCTGACGGATCCGCTTACGGACGTCGTGTCCTCCATTGAAAACCGCGCTTACGCGGCGGGACTCAAGCTATTAAGGGCGCAGGTCCGCCATCTGGGGACGGAGCAGAATCTTGAAATTCTCCGCTCGATCAACACGTACCTGAAAACGAAAGTGGACATGCGTTTCAAAACGGAAGTAGCCGACCTGCTGACAAGCAAAACGGCCGATGGCCATAAAATCCGGGGCATTGTGCTAAACAGCGGGGAAGAGATCGAAGCCGATTCCGTAATCGTGGCTCCCGGCCGCGACGGTTCCGCTTGGCTGACGAGCGTTCTGCGCAAACGCCGCCTGAAAATGTACAACAACCAGGTCGACGTCGGCGTCCGTGTGGAAACATCCGATGTCGTGATGCAGGAAATCAACAAGCATCTGTATGAAGGCAAGTTTATTTTCAACACGTCGGTCGGCACCCGCGTCCGCACCTTCTGCAGCAATCCTTCGGGACATGTTGTCGTGGAAAATCACAGCGGCGTCATGGCGGCCAACGGCCATGCGTACAAAGACCCGGCGCTCGGTTCGCGGAACACGAACTTCGCCCTGCTTGTCTCGCACCAGTTTACGGAGCCGTTCGATAAACCGAACGAATACGCCCGCGAGATTTGCAAACGCGCCAACGATCTCTCCAACGGCGGCGTCATCGTTCAGAAATACGGCGACATCATCCGCGGCCGCCGCTCTACGGAAGGCCGGATCAAGGAAGGATTTCTTGAGCCTACATTGAAAGAGGCCGTTCCCGGCGATCTGGGGCTCGTTCTCCCTTACAACACGATGAAGAGCCTGGTGGAGATGGTGGAGGCGCTGGAAAAAGTAACACCGGGCATCGCTTCCGAGCACACGCTGTTTTACGGCGTGGAAGCGAAGTTCTACTCCGCCCGTCCGAAGCTCACCGAGCAGCTCGAAACCGAAATCGCCGGCCTGTACTGCGGCGGGGACGGCGCCGGCGTAACGCGTGGACTGGCCCAGGCGGGGGCGGCGGGCGTATGGATCGCCCGCGCTGTGGCGGAACGGGTTCAAGGTTAACCGAGCTTTAGGCGAGCGAAGCTGCTGAGCCTGCCGTAATCGAGCCGCTTCAAACGGGAAGCATCGAGCTCCGCTAAATTGCTGGGGCGCACGACGCGCGAATCGCACGATCCGGGGCTGGACTCGGCGCGTGCGTTCTCCAGATTGTGCGGCTTTCTGTGTTTAATGAAGGAAGCCCTGCAGACGGAATATCGTCTGCAGGGCTTTTTGGTGCGCCCGCTGCCGGGCTATTGGTCCGGGGATGGCTGCCGCCGGCAACGCCCCGCACACTGGACGCACCGCCGAAAACCGCCGGTTCCCGGGGAATAAGCGGAGGGAGACAGCTTCAAGCGTGGAACGCGACAGTCCACGTTCCCGTTATGCTCCCGCCGGCATATGCAGCCACCAGACCCCGGCGCACTCCGGCAGGGTGACCCAGTTGTTCCGCGTTGTTTTCGCAGCCAGATCTTTTCCGAAGAAGAAGCGTGCCATTTCCTCGGCTTCCTTCAGCGACGCGAAGGTGTAATCCAGGCGGAACGTCTCGTGGGCAAAGCCATATTTTTGCGTCAGCAGCGCGTAGTAAGACTTCAGGAACGCGGGAGGGTCCGGAACCTCCGTGCCGGTGCCCATCGTTTCCAGCAGGATGAGAGTTCCGCCGGGGCGCAGAACCCGTCTCATCTCGGCAAGAGCTTGCGCCACATTGGCTTCCCAGCCCGGGACGTCCGAGCCGGCGAGGTAGCAGAGGCTCCAGCCGCAGACGAGAAGATCGGCGGAGTCATCCGCCAGAGGGAGGCTGCGGTGGTCGGCGGCTGTGCAGCGCCAGTTCGTCAGCCCCGCCTGCCGGAGCTTGGAGGCGGTGACCTCCAGCATGCCGGACGAGGCGTCCAGGGCGGTGACCGATGCGGCCTTCGGCGCCAAAACGGCCGTCAGGCGGCCCGTCCCCGCTCCAAGGTCCACGATATCCAGCCCTTCATGCGGGCGGATGCGGTCAATCCTTTCCGCCAGACCGGGTTGTCTGGAGATCATCCGGTCGTACAGATGAGTCTGATTGCGGTAAATATCGGTATGGTCGGGCATGCGGATCTTACCTCCATTTTGCGGAATTAAAATGTGGAATCGGTTCTCCCTCCATACCCTAAGCGTTCACGCAGCGGCAAGGTCAAGCGGATTTTCGTTTCCTGATCGAGCGAAAAACTCAACGGGCGTTCTCACGCGAACAGCCCTGTCCGTTCCGTAGTCCACGCAATGCATTCTCCGCCGTTCCGCAAAACCGGTCCATGCCTTGTCCGCTTCATTCTCTAGCAATTTATTTCAGGCAAAGCTCTCCAAGCAAAGCTCTCTAGGCAAAACCTTCTCCGCTTCGGCAAACCGAATGCCGCTAATTGCTCTGACAGGTATGCTGATGCAAGATACCGGTATCCCGCCCGGTACAGGTCGGGAAGATGCTGGATCGCACAGCGTTTCCGGCGAAGCCCCTGTTTTACGGAAGCCCACGCCGGGCGGCAGCCAGATAAAGCTCGGGCGAAAGCTTGAGGCACTTGCTTTCAAACCCGTTCGGACCAAACCAGTCCCAAAAATCCAACACGCCGGCCGGTGATTCCGAACGATGCTTGTCAACCGGGGCTCCTCCATCGGCATTCCGGTTTATAAAACCCGCAATCGCGATGCGGCCCTGCGGTTTCAGCACCCGTGCCATTTCGTTCAGCGCCAATTTTTGCTGCCTGCCGGATAAATGGTGAAACGCAAAGCTGGTCACCACGAAATCGAACTGTCCGTCCGTATAGGGAATGGCCAGGAAGTTGCCGATTTTGGCCGTCATGCCCGGGAATTTGGACCTGCAGATACGGAGCATCTCCTTGGACTGGTCGACTCCGTTCATAACCGCTCCGCGCTCCATAAACAAACCGGCGAGATTGCCGGTCCCGGTGCCCAGATCAAGTCCCGTTTCCCCGGGTGCCGGATTAATTTCCTCCACGGTCCGCTCAAGCGCTTCGCGGTAACCGGGATAAGCCGAATCCCCGCTCCATACCCGCTCGTCATGAGAAGAAGCCAGCTCGTCGAAGTTCCAGCGGTCCTCCCAGTTGCGGAGCTCACGGACCTCTCTGGAATCCTGCGCAAGCCGGTAAAAGTCCTCCAAGGGAAGCCCGCGGCTCCCCTGCAAAAGCCCGATCATATGGTCGGTCGTTTGAAGCGTTTGCCTGGTCTCCAGCAGACGGGCGTAGAGGACAGAACGCTGCAGCTCCAGATAATGGAGCAGTTCATCGTGCTCGCCCCGTTCCACTTGCTCCAGAGCGGCCTGAATACCGCTGACGGACATGCCGGATTCACGCAGGGCGACGATCGTCCGCAGCCTCCAGATTTCTTGTTCGGTAAAAGAGCGGTACCCGCTGGAGAGTTCCTTACCCGGTGCGATCAGCCCTTTTTCTTCGTAAAAGCGGATAGCCCGGGCCGATATTCCCAGCCGTTTGGCTGCTTCTTTAATGTGCATAGCGGTCTTCCTCCCGTAATTCAGCCGGCAGCGCGCCGGAATTTCGTCTATCTCCGCTTCTAGCTTAAACCTTTCCGTAACGGGAAGGTAAACCCTTCTTTTTGCCGGGCAGTCCGCTGCTCTGGTCCAAAAGTTTAATTCTGCGGTTCAGCCTCTTATACTGGTTAGTAGAGGGTTAAATAGAATCAGAGAGTAAGACCGGTTTTTCCTTCCGAACAGAACCCACCGTTTAAGGAGGTCCAAACGATGCGAATCGTATCAGGCGAAGACATGTACGAAATCGACCGTCATACCGTGAACCTCATCGGAATAAGCGCCGACACGTTGATGGAAAGCGCGGGGAGGGCGGCCGCATCCCTTCTGCTGGAGCGGATTCCGCCGGAAGCGGAGGTTGTCGTGCTTTCCGGTGCGGGAAGCAACGGTGGGGACGGAATCGTGCTCGCTCGAGTCCTGAAAGCGCACGGCCGACGGGTATCGCTGTGGCTGATTCCGCCCCGGGACAAAATCGGGGGCGCCGCCGCGGCCGCGTTGTCCGTCTATGAAAAATCGGGCTATGCCGCCGCCGATTACATAGGTTCGGAGGCTGAGCTGGAACGCCGGCTTGAGCGGGCGGACGCGATTGTCGATGCGCTTCTCGGCATCGGAGTGAAGGGCCCTCTCCGCGAGCCGTACCGGAACCTGATCGGGAAGATCAACGGGCAGCGTGCGGCCGTTTACGCGATCGATCTTCCGAGCGGAGTTCCCGCGGACGGGGGCCCCGTAGAAGCGGCCGTCCGGGCGGATGTCACCGTGACGATCCAGTACCCGAAGCTCGGTACGTTCACGCACCCGGCCGCTTCTTACTGCGGCGAGCTGCTCGTCGCCGATATCGGCATCCCGCCTGCCGCAGCCGCGGGCTTGCCCCGCCGCTCCCTGTGGACGCTGCCGGATGTGCGGAGGACGCTGCCGCGCCGGGAAGCATCCTCGCACAAGGGGACGCACGGCAGGCTGCTGGTGGCCGGCGGGTCCCTGCGGATGCCCGGAGCCGTCGTCCTCGCGTCCCGTGCGGCGCTCCGAAGCGGAGCCGGGCTCGTGACGGCGGCGGTGCCGGACTGCATCCACGCGATTGCGGCGGGCCATTACCCGGAGGCGATGTACCTGCCTTCACCGTCGGAGGACGGTCACTTCCGGGGCGAGCTGCCTCTGGAAGGCGCCTCCTTCGGCGCGATCGCCGCAGGGCCCGGCTTGGGCCGCACGCCGGGCGGCCGGGCTGTCGTGGAACAGGTGCTGCGCCAAGATGCGCCCGTCCTGCTGGACGCGGACGCCTTGTTCCACGCCGCAGAACTTCTGCCGCTGCTGCGGAAGCGCCGCAAGCCGACGGTGCTGACGCCGCATCCGGGCGAGATGGCCCGGCTTACGGGCAGCACCGCCGCGGCGGTAGAGGACGACAGGTTCGGCGTGTCCGCCCGCTTTGCGGCCGAGACCGGCGCCTATGTCGTCCTGAAGGGGCCGCATACGATCGTCGCGGCCCCGGACGGCACGCAGCACGTCAACACGACGGGCAGCGCCGCATTGGCCAAGGGCGGCTCCGGCGACGTGCTGACAGGCATCGCGGCGGCGTTTCTTTTGCAGCACGAGGACGTTCTGCAGGCGGTCAGCAATGCCGTGTACATCCATGGCCTGGCTGCAAGTCTGCTGACGGAGGAACGCCACTCCCTTGCGGATGTTCTGGCCAGCGACGTAATCGAAAGCATCCCGGCGGCATTCCGGCATATTTATGGAGATGAGGGAGGCGCGGAAGGGAAGGCGCCGAAGCCCGACGGCCGCTTCTTTTAACCGTTATCCCGCAGCTTTCAGAAACTTTGTTGCGGATTGTCGGCCCCAGGTCCGGATGAGACGGCTGAGACACGCGGCATACCGTGTTATCCGCACTTCGCGAGCTGTCCGCGCGGTGCGGCGCTGTATGGCGATAGCCGGCACATGCCGGCCGTTTACCAAAGGCTGAGGAAGAGCGGAAGAACTTTTTATGCAAGACAGGACGTAACTTCCGGAGAATATCCCCATATGGACGTCTCTGTAGAGAGATTGCATGGTTTTCAGCAAGATTCAGGGAGGATTCTTTTTTTAATATTCCGTTTATTTACAAAAGTGGGTGTGCGGCAGGAATTCGGGAACCGGAAGCGAATGCCTAATAAGGATCGCGATGTGAGGTTTGGAGGTTTTTTTGTATGCGAAAAATAAGTCTGCTGGTGCTGGCCGCGCTATTGGCCTTGAGTCTGTCTGTCCCGGCGTTCGGAGCGGAGCCTTCGCTTTCTTTGAAGAAAAACGGTTCGACTCCCCGATATGAAAGACCGCAGGCTTTGAAAGACGCGCTGCCCGGACAGGTTATCGTCAAATACAAAGAAAAAGCGGATACGATGAGTATGCAGGGACTGATGGGTCCCGAGAAGAAAGCGGACCTTCCCGATCCGCCGAGTTCGAAATACAAACAGCGTGTAGGATCGAAGGGTCTGGTCACGATGGAATTTCCCAAGTCCGAGCCGGTTTCGGACGTGCTTGAGGAACTGGAGAACGACCCCGACGTGGATTTCGTCGAACCCGTTTATCCCGTATGGGCCGCCGAGACGAAGGCTGCCGTACGGAATGGTCGCACCGGGCAGGGAGCGGCGGCGCGGTCAACGACCGGTGCCGCAAGCGCGACGGATTCGCCCGCTAAAGCGGCTTCCTTGCCGAACGACCCTTATGTGGAGCAGCAGTGGTGGTACCGGGCGATCCAGTCGGATCTCGCGGATACGGGTACGGCGGACGCCAAACTGTCCGGCGTTGTGATCGCCGTTGTCGATACGGGCGTGGATTCTTCCCATGACGATCTGAAAGGGAGCCTCGTGGACGGGTACAATTTCGTCAGCAACACGCCGGACACCCGGGATGATAACGGCCACGGTACGAATGTGGCGGGCATTGCGGCGGCACGGAAAGACAACGGAGTCGGTATAGCCGGAGTGGCCAGCGGAGCCAAAATTATGCCCGTTAAGGTACTCGACAGCGAAGGCTACGGAAGAACGGACGTGATAACCGAGGGCATCTATTGGGCCGTAGATCACGGAGCGGATGTGGTAAATCTCAGCTTGACGTCGGCAAGCTCTTCCCGGGTCATGGAGGAGGCGGTCCAATACGCCCTGCAAAGAGGCGTGATCGTCGTTTCCGCCGCAGGCAACGAAAGCAACCACTGGACGGGCAACGATACGGGAGAACTGGACCAGGTAAAAGGCAGCGAAGATCCGTTGGCCCACCGGTTCGTGAAGGATGTGGCCTTTCCGGCCAAGCTGCCGGGAGTCCTTGCGGTAGGCGCCGTCGACTGGTATCCCCAAACGGAATTTATCGTGGCGGATTTCTCCAATTCCGGCAGCAGCCTGAGCGTAGTCGCACCGGGCGTGGACATATACAGCACGAACAAAGGCAACGGATACACCGGACGCAACGGAACTTCGATGGCGGCCCCGATGGTGTCCGGCCTTGCCGCTCTCATTCTCGCGGGGGATGCCGGTCTGGATGATCTTTCTACTTCCGAAAGGGTGGAGCGAGTAGGCCGTATCATTTCTGAAACCGCCAAGGACCTGGGTCCTTCCGGCTTTGACGATGAATACGGGTCCGGGCTGATCGATGTCAAGAAAGCCATGGAAACACCGCGTGTAAATATCCAGGCGGCTAACGGCAGCACGAATTTGACCGGAACGGGCGAGCTTCAGGCTGACATCCGGCTTCTTGACAAAGACGGTTCTCTCGCAGCGGGCGCCAGCGGTGCCGGTAAGGCGGATTTGTTCGCTTACACGCCGAACGGCACGGAGCCCCAGTTCGTTAAAACGTTAACGTTTCAAGCCAGTCAAGGAAAAGCTTCTCTTACATACAAGCCGGATAAAGCCGGCAAATATTTATTGGTTGCCTACAACGATGAGAAAAGTCCGCTTTGGGTGAGCGGCGAGCTTACGTTCCAGAAGAAGCCTCAAGCTCCCCAAGCCAGCCTCCGGAGCGGAAGCTATACGGGTACACAGAAAGTCACGCTGAACGCATCCGACCCTGGCGCCAAAATATACTACACCTTAACCGGAGCGGCGCCTACCGTACAGTCTGCCGTGTATACCGGCGGCCCTATCGAGATCTCCCGGACACAAACGCTGAGAGTTATCTCGGCCGCAGGCGGAGCCGTCAGCGAAATCCAGACCTACCGCTATGAAATCGCGGCAAGCGGCGGGAATACCGGAGGCGGGGACGGCACCGGACAGCCCTCGGAAGAAACCGTTACCCCCGTTAAGGCGGACTCAACCGTAATCCAGGAAAAAGGCTATGCCATGCTGGATGTGAAGGTTACCGACGAGAATTTGCAGCCGCTGCTTAAAAATCCGGGTGTGTCTCTGATCGGGGTACAGGCCGTTTCTTCCGGAAAAAACAACACCGCCGGAGCGAAAGTTCATCTTCCGGCATCCTTCTTCGGCGGCGGCCAGCCCAAAGGGCTGCTCATTACGACGAGTGAAGGGACCTTAAGGCTGGATCCGGGCTCTCTTCAAGTGGACGGTAGCGAGGAAGCGGTTATTTCTCTCCGCCGGACGCATGCCACCGAGAGCCTGACGTCGGCTTATCCTGAAGGCGCGTCGCCTATGTCTTCCATCCTGGAGATTAAAATAATGGCCGGAAGCCGGATGATCGGCAATCTCCAAAAGCCCGCGACCGTGACTCTCACTCACGCTGCGGCGTCCGATTTGGGAGTCGACCCCGAGAAAATGGGTGCCTTCGTTTACTCGGATGACGATTCTGAGTGGAAGTATGTGAAGGGCGCCCAAAACGAGGGCAGCATGACGTTTGCCGTCGACGGCTCCTCGTACGCGGCTGTCTTCGCGGTCGACCGCACGTTCGCCGATATGAGCACCCACTGGGCGAAACGACCCGTGGAAGTTCTCGCCGCCCGGCAGATCGTGGACGGCATGGACGCCAGCGGCTTCGTTCCTCAGGCGGGCGTGACACGGGCCCAGTTCGCGGCGATGCTGGCCCGCCTGCTGCAGCTTCCGGCGGCTGCGGACGGCAAGCAGCAGTTCCGTGACGTCGCGAAGGGCGCTTGGTACGCCGATGTCGTGGCCCGCTCCTACAGCGCGGGGCTCGTCTCCGGCGTCACGGACGACCGCTTCATGCCGGACGAGCCTATCACGCGTGAGCAGATGGCCGCCATGCTGGTTCGCGCCTTCGCTTACGGCAGCGGCATAGCGCCGGACGAGCTTCCCGTGCCGAAGACGGCTTCTTTCGCCGACGAAGGCACGGCGGGGAGCTGGGCGGTGCCGTATATGCGGAAGGCCGCCGGGCTCGGTCTGATCGACGGCTACGAAGACGGCACCTTCAAGCCGTTGAACGGCGCCACGAGGGCGGAATCCGCAAGCGTGATTTACAAGCTGAGCGCGCGCGAGTACTGATTTTTCACATACTGAACGTTGAATGTGCTGTTAATAACACCCTGTAACTTCCTTTTAGAACCGTCTCGGGCTTCGGCCCGTGGCGGTTTTTTGGTTCTTGGACACGGCGGGAAGCCGGGGCGGCACCGGCGGCATTTTAAGGGGAAGCGATATTTAAGGTGCCGTCAGGCTATACTGGTGGCAAAGGAAAAACGGGAAATTTGCGCGGGAACGGTCATAAGAGGGAATAAAGAGTGAGGAAGACGCGAAAGGCAGGAAAAGGTTGGGGGCTTTTCGGGGCGCCGATCGTCTTTTGCAGGTTGAACTCTCCGTTTGTTATGGGTATGATGGAATACAAATACCGAATTGGACTGCGGCAGCGATTTCCGATAAGAAAGAAAGGTTGATCCGGATGGAGAACAAAAGCGTCACAACAAATACAACCAACACCAATTTCATTAAAAACATCGTGATCGAAGATCTTAACGAAGGCCGTGTGGATACGGTCGTCACGCGTTTTCCGCCCGAACCGAACGGGTATCTGCATATCGGCCACGCCAAGTCGATCTGCCTGAATTTCGAGCTTGCGGACGAATTCAACGGTAAGACGAACCTGCGTTTCGACGATACGAATCCGGCCAAGGAAGACGAGGAGTTCGTCAGAGCGATCAAGGAAGACGTGCAGTGGCTGGGCTTCGAATGGGACGGCCTCTTTTTCGCTTCCGATTATTTCGACTTTATGTATGAAAAAGCGCAGCTTCTGATCCGCAAAGGAAAAGCGTACGTGTGTCAGCTTAATGCGGATCAAATCCGCGAAGGCCGCGGAACGCTTACGGAGCCGGGCAAGGAGAGCCCGTACCGGGACCGTCCGGCGGAAGAAAGCCTGGATTTGTTCGAGCGCATGCGCAAAGGCGAGTTTAAGGACGGGGAAATGGTCCTCCGGGCGAAAATCAACATGGCTTCGCCGAATATCAACCTGCGCGATCCGGTTATTTACCGCATTTCGCACGCGCACCATCACCGCACGGGAGATGCCTGGTGCATCTATCCGATGTATGCTTTCGCGCATCCGCTGGAGGATGCCTACGAAGCGGTTACCCACTCCATTTGTACCCTGGAGTTCGAGGACCAGCGTCCGCTGTACGACTGGGTCATTCAGGAATGCGAAACGGAACATGTGCCGCATCAATACGAATTCGCCAAGCTGAAGCTGACGGATACGATCATGGGCAAACGCTACCTGAAACAGATGGTGGACGAAGGGGTTGTGGACGGCTGGGACGATCCACGCATGCCGACGGTGTCGGGCTTGCGCCGCCGGGGCTTTACGCCGGAATCTATCCGCAATTTCTGCCGTGAAATCGGCGTGACGAAGAGCGACAGCACGGTCGATGTGAAATACCTGGATCATTTTATCCGGGAAGATTTGAAATTGAAGGCTCCGCGCACGATGGGTATTCTGAAACCGCTCAAGGTGGTCATTACGAATTATCCCGAAGGCCAGGTGGAGATGCTGGATGCGGAAATCAACTCGGAGAACCCGGAGATGGGCATCCGCCAAATTCCGTTTTCACGGGAGATTTATATCGAGCAGGACGATTTCATGGAAAATCCGCCGAGCAAATATTTCCGCTTATTTCCCGGCAACGAAGTGCGTCTGAAGCACGCCTACTTCATCAAATGCGAAGAAGCGGTTAAGGATGAGGCGGGCAACGTGATCGAGCTCCGCTGCACTTACGATCCCGCAACGAAGAGCGGAAGCGGGTTTACCGGCCGCAAAGTGAAGGGAACGATCCACTGGGTGGAAGCGAGCCGCGCCGTGCCGGCGGAGTTCCGGCTCTATGAGCCTCTAGTCCTTCCCGAACGGGAGGAGAAGGAAGAAGGAAGCACGTTCCTCGACCGGATTAATCCGAATTCTCTGGAGGTCCTGAGCGGATTTGTGGAGGAGAACATGAAGGATGCCGAGGGTAACGACAAGTTCCAATTCTTCCGCCACGGGTACTTCAATGTGGACCCTAAAGCGTCCACGAAAGATCATCTGGTCTTCAATCTGACCGTATCGCTGAAAAGCTCTTTCGATATCAAGCAAGCTTAAAAAGCGGGAACAACAGACGGGCCCGGGTTTGCCGGGCTTGGCCCCGCGAGCGGGCTCTGTCCGTCCGAGTTCTTCGCTTAACACAAAAAAGCAGGTCCAGGAGAAAGTCCTGACCTGCTTTTTTGTGTGGGCTTCAAGCGCCTAGCTCTTCGCGGCCGCCGCTTGAAGCCGGGCCGCGAGCAGCTCCCCGAAGGCGTCGGCGCTCCTCGGAGGGTCGATGCCTTCCCGCAGCGCACGGGGAAGGGAGCGCCACAGCCGGAGGAGCATGGGCAGTTCCAGACCGATGCGCTCGATGGTGTCCGTCTCCGCGAAAACCCGCTCGGGCGTCCCCTGCAGCAGACAGGCACCCTGGTCCATGACCAGGACTTCGTCCGCCCACGTGTAGGCCAGGTCCATGTCGTGGGTCGCCATGACCACGGTGACGCCGCTCTGCCGGATGTCCGCCAGCTCATCCAGCAGAAGCCGTTCCGACGCGCGGTCGAGGTACGCCGTCGGCTCGTCGAGCAGCAGCAGGCTCGGCTCCAGCACGAGAACGCCGGCCAGGGTGACGCGCTTTTTCTGCCCGAGGCTCAGGTGATGGATAGGGGTATGGGTGAGCTGCTCCAGGCCCATTCTCTCCAGTACGGCTTCGGTCTGGGCGCGGATTTCGGGCTCGGAAACGCCGGCGTTTCGTAAGCCGTAGGAGACGTCCTCGTACGGCGTACCGAGAATGAGCTGCTGCTCGGGATCCTGGAACACGAGTCCTACCTGCCTGCGCAGCTCCTGCAGATCCTGGCGCTTGTAGGACACAGGGGCGCTCTTCCAGTGCACGGTCCCCGATTGCGGCCGGTGGATGCCGACGGCATGCAGGAAAAAGGTCGATTTGCCGGAGCCGTTATGCCCGCAAAGCGCGATGTTCCGGCCGGACGGAATCGTGAGGCTGAGTCCGGCCAGGGCCTTTTTTTCGGTACCGGGATAGCTGTAGACGACGTCCGCCAGTTCTATGATCGGGTTCATGCGAATCCCCTCCATTTCAGCCAAATCTGTGCTGCCGTCAGCATAAAGATCCCGGTCACGCCTTCGGCTTTGTAGCGAGGCGGAACGGGGGCCGCTTCATAGGGGGCAAGTTCGATCCGTTCCGTGAAGCCGCGGGAGGTTAGCCCGTAGGCCAGACCGCGGTAACGCTGCATCGTCCGGCCGAACAGATGAACGATCAGCAGAGCGGTATCGCGCAGCCCGCCTGCGAATCCGTTCTGTCCGCCCCGGCAGCGCTGGGCGGTCCGCATGGCGTGAGCCGTATCGGCGAGCAAAAAAATAAAGCGGTACATAATTAGGGTCAGCTCAATCACGATCTGAGGAATGCGGATTTTTTTCATCACCTGAAGAATTTCCAGCAAGGGCGTCGTGAACAATACAAATTGCAGACAAGCGAGGCAGGCGGAGACCCGCATAAACAGCCCCGCTGTGCGGGATAAAGATTCTTCCGTGACGTAAACGGTCCACGGACCGGCCGTTCCGATGATCCATCCCGAAGAAAGGGGAATCCCTGTCCCCGTGTTTCTTCCGAATTCCAGCAGGAGAGCAGGTAGGCTGGCCGCGAAGAACAGCAGCGAGCCGCCGTATACGAGCCAGTAAAGCTTGCCCGGGACACGTGCGTAAAGCAGAGTCCAAAGCGTCATCCATCCGAAAACGGCCGCTTGAACGGGCGGAGCGCCGGCATAGGACAGGATAAAGAGACAGCCGGCAAATCCGCATTTCCAGACCGGGGAGATTCCCCGGAAAGCATTGGCATAGGAAATCGTGTCAATCCGCTTGAGCATCATGCTTTGGGCTTCGGTTTGGACGCCTTCCCCTTATACAGGCCGATCACATACCCGATAAACCCGGCTCCGAGCGCGGCTTGCAGCGCGAAAAGCATGCTTTCGGTTTCAGCCGGAGGTTCCATCAGCGACGCGAACCAAGGCTCGTAAGTCGGAGCGATTTCCTGAATCGCTTCCTCCGCGGCTCCGTCCGCTCCTCCGAACTCTCCTTTAACGAAAATGAGCGGCAGCACGGCAAGCAGGACGACCACGACCAGAATCCAGACATTCTTCTTCCACGTTTTCACGAACGGTCAGCTCCCTTCAAATTGCGCTGCAGAGCGGAAATTTCATGCGGCGTGTAGGCTTGCAGCCAGCCCAGAACCAGCACGGTGAGCAGCCCTTCGCTGATCGCGAGCGGAATTTGGGTGACGGCGAAAATGCCCGCAAATTTGGCAAAAGACGCGAGCATGCCCCCGTCGGCTGCGGGAAATGCCACCGCCAGCTGCACGGAGGTGACCAGATAGGTGGTCAGATCGGCGAGCGCGGCGCCCGTAAAGACGGAGAGCTTCTGCCTGCCCGTCGATTTGATCATGAGTTTGTACACGGCATAGCCGACAAACGGTCCCGCAACGGCCATCGAGAATGCGTTGGCGCCTAGTGTCGTAAGCCCGCCGTGGGCGAGGAGAAGAGCCTGAAAGAGAAGGACAACGGAGCCGAGGACGCTCATGGGAAGCGGTCCGAACAGGATGGCTCCGAGTCCGGTACCCGTCGGGTGGGAGCTGCTTCCCGTAACCGAAGGAATTTTCAGGGCGGACAGGACAAACGTAAAGGCTCCGGCCAGACCCAGCATAAGCTTGAGCTCCGGCGTTTCTTTTGTAATTCGGATCAGAGCGCGGACGCCCAGGATGAAGAAAGGCAGGAAGACCACCCACCAGAATAAGGCCCAGAAGGGCGGCAAAAAGCCCTCCATGATATGCATGGCGTAAGCCGACTCCGGCTCGTTTACCAGAAAGAAGCAGACGATTCCGGTTATAAGCAGAAAAGACGCCAGGGTTTTACGGATGTTCATCGGAAATCCTCCTTCATAAATGTGGGTCCGCCTTAAGCGGCGGCCAGTGCGGCAGAACGGGGCCATGCCCCTGCTGTGCTTTCGGACGCTGATTCGTTAAACCGGCCGCCCGGCTGCCAGTTCCGCAAGCTCTTTCCGATGATTCCGATGCGGTAATTCCCGGCTCCGGATCTCTTCTCCGCACACAAAAAAAGACATCCTTCCCTTCGCACGGGAACACGATGTCTTATGCACGCAACAAAAAAAAGTTTGCGATCTCAAACACCTCCCTATTCCTCGTAGGTCGTATCAGTGCTGTCAAAACAGGCAGGTCTCCTGGCTCGGGGCGTCCATACCGGCTCCTTCCCGGAACGTCTTAGTTCCAGTGGCTTCGTGCCGGATGTGAATGAGAGTGTTTCCCCTTACAGTGGCGGGACCGCGACGGCATTTCACCGTTCTTCCCTTTTAAATTTTAGAGTGGCTCTAAAATACCTGTTTCCACAAATATGCGGTTTTCCGTGATAATACTACAGGATGTCCCAAACCTTGTCAATTGCGGAAAAGGCATGAATTTCAAGGCTGAAACACTGCCGGAATCGGATTCTTTGACATCGCTTTCTTTTGTTTGCGGAAAAGAAAAACGAGAGGGGTATCGGCCCTCTCGCTGAAATTTATTTTATAGACTAAAACCTGAACCCAAACTCTGAACTTATAGGACGAAAATGCCGACCACGCCGGTTACGATTCCCGTCAGGGCAACCATACCGGCTGTGAACCAGAGCACTCGCGCGGGAAAAGCCTTTCGCACCATAATGAGGGACGGCAGGCTGACCGCAGGCAGTGTCATGATTAGCGCGGCGGCCGGTCCCGTGCCCAGGCCCAGGGCCATCATCGTTTTGGCGATCGGAATTTCCGCGGCGGTCGGGATGACGAACAGGGTTCCGGCCAAAGCGAGCCCGATCAAGGCGACGAGGCTGTTACCGATCGCGGGATCGAGGGCCGGGAACAGCCAAGCGCGTGCGGCGCCGAGTATGAATACGGCGATGAAATAGACGGGAACGACGGTCCAGAACATCGTCCAGAGCGCTTTCAGCCAGCGGACGACGACCGGCCCGGACTGCGGCTGCATAACCGGCGTTTGCGGGAGCTCGCCGGTCACTGCATCGTCCTTCTTGACGAGGCGCTCCGCCCAGTACGAGACGCCGAACACGAGCACGATCCCCGCGGCGATTCTCAGAATGGCGAATTTCCATCCAAGCACGAAGCCCATGAAAATGATCGTCGCCGGGTTCAGTACCGGATTGCCGATCCAGAAGGCGAGAGCGGATCCGATGGAGCCCGACTGCTTGCGCATGCCGACCGCTACCGGAGCGGCGCAGCAGGAGCACATCATGCCGGGCATGGCGCTAAGTCCGCCGGCTACTGTGCTGCCGAAAGTGCGCTTGCCGAACACCCGCTTCAGCCAGTCTTGCGGGATCAGCACCTGAAGCAGAGAACCGAGGACGATGCCGAGAATCGCGGCTTTCCAGACGGCTTTGAAATAGACGACGGTATAGTCCCAAGCCGCGGCCAGCGAAGGCTCGGCGGAACCTGCGAGAATCGACTTCCCGATGTCGTGCTTGGCCGCCGCGATAAGCGCTTTGTGGAAGTAGGGCTCCCACTTTACGTAAAACAACCCGCCTATGAGAATGGCGATAAATATAAAAGGCTTCCAGTAAGCAGCACGCGGTCTGCTTTTGGTGGAAGCCGGAGTTGGAGATGTATTCACGTGATGTCCCACCTTTCTAAATCCACTTGCAACTATACCATAGTCGCCGGGGAAAAAGAATGGCCTACTTCTGTCAGAAATCCCTGTTCCAAGTAGAGAACTAAGAATTCAGTAAGTCGTAAATCCGAGCATGTCCTGCAGATGATAGACGATTCGCTTGATGCCGACCAGCTTATCCTCGTAGGCCGGATACTCCAGGGAATACTCTGCATCCCGGTTATTCCACAGGCGGTCCCAGTAGCGGTCGAGGTCCCGTGTAATTTTGCTGCCTGCCGGGGCCGTTATCTCCACGTTCGTTTCCAGATTAAGATCGTCGAGATTACGGGGCGTGAAATTGGCGGAGCCTCCGTTAATGACGGCGTTGCCGTCCGGATGACGGATGTCGATCAGCTTCGTGTGAAACTGCTCCTGTGCGGTGTTGTACCATTTAACGGCGATTTTACCGCCCGTTTTCTTCCTCAGCTCCGCGGCGACCGGACGGTTCGGAATCCCGGTCTTGCTGTGCCCGAACGCATTCTGGTTCGGATCGAGCAGCAGCTGGATGGACACGCCCCGCGCGGAAGCAGCCAGCAGAGCGTCGATGACCTTGCGGTCGGCGAGATAGAACATCCCCATGCGGATCTCGCTGCCCTTGGGCGCTGCCGAGATACTGTCAAGCAGGCGGGAATAGATTTTCCCTTCCGTAAGCAGACGTACGGTCACGGCGTCCTTGGAGGACGCAGCAGGTTCTGGCGTTCCGTTTCCGGACGCCGCTTCCGGACGTGCGGGTTCCCCCTGCTTATCGGCCGCCTTCGGCTGAAGCTGCGCGGGCCCGCCCGACATAACGGAAGCGGCCTGCTCCGTTCCGACGACTTCGGAGATGAAATCCTTGCTGCCGGTTATCTGAAACCCGATATTCGAGTTGTTGAAGCTGGCGTCATGCGGGTTGGCGGACAGCACCAGCGCCGTATTTTCGGTGGCGACCACTTTACGGTGATTCGCTTTGACATTGAAAAGCTTCAAATAAGAGCGCAGCGTCACTTTGGGGGCGGAATCCGCCAGAGGGTTGGGCAGCCAGCCCTTGCCCGACTGTCCGAACCACTGGAACCCCATCCGCCAGACGGCGGAGTACAGCGGGACGGAGTCTCTCAGCGGGTCCGTATCCGTGAGTACGACCCTGATACCGGCCGCCTTGAGCCGCTCAAGCTCCGGAGACGGGTGCGAGCCGTAGGTCGTGTTCACCTCATCGGAAACGACCGTGATTGGCATGGCAGGGTGTCTCCGCCTGGCGTCCAGGAGGCTTTCCGTCAGCTGTCCGCTCAGAGGCGGGAAGGACTGGTCGTTGTCATAGTACCCGCTGTACAGGAACATATCGACCACGATAAATTCCTTCGCTTCCGCGATAGCTTGGTTGACCCGGTCGAAAATCATCTGTTCCTGATGATAGCCGCCGTCTTTTTTATAGGAAAGATCATAGAGAAAATCCACGCTCTCCGCCCGGTAGGCTTTTCCTTCGAACGACAGGCCCGGAGGCAAAGCTTTGTGTGTATGAACGGCGGCCACGATACCGGCCCAGATGAAAAAGACGAGAAGCAGGATACCGCTCTTCAGCCAATTCGAGGAGAGCCAGCTTTTTTCGGTTTGCTTCCGTGTATCTTCCGAAGAGCTGACCGGGGGTAAAAGTTTTCGTTCGGTTCGTTTTAAGGGCTCCATGCGCATTCTCCCCGTACTTGTAATGGACGTAACGGAGCCTGTCTGTCCGCCGGTGCGGGGAGTCTATAGACTTCCGCAGGGGTAGGGGCAGGCCGTTACAGGCTACCGACTATTTAACGCCGGGAAGGGACATGTGAAGCAGGGGAGTTTTGGAACAGGAAGAAGAACGGAACCGAAGACAGCGGCAGTCGGGCTGCGCATGGAATCGGACCGGAGACCGGTCAGGGTGCGGAGGGGCCCGGAACCTGCATCGCCTCATGAGCGCCGCGAACTTTCTGGACGAATACTTCCAGTGCCTTCGAGTTTTCACCCGCGGCTCTGCGCACCATCGTCAGCGTCCTGGTCAGACGGCGGCCGCCGGCTCCCAGATGGACGATTTCTCCCGATTCCAGCTCCTTGCGCACGATCCATCTCGACAATAGAGCGATCCCGAGGCCGGCGGACACCGCTTCTTTCACGCTCTGGGAGCTGCTGAACATAAAGGAGCGCTTCACGTTCAGCTGCCATTCGGCGATCAGCCTGTCGCTGTAATCGCGGGTTCCCGAACCGGGCTCCCGCCAAACCCACGTCTCGTTCTGCAAGGACTGGAGCTTGAACGGTTCCCGTGTCAGAGGATGATCGCGGGGAGCAATGAGAATCATTTCATCTTCCATAAAAGGTTCGATCTCTACGTCCGGAGCGTCCGCGATCCCCTCGATCAGCCCGATGTGGAAATGATCTCGGCGCACGCCTTGAACCACTTCGACGGTGTTCGCGATCGTGGACTGGATGTCCACCTTCGGGTAATGCTTGGCGTAATCGGCCAGCAGGCGGGGGAGGATATATTCGCCTATCGTAAAGCTGGCGCCGATTTTAAGCGATCCCGTCACGACGTGCTGCAAAGCGTTGATTTCCTGCCGGGCTTCTTCGTAGAGGCGCAAAATTTTTTTGGCTCTCGCATAAAGAAGCTCTCCGGCTTCCGTCAGCTTGACTTGTTTGGGAGAGCGGATCATCAGCTTGGCGCCGAACTCCTGCTCCAGATTCCGGATATGCTGGCTGACGCCGGGCTGGGAAATATTCAGGGCCTCGGCGGCCCGGGAAAAATGGCGCTGCTCCGCCACGGCGGCAAACACGCGCAAATGGTCGACGATCATCGTAAATCCCTCCGCAACGATTGAGTGTGGAAAGACAGCCGGAAAGCGGCTGCATGCGGCTGAAAACCTGGCGGTTCAAAAGCCCTTTTGTAAAAGCGAAAAGAGCGTCCGGCCTTTGCCTCCATTGTATCATAAGTTTTTGTAATGATTGGCATCGCGTATTTGTATTTCCGTTCCCCCGCACGTCCTCTTATAGTGAAAATAAAGAACGCGTTCGACAGCCGTGTGAACACGAGCCAGAAACGAACTGGAGGGGTCGACAGATGAAAACTTTCACGCAGCGGTTAGGAACCCCGGCTTTAAGGGAAACGGGAAAAGCAAAGACGGATGCGAGTGAAAACCGCTCTCTAATAAACGAACGATTAAGCACCGTTTCTCAAGACAGAACAGCATCTCCTGTTATAAAAGAAGAAACACGGCCGGAAGAGACACACCCGGCTGTGCCGAAAAGAAAAGCCGGTACGCTTGCCGCCTCGGATTTCGCAGCCGGGCGCGAGGCAGGTACTCCCGGCTCCGTCGAAGCGGGCAGCGCGCCCGCCATCCCGGCAGCGGCCTCCGGCAGCGCAGTCTCCGGGTCATCCGCCTCCGCTTCTGCTGCCGCAGCTTCCGCCGAGCCCGCAGCCGAAGCTGTTCGGGCTGTCTCCGCAGCCGTGCAGCCCGGGCCCGGGCTCGGTAAAGCCGCCGCCCGCCTCGCGACAGGCCTCGGAATGACGCTTGCGCTGGCCCTCGCGGCCAAAGCGCTCGCCCTCATTCCGGGCCTGAATGTCGTCGGGCAGCTCGTGCTCGCCCTGCTGCTCGGCATCGCCTGGCGTGCCGCCGCTCCCGTGCCGGCATCCGCCCCGGCCGGGCTGGCCTTCGCCAGCAAGAAGCTGCTCCGCGCGGGCATCATCCTGCTCGGCATGCGCCTCAGCCTGCTGGATGTGGTCCATGCGGGGCCGGCCGTGTTCGCCGCGTCGGCGGGCAACATCCTCTTCGCGACCGTCGTCGTATACGCCATCGCCCGGCGGATGAACGTAGGCCCGCGCCTCGCGATGCTGAGCGCCTGCGGCACCGGGATTTGCGGGGCGGCGGCTATCGCCGGCATCTCTCCGCAAATCAAGGCGGACGACGACGAAACGGCCGTCGGCGTCACGGTTATCGCGCTGCTCGGCACGCTGTTCACGGTAGCGTACACGCTGGTGTATCCGCTGCTCGGCTTCTCGTCCGCCGAGTACGGCTTCTTCTCGGGCGCGACGCTGCACGAGATCGCCCATGTCATCGCGGCCGCCGCTCCGGGCGGCAGTGCCGCGGTAGACAGCGCGCTCGTCGCGAAGCTGACGCGCGTGGCCCTTCTCGCGCCGGTCGCTCTGGCACTCGGCGTCTGGGCGGCGCGGCGGGAACGCCGGGGCGCCGGCGAAGGCGCCGCGGGCTCCGCGGCTTCCCGCGCAGCCGGGGACGCCGCTCCCCGCAAGGCGGGCGTTCCGGTCCCGTGGTTCATCGTGGGCTTCCTGGCGGCCGCCGCTCTGAACACGATCGGGATCGTACCGCCGCCCGCCGCGGCCGCCGCCGTTCAAGGCGCTTACCTGCTTATCGCGATGGCGATGGCGGGGCTCGGCTTGAACGTGAACCTGGCCGTGTTCCGGCGTCACGGCCTCCGGGCTTCCGCAGCCGTGCTGCTGGGCTCGGTGCTGCTCTCGCTGCTCGGCATCGCGGAGGTCTATGTCCTGCGTCTGCTTGGCTGAGAGATGAACAATAGACCATGAACCCGCGATTTAGATGAAGCCCTTTGAAGCGGACAGATGCTTGGCGATGACCACCGCCTGTCCGTGCAAGAGGGCTTTTTGCATACCCGAATAGTTGTATTCGCCTTCCAGTTTGGGGTTTAATAGAGACAGGGAACCGAAAGATCCTGTTTGAACCGGCGTTCCGCTGGGCACACTTCCATTGAAAGGTCTGTTTGCAGGCCGCATTTTATACATACACCTACCGGTTATAATGGATGTTTCGGAAGCCCATCAACGGGGTAATGAACAAGTTGAAACTTGAAGGAGGCGCTCATATGCAAATTACTTATCACGGACACTCGTGTTTTTTGGTAGAAAACGAAGGATACCGGGTACTCTTGGACCCTTTTCTAAGCGGAAATGCACTGGCTGTAGCCGATCCGGGAGAAATTCAAGTGAACGCCATCCTGCTTACACACGGCCATAGTGACCACATCGTGGATGCCGAGGAAATCGCCCGCAAAAATGACTGCGTCATTATCGCAAACTTTGAAATTGCTTCTTATTTCGCATCCAAGGGACTCAAAACCTTTGCCATGAACATCGGCGGCAGCGCCAAGTTCGAATGGGGCACCGTCAAATATACGCTCGCTTTCCATTCCTCCAGCATTGAGGTAGAGCCGGGCAAATTCGTGGACGGGGGACAACCCGGGGGCATTCTGCTGACCATGGGCGGCAAAACGTTCTATCACGCGGGCGACACGGCCCTTTTCGGAGATATGAAGCTGTACGGAGAAATGTACAACATCGATGTGGCGGCATTGCCGATCGGAGATGTTTTTACGATGGGACCGGATGAAGCGGTGCTTGCGGCTACATGGCTGCGCGCCAAAAAATACATTCCGACCCACTACAATACGTTCGACGTGATCAAGCAGGATGCAAGCGAATGGATTCAAAAGCTGAAGCAGGCGTATCAGGAAGGCGTTCGGCTCGCTCCGGGCGAGACCTTGGACGTCTAGGACCTGCCGGGGCAACGATAAGGGAACCAAAAACGAGGGGGCTGTCTGCGTACATACGTACAAAGGCAGCCCCGCTTCGGTATCCCGGGCGGCGGAGTACGCACCCTCTGGAGTTCATAGGAAAAATCGGCGATAATGCTGTTAACGATAAAAACCAGGAAACCGGCGGCATCCGTTTGCCCACCCGGTTATGCCCTGTCGGAGGGATTCATCTATGCAGGAACTTCAATCGAGAGAGAAAAAACCTAAAGAGACCAAACATATCGCGACGGTTTCGCTCGGTGTGATGGGAGCGGGCTTCCTGGCCACGCTTCCTTTCGCTCCGCATACCGCGGGAGCCTTTCTGCAGAGCGGCTTCGAAGCGGGCCTTGTCGGGGGACTCGCGGACTGGTTTGCGGTCACGGCTCTTTTCCGGCACCCTCTGGGGATCAAGATCCCGCATACGGCGCTGCTGCCGAACAACCGCGCCCAGATGACGAAGGCGGTCGTTTCCGCGGTGGAAGACAACCTGCTGGGCAAGGAAAGCATCGCGCTGCGGATCGGCCAAATGCGCCTTGTCGAGACGATGCTCGTCAAAGCGGAAGAAGCGCTCCGCTCGGAAGGCGCGCGCGAGGCGGTGCGCAGCGCCTGCCGCTACGCGCTGGAGCGTCTGCCCGCCGAGCAGATCGCCGCTTTTGCCTCGCAGCAAATCCGGCAGGCGGCGGGCAAAATGGACCCGGCCGCGGCCGTGGGGCTGGCGGTCGATCAGGTGCTGTCGCACGGCTACGAAGAGCCGGCAATTGATTTCCTGATCGACCGTGCCGAGCGCTGGGCCGTGCGGGCCGAGACGCGCCGCCTCCTCGGGGAGATCGCCGAGGGGGTTATCCAGGGAATCGAGATGAACGGGCTGATGGCCTTCGCCAAGAATGCATTCCTCGGATTTCTGTCCGGGGACAAGCTTGGCGGCATGCTTCAGCATGCGCTGCTCGATAACCTGGCCGCCCTGCGGCTTCCCGGCCACCGCAACCGCGCGGGCCTGCTCGACATCGTCCGCCGGGAGCTGGCCGGCCTCAAAGACAACGAGCGGCTGCACGAAGCCGTCGGTAACCTGGCGCGGCAGCTGCCGGACCGGCTCCGGCTGGAGGAGCGGCTTACCGCTATGATCGAAAGCTGGCGCGACCGGCTCCTGGAACAGCTGCAGGAAGGGCCGCTGCTGGACGAGACCGTCATGCCGCTGCTTGAAGAAGGCGTCCGCCGCCTGCGCAGCGACGAGGATACCGTGCGTAAGCTCGAGGAATGGCTGAAGGCGCAGATCACCGAGTTTGTGGAGCGCAACCATTCCAAAATCGGCGCTCTTGTCCGCGAGAATATCGACAAGATGGACAATGCCACCTTAATCGAGTTCATCGAGAACAAGGTCGGCAAAGACCTTCAGTGGATTCGGGTCAACGGCGCCGTCTGCGGATTTATTATCGGGCTCGCACTCGAAGGGGTGCGTATGCTCTTCGGACACTAACGCCGGCTGCTCCAGACGGCAGTCTCCTCATAGCGCCGGGTGAGCGCACCGCCCTGTGCTTGCTGCACGATAAGGGGCCGTGTGTCCGATAAGGGCCGCCGGCGCCTACGGTCATGTTCCCTGGGACAAGAGCGGAAAAAAGTCTCCGCGCAATAGGCAAGTGAACAGGCATAAACGTCTCTCCCTCCGTATGCTGAATTAGAAATATCCGAGAGGAGAGGTTCAATATGAGTCATCATCATCACCACCACCATAATCACTGTCTTTGCCCGGAGAAGCAGGTATTCGATCCGCCTACGCGAGTCTACAGAGATTTTTATCACCCGCAGATCGTAGAAGTCGTTCATCCGATCGAAATCGTTAACCGTCATCACTGTGTGCCCGTCCCTAAACACGTTCACTGCTACACGGTGAGAGACGAATTCTGCCCTTCTCCAATCCGTTAACGATCCAGCCGATACTAGGGAAAGCGCCGGGGAATTGTTCTCCGGCGCTTTTTGTGCAGTCTCGTTATTGGGATTATTGGCGAATGCTCTTGTTGTCATAAGGCACTTCAGTCCGGAACCTTGAGCCGGGTGGGGCAAACGGGTAGGATTCGGGTAATCGTACATATGTGTTAAAATGGAAAAAAGCGGTTGATTACAGCCGGATAAAAGACGCTGCCGGAGGAGGGATTGGCATGATACGAATCGGATTGGCAGGCTGGGGAGATCATGACGATCTCTATACGACTCCTGCGGACAAGAAAGAAAAGCTGAGAGTGTATGCCTCGCATTTTCCGGTTGTGGAGCTGGACAGCTCCTTTTACGCCGTCCAGCCCCTGCGCAATACCCGGAAGTGGGTGAAGGAGACGCCGCCCGGTTTCGGGTTCGTCGTTAAAGCGTACCAGGGTATGACGGGACACCTGCGCGGGAAAAATCCCTTCGAAAGCACGGAGCAGATGTTCCGTGCTTTCGCGGAGTCCATCGAGCCGATGCGCGAGGCGGGCAAGCTGACGGCGGTGCTGATGCAGTATCCGCCCTGGTTTGACTGTACCCGCGAAAATGTGGACGCGCTCCGTGAAGCGAAGAGCCTCCTGGACGGGCTGCCGCTCGCGGTGGAGTTCCGGCACCGCAGCTGGTATGCCCCGGAAGTGCGGGAACGCACGCTCGGCTTCCTGGAACAGGAGGGCTGGATTCACACGGTCTGCGACGAGCCCCAGGTCGGCAGCGGATCGGTGCCGATCGTGCTCCGCGCAGCCAATCCGGACCTGACGCTGGTCCGGTTCCACGGCCGCAACGACGGCGGCTGGGTCGGTGCGCCTCCGGGCAAGAGCTGGCGCGACGTGCGGTACCTGTACCGCTACAGCCGGGCCGAGCTCCTGGAGTGGAAGGAGCGTCTTAAGGTGCTGGAACGGAGCAGCCGCGAAGTCGCGGTTATTTTCAACAATAATTCCGGCGGAGATGCAGCCGCCAACGCCAAAGAGATGATGGAGCTGCTCGGCATTGAGGACGAGCAGGGACTCGCTCCGAGACAGCTGGACCTCTTCTGATCTTTACTCCGAAATGAAAAGCCATTATGCCTTTTACGGGCAAATGGCTTTTTTTGTCGTTTAAAAGAGGAGTCGGCAACCCTCGGAAAGAATCAATCTCGTGATATTTAGAAGGGTCGGATAAGCCGGATCATTTAAGCAAAGAAAATTCAACCAAAGCGGAGATGAAAGATGAGAAAGAAACGTAAGATTCCACAGGTTTTATCTGTTTTGATGGCAGGCGCTCTGGCAGCTTCCGCCGGAACGGCGGGAGGCTCGCCCGTAAGTGCCGCCCCCGCAACCCAGAAAGCCGGCTTTGCCGATCTTTCGGGGATAACCGGAAATCCGCTGCAAAATATTCAACGGGCGGTCGAGTTGGGGCTTTTCGATGGTGCTGCGGAAGCTTTCCGGCCGAAAGATCCGTTGACCCGGGTGGAGATGGCGGTTCTCCTTACACATGCACTGGAGCTTCCGCTTGACGCATCGTCTTCGTCCTTTAAGGATGTTTCCGCAAGCAGCTGGGGAAGTCCGTATATTGAGGCGATCCGCAAGGCCGGTATTGTCCAAGGCGACGGAGAGGGGAACTACCGCCCTCAAGCTCCCGTAACCCGCCAGGAAATGGCGGCCATGCTGATGCGCGCAGCCGAGCTTTCTTCCGAAGGCGGCAGCGAGTCTGTTTTGCCCGGAGACTGGGATCGGACCGCTCCGTGGGCGAAATCTTACGTGCGGGCCAGTCTGGAACAAGGTTCCATGAAGCTTGCCGGAGGCTCATTTCTTCCGACAGGGTCCGTCTCCCGCGGCGAAGCGGCCGAAATGCTGCTAGCCACCTTTTTTTCCGTCGAACATGACATGATCCTCCAGGAGATCAGAGATTCCCGCCACATCAAACTGAACGGTGTCGTATATGAGTTGTCCGAAGAGACGGCGGCCCTTTTTACGGAGAAGAACAAGGCGGTTCTTGCTAAAGCCAAGCTGAAATTTCATGCGAACGGCCGTAAGATCGACGCGATTACATCGCTTGAACTGCGCGCATCCGGAAGTCCGGCCGGAGAAGGGGAAGAAGAATTTTCGCGCAACCTGATACTGGAAGGGAACGGGGCCGTCCTGCCGGGGGATCTGATCGTATCCAATAATTATTTGTCCGTGACCGGCCTGCAAGTCAACGGCGATTTGACCGTTGCGAAGGGGCTGGAGAACGACTTTTACGCAAGCGGTATCAAAGTGAAAGGGCAGACGAGAGTAGCCGGGGGAGACGACAATACGGTCGTTTTCGAAAATTCCGAGCTGAACGGCCTGACTATACTTAAAGAAAATGTGCGGATCGTGGCCTCGGGTAAAACCGTCGTCCAGCAGATGGACATCCGGTCTTCGGCCCAAGTGGAAGTCGGCGCGGAAGCTCGGGTACCGGATATTACCCTGTCCGACGGCTCTGCCAAAGTGGATCTCCACGGATCGCTTCAGCAGGTTACCGTACAGAGCTCGCAGCCCGCGCAGATTACAGGAAGCGCTTCGATCCGGCAGCTGAACGTAACGGGTTCCGCTTCCGTAAGCATCGACGGCACGGGAACGATTGACCAGCTGCAGGTCTCGAATGCGACTTCCCAGGTGGTAATCGGATCTTCGTCCCAGGTAGCGGCGGTTTCACTGGGGCAGGGTGTACCTACTTCGGCGGTTACGAGAAGCTCGGCCCCTGCCGGCGGCACCGGGGGCTCCTCCTCTTCCGGTTCATCCAACGGCGCACCGGTTCAGGTAACTCCTTTCCCTGAATATATTTTCATGGAGAGGGGCACGGGGGCCTCGATCGACCTATCGGCATTCTTTACAGATCCCGATGGAGACACGCTGAAAATTTCGGCCATCTCCAGCAGCAACAGGGTCGTGAGCGTATCCACGAGCGGGTACACGGCAACTTTGACGCCTGCGGCAAGCGGGACTGCAACGATTAAAGTATCCGTCGACGACCAGCACGGCAATAAAATCAGCGGTTCCGTCAAGGTCACCGTTTACGCGCTGCCGGTTGCCCAGCCTATTCCCGATCAGCTTGTCCAGTTGAACGGTGGGGCGGGCACAGTGCGGCTGAGCGATTATTTCAGCGACAAGGCGCTGCGGAATTTGACCTATTCCACTTCCTCGGCAGACCCGGCAATCGCGGATGTGTCGGTAAACGGGGATGGGCTGAGTCTGACCCCTCTCCGCTCCGGGCGCACGTCCGTAACGGTGACGGCCCAGAACGATATCGTGGCGAATGACGGGTCTCGCGGTGAAACGTCGGTCACGTTCGAGCTCACGGTAAATACGGCTCCTTCGGCATCGCAAAATCCGGCTGATGTGTATTTGGCTCCGGGAGCCGCCGATTCGTCTCTCGATCTTTCGCAGCTGTTCACGGATGCGGATGGGGACGCGCTCACTTACGAAGCCGAGTCAGGCGACCCGTCGGTTGCGACCGCAAGCGTCCAGTCCGGCCTGTTGACCATCCAGGCTGACCAGCCTGGAACGGCCGTCATCAGACTGCGGGCAAAGGACGGAAAAGGCGGGGAAGGCACCGCGGATCTGACCGTTCACGTCAGCCCCTTCAACCAGTCTCCGGTTGTGAGCCGGCAGCCTGCGGACAGGCTGCTTGCCGTAGGCCAGACGGATACCGCTCTGGATCTGGTTCAAGTATTTACCGATCCGGACCAGGATGCGCTTGTTTACGAATATACCGTATCGGATCCTTCCGTCGTTGGGGCAGTCCGGCAGGGCGACTCCCTGCTGCTGACGGCGCTCCAAGGCGGACAGGCCGTGATTAAGCTGACGGCCAAGGACGGCAAGGGCGGAGAGGTGAGCGCCTCTTTCACCGTGTCCGTTAACCGTGCGCCGGCGGCTGTCCGCAATCCGGATGATGTTTACCTCGTGGCGGGCAGAGCGGACGGCGAACTGGATCTTTCGCAGCTGTTTACGGATGCGGACCAGGACCCTCTGACCTATGAAGTTCTGTCATCGGTTCCGGGTACGGCGTCCTGGGAGGTAGCCGGGCAGAAGCTGAAGCTGCATGCCCTTCAGGTAGGCACTTCCGCTTTCCGGGTCACCGCCAAAGACGGACGGGGCGGCGAGGCCGCCGTGACCTTTACCGTCAACGTGCGTATGCCGAATATGCTGGGTACGATCCCGGATCAGACGGTGGAGCTCGGAACGCCTAAACTGCTGGATCTGACCGCCCTTCTGGCGGGCTTTGATGCCGCTGCTACGGTAACGGCCAATACGTACGACACTTCTGTTGCGACGATTCTTTTGGCGGACAGAAAACTGACCATGACGCCGATAAGCGAAGGTACGGCTACGGTCACCCTAAGCGTGTACCACCCGGTCGAGGGCGATCAGAGTACACAATTCGCCATCCGTGTCGTCCAGCATCTGAACAGCGCGCCGACGGTGGTTAAAAACATCCCCGATCAGCTCCTTACACCGGGCGTCACGAATGTGCGGACGTTCGATCTCGCTTCGTACTTCGCGGATGCGGACGGAGATGCTCTGTCGTACACGGTGTCGGGTTTTTCTCCGGCCGCCGTTTCGGCTGCCGTGTCGGGCAATATCTTAACGCTGAACCCGGGCACGGGAAGCGCGGACGGACAGGTGACGGTTACGGCAGACGACGGTAAGGGCGGGACCGCCGAGTTCCGGATTAACGTGCGCACGGCTCAGCTCGTGAACAACGAGATCGTTACCGTACGGACCAAACAGGGCATAAAAGACCCGCTCACTTACGATTTGGCCGAGCTGTTTCCGGGTGAGACCTCGTTCCGCTTGTACAAAGGCACGGCGGATGCCATCATCAGCGGTCCTACCGTATTGAACGGAAAAACGCTTGCGCTGGCTAACGAAACGCCATATTTATGGGTAATCGGCGCTCAAGGCAAAGCGGCCGTATTCCAGGTTGTCACCGAAGCCCAGGGCGCTCCGCAAATTTTCTTCTCGGAATATTTGGACGGAGGGGACGGACGAATCGCGTTTGAGCTCTATTACAGCGGGGATATGGATCCGGGCAAGAAACCGACCGGCTATACCGTTGAGGCGCATCAATATATGAAAAAAACCGGGAAAATGAACGTGATCAGCAAGGCGCTTCTTGATCAGGGGCCGGGCAAACCGCTTATTGTTCCTTATATTTTCATCGACTCGATCTTTTACGATTTCTTTGATAAAACCACAGCCGTCTATTATAACGAGGACGGGATCAGGTTCTACAATCCGGCTGAATGGAACACAGTGGCCCTGGTGCTGAAAAAAGACGGCCAGGTCGTCGATGTGCTCGGAGATCCTTCTTCGACGGCGCAGTTCCTGCCTAACGGCGGAACGCTGATTAGAAAGTCCGGCGTTTCTACCGGATCGAAGCAGTTCTCCATATACGGAGAATGGAATGTGCACCCCAAAGGAAGTTATCAATTTATGGGCCGTCACACGCCGTAAGAACGAAAAGGACTTTGGAGACGAATAGGCTCCAAAGTCCTTTTGCCGCTGCGGGGATACCGCGATTACCGTTCCAGCCTGGTAACTCGCTGTTCCAGACGGTCGAGCCGCTGATCGAGCCGGTTGACTTCCCGGGTGAGTCTGCCCACTTCCCGGTTCAGCTGGTTGAATTCGCGCTCCAGGCGGTTTACGCGCTGTTCCAGGTTCCCGAAGCCAGGGCCGGGTCCCGGTACAGGTCCCGGTCCTGGTGCAGGTCCCGGCCACGGTCCCGGACCCGGACCCGGCACAGGCCCAGGGGCGGGAATATACAGCGTCTGTCCCACATAGACATAAGGGGTGGACAAGTTGTTGGCGCGGAGCAGAGCCTCCACCGTTGTGTTGTAGCGGTTTGCGATCAGATACAGCGTGTCGCCGGGCTGCACGACATAAGTATTCATAAAGGTTCCTCCCATGAACGGAGTTAGGATAGTAGCTGCCGTATTGTATGTGCCGGCTGGGCATTTGGTGCCCGGCAAACGCCCGGGCGCGAGATGCTTTGACATGAAAAAATTCCATTGCCGACCTTGGGAGGAATGTGCTAGATTTGAAGCGGAATATATAGATTACCAAAATTTTCATGGGGAATGGGGTCTACCAATGCTAAACCGCAATACCTTCCGGCTGTGCGGAATTGTGCTGGCAATCATGCTGGCAGCCGCTTCCGGCTTCGGGTTCGGCACGCCTGTGCGGGCCGCGGCCGACTCGGACGAGCTGCCGCAGATTATCGCGCGCACATCGCCGTCCGTAGTCGCCATCATCGGCAAGCCTACCGGCGGTAAAACCGATAAAGGCACAGATAAAGACCGCTACGATCTGGCGCACGGCACGGGAGTGATCATTAAATCGAACGGGGTCATCGTGACCAATGCGCATGTGGTGAAAAGCATGAGCAACCTGGTCATCGTGACCTCGGACGGAAAGTCTCATACCGGCAAGGTGACCAATCTGGACGAACAGAGCGACCTGGCTCTGGTCAAAATTGAAGCGACCGGCCTTCAGACGGCATCGTTCGCCGATCCGAAGAGCCTCCGCGTGGGTGAAACCGTCGTCGCCATCGGTACGCCGGTTTCCTTCGCGCTGCGGAACTCCGTCACCGTAGGGATCGTGAGCGGCATCGACCGCTCGGTGAACGATCAATACCGACTCATCCAGACGGATGCCGCCATCAACCCGGGCAACAGCGGGGGCGCTCTCGTGAACATGAAGGGCGAGGTCGTCGGCATCAATACGCTCAAATACTCGGAGTACGGAGTCGACAATCTCGGGTTTGCCATTCCCGTGGATACCGTGGATTACGTGCTTAAGCATTTCGAAGCTTACGGCAAAGTGAAACGCCCGTTTCTGGGGCTGAAACTGGAAGAAAGCTGGGAAGCTGCCGTCGGCCTTCCTTCCGATGACGGCTTGACGGTTTCACACGTGGAACCGGGATCGCCGGCCGAGAAGGCGGGCATCGAAGAGGGAGACACCTTGGTGTCTATCGGTGACAAGGCGGTGGACACGACCGTCCAGTACAACGAAGTATTAAAGCAGTATTTGCCCGGACAGAGCGTGAAGCTGACCGTGCAGGCGGGAGGGAAGACGGTAACCCGCGAGGTCGCGCTGGGAGAAGAGAAGTCCGAGGATGCCCGTCAGACAGACAATACCGACAATACGGGACTGAATACGGACCGGGGCAAGACGAAAATCGGAGACAGCAACCAGAATTGGTCGATGAAATATCCGAGCGGGCTGATCAAGCAGTTCCAGAGCGCGGACGGCACGGTGGTGCGGTTTGCCGACGCCAAAGGCGATTTTACGTTGTCCGTCTCCGTCGAAGATCAGGGCGACGAGCTTTCTCCGGCCATGCTGCTCAAGACGGCTGCGGAGCTGAAAATGGGCACCATTCTGGAAAAGCAGTACGTGAAGAGCGGCGCGCAGCCGTACGCCAAAGTAACCGGCAAGCTGGGAGGCATGGTCTACCAGATTCGGCTTTATCAGGACCATGACAAGCTGTACTCGCTGGCTTTGACCTACAGCCAGGACAAAGAGAACGGCACGAAAGCGGGGCCGAACAGCTACGCCGATCTGCTGGACAGCTTCCGGACCGTTTTCGACCGGCAGGATGCCAAGCTCAAGGACATTGCCAAGACGAAAAGCGGCAGCGGGGACGAGGTGTCGAACGAATACGGGCTTACCTTTGCCCTGCCCGATAAATGGAACGAGTCGCCTTACCGGACCGATGTCCAATATTCGAACGATACCATGAGCCAGGGAATCTCCATCGAAGTGACTTCCCAAACATCTGGGGATACGCTCGATGCCTGGGTGAAACGGGACAAAACGGATTTCGAAGAAACCTTCGCCGCGTCCTACAGAGAGACTTCGGAAGTCAAAAAGGGAACGCTGGACGGTACGGAGTCCCGGGAGGTTACGTTCTCCGCGACGATGGGCGACAAATGGGACAGCATCCACCAGGTTTATCTGGTGAAAGAAGGGTATAAATACAAGTTTTCGATCCATTATCCGAAGGACCTGAAGGCCGACGAGACCGACAAGCTGCTCGGAACCGTTATTTCTTCCATCCGGCTGGATGTGAAAAAAATGGACGCCGGCGTAGGCTTCATTCAGGACGAACAGGAAATTTTGGACAAAAACCGGACGATCCGGTATGCCGATGAGGACTACGGGTATACGGTGAAAATACCGGAAACGTGGACCCGCGAATACGCGGAAGATTACGACGATCCGGATTTCGAAAAAGGCGGCGCTTCCTTCTATACCTTCACCGGCGGATACTTTGCCGTAGACGCGGAGGAGGGAACCGACTGGCAGGAGAAAGCCGCTGAAATCAACGCCGGCCACGAGAAAAGCGCCGAGGCCGATGCGGACTACAAGGTCAAAGCGGAGGACGTCAGTCTGCTGGGTACGACAGTCCGTAAATTTACCGTTCATTACTCGGTAAAAAAAGTCGGCTACGAAGAAACCGAGTATGTGCTTTCCAGAAACGGGAAAGTCTACGTGATTACGACAAGGTTGAGCGACGCGGTGCATACCGAAGCGAATGCCGAGCGGCTGAACAAGGCCGTCCGGTCGATGGTTTTCGGAAAATAGTCGGATTTGTGTGACTGGAACGATTGCATGTCCATCCGGCATCTCTTACAATGGGCATAACAGGAACAGACGGCCGGGAGACGCGTTCTCCTGCCCGTCTGTTTTCGTAACCGGAAGAGGAGAGGACACAGCAGATGCGTACATTAGGAGCAATTGAAGCAGGCGGAACCAAGTTTGTCTGTGCGATAGGCAGCGAGGACGGAACGGTACTGGAACGGGTAAGTTTCCCGACGACCACTCCGGAAGAAACGATGGGCAGCGTCCTTTCATTCTTTGAGGGCAAAGGGATCGAAGCGCTTGGCGTAGGCTCGTTCGGGCCGGTAGATCCCAATAAGAAGAGCCCGACTTACGGGTATATTACAACGACCCCCAAGCCGCATTGGGGCAACTATGATATTTTGGGCGAACTGAAAAAGCATTTCGACGTACCGATGGAGTTCGACACGGATGTGAACGGGGCGGCGCTAGGGGAAGCGACCTGGGGCGCGGCCAAAGGGCTGGAGAGCTGCCTTTATATTACGGTGGGAACCGGCATCGGAGCCGGAGCCGTTGTGGGCGGCAAACTCGTGCACGGGCTCACGCATCCGGAGATGGGCCACATCTTCGTACGCCGCAATGCGGAAGACACATATGAAGGAAAATGTCCTTACCATAAAGACTGCCTGGAAGGACTGGCGGCTGGTCCGGCCATCGAGGCGCGCTGGGGAGTGAAGGGAACCGAGCTGGGCACGGATCACAAAGCCTGGGAACTCGAAGCCGATTACCTGGCCCAGGCGCTGATGAGCTACATTCTGATCCTGTCGCCGGAGAAGATCATCATGGGCGGGGGCGTGATGAAACAGCAGCAGCTGTTTCCGCTGATCCACGCCCGCCTGCAGGAACTTCTGAACGGCTACGTTCAGAAAGAGGAAGTTGCGGCGGGGATCGCCGACTACGTCGTATACCCGCAGCTCGGCGACAACGCCGGAATCTGCGGCGCTCTGGCGCTGGCTGCCCGCGCGCTCGGATCGGAAATCCGATAGCGGGTCCGCAAAGCCGTACCCATTCTCCCGAACCCGGGCGGATGGGTATTTTTTCTTAGATAAGAGTAAGTATAAACGTCCCGGATTTTGTCACGGTTACCTGTGATAATGATTATCAACTTCATTGACATTGGGCGGGGTGTATTTTACACTAAGGGAAGAATAGGGAGAGGGCGTATAGGGTTTGTCCGGTATGCCCGCTACTCGCAAAGGGGTTTGCCGATTTGCCTCTAAGATCAAACACTTTCAAAACCATAGGACTTCTGACCGGTGTCGCCCTTCTTATACTTGCTATGGGATGCAGCATCGTTTACGGATATACGGGCACCAACTGGCATACCGCCTGGGATGCCTACCGTGCTTTTAACGGCTCCAACGAGCATCTGATCATCCGCGAAGCGCGGATGCCCAGAGCGCTGATCGCGGCCGCCGTCGGTTCGAGCCTGGCCATTGCGGGCGTGCTCATGCAGGCGCTTACGAAGAATCCGCTCGCTTCGCCGGGGCTTCTCGGCATTAATGCGGGAGCGGGCCTGCTCATCGTGATCGCGATGTCCCTGCTGTCGGTCAGCTCGCTGTCCACGCTGGCGTGGATCGCCTTTCTGGGCGCGGCCATCGCTTCGGCGGTCGTGTACATGCTCGGCTCCGTCGGCCGGGAAGGGCTCACGCCCATGAAGCTGACGCTTGCCGGCGCGGCGGTCGCGGCCTTGGCCAACTCGCTCACGCAGGGCGTGCTGCTCTCCAACGAGACGCGCATCCAGGACGTCCTGTACTGGCTGGCCGGATCGGTCGAGGGGCGCAAGCTGGACATTCTGCTCCCGGTGCTGCCGTATCTGGGCGCAGCCTGGCTCGTCGCCCTGCTGCTGTCCAGTCAGATCAACGTCCTGATGATGGGTGAGGACGTGGCCGTCGGGCTGGGACAGCGCACGGTCTACATCAAGCTGATCGCGGCCGTCGTCGTTGTCTTCCTGGCGGGAGGCTCCGTCGCCGTGGCGGGCCCGATCGGATTCGTCGGCATTATCGTGCCGCACCTTGTCCGGTCGCTCGTCGGCTTCGATCACCGCTGGGTCATCCCGTACGCGGGAATCTGCGGCGCGCTGCTGCTGGTGGCGGCCGACACGCTTTCGCGTTTCATCATCATGCCGCAGGAAGTTCCCGTCGGTGTGATGACGGCCTTTATCGGAACGCCGTTTTTTGTCTATATCGCGCGGAGGGGGTTTAAGACTTCCTCATGAGCCGCTACAAACATATTCGTCTAAAATGGCCGTCCATTTCATTTGTACTGGATAAACGGGCCCTGCTCGTCACCGCGGTTCTCGCGGTGCTGCTCTTCCTCCTCATGCTCGTCTCGACGGGCACGGGAGAGATCAAAATCAGCCCGCTGCAGGTGCTCCGCACGCTGTTCGGGATGGGCACGCCGCAGGATGCGCTCGTCATTCACACGTTCCGGCTGCCGCGGGTTCTCGTGGCGGTCATGGTAGGGGCGGCGCTGGCTATGGCCGGAGCTATCCTGCAGGGCGTCAGCCGCAATCCGCTGGCGTCCCCGGATATCATCGGCATCACTGACGGCGCCGGCGTGTTCGTCGTCGCCTTCATCGTGATGACGACCGGCACGAGCAGCACGTTCCTTTCCCAGGCCCAGTGGCTGCCGCTTGCGGCTTTCGTCGGCGCCTCGCTGACGGCGCTGGTCATCATGGCCCTGGCCTGGAAGAACGGGCTGCCGCCGGTAAGGCTCGTGCTGATCGGCATCGGAATCGCGGCTTCTTTGTCCGCGGTGAACACGATGCTGATCCTGCTCGCCCCGCCGGTGCTGACTACCCAGGCCGTTACCTGGAAGGTGGGGAGCGTCTACGGCTCGAATTGGAGCCATGTCGGAGCGCTGGCCGTATGGCTGGCGGTGCTGATTCCGATTCTCGCGTACATGGCTCGCAGCCTTAACGTTCAGGCGCTGGGCGATTCGGTCGCCACTAGCGTGGGCAGCCGGGTGAACCGCCAGCGCGTCGTGCTGATTCTGCTCAGCACCGCTCTTGCCGGTTCGGCCGTAGCCTTCGGCGGAGGCATCACCTTCGTCGGGCTGATCGCCCCGCATATGGCGCGGCGGCTTGTCGGAAGCGCGTACGGCGCTTTGCTGCCGGCGTCGGGTCTGTTCGGCGCCCTGGTCGTGCTGGTGTCCGATTATATCGGCCGCACGGCGTTTCCGCCGCACGATTATCCGGCCGGGATTTTTACGGCCTGCGTCGGGGCCCCGTATTTTATTTATCTGCTGTACAAATCCCGGAACTCATAAATGAGCGATCCGGTATATAGATAGGAAGGCGCTGCGCCCAGATACGGCTGCTGTCATCCGCATTTGCGGCGGACAGTTCTATCACACGGGAGATACGCAGCGCGGACTGCCGCCCGGAACGATTAGCCGCCTCTCGTCATCTGGATGAACACCACTTTTCTTGGCAAAGGAGATTGAGCGTATGTATGGGATCGAAACCAAGTCGCTGACGCTTTCTTACAATCAAACGGATATTATCGAGGATCTCGATCTGGAGATTCCGAAGGGTCAGATTACCGTGTTGATCGGCTGCAACGGCTGCGGTAAATCGACGCTGCTGCGCTCCATGGCCCGGCTGATGAAGCCCAAGAACGGCGCCGTGCTGCTGAACGGCCAGGAAATCGCGAAGCAGTCCACCAAGGAAGTGGCCCGTCAGATGGCGATTCTGCCGCAGGGTCCTACCGCTCCGGAAGGGATGACCGTCTTTGAACTCGTGAAGCAGGGGCGCTATCCGCACCAGAACTGGCTGAAGCAGTGGACCCGGGAAGACGAGGCTGCGGTAACCAAGGCGCTGGAAGCGACGGGGATGGCTGCGCTGGCCGAGCGTCAAGTGGATTCGCTGTCGGGCGGACAGAGACAGCGGGCCTGGATCGCCATGACTCTTGCGCAAGGGACCAACACGATCCTGCTCGACGAGCCGACGACCTATCTCGACATGACGCATCAGATCGAAATTCTCGATCTCCTGTGGGAGCTCAACGAGAAGGAGAACACGACGATCGTCATGGTTCTCCACGATCTCAACCTGGCCTGCCGTTATGCGCACCACATCGTCGCTATTTGCGACAAGAAGGTCTATGCCGCGGGCAAGCCCGAGGAAATCGTAACGGAGGAACTGGTGCGCCACGTGTTCGGCCTGAACTGCCGCCTCGTCCGCGATCCTATTTTCGGAACGCCTACGTGCGTGCCTTTCGGTAAAGGACGGAGACTCCCGGGCTGCGAGGAGATGGTGAACTTCGTAAACGCCAAATCGGTCTCGTCTCCGGATTCCCCTTTGTCCGAACCGACGCCTTTGCCGGTTTAATCGAATAGATCGTAACGCGGCGGCCCCTTGCGGGCGGCCGTTTTTTATTTGGCCGCTATAGTCCTCAAGAACTTATAGTGATTTATTGAACGTAGGTCAATAATAACTGGACACACCCTCGCCTTTCCGATAAAATAAACCTCTGTTTAATACAGACCGTTAAAATCCTAGACCAATACAAGCAGGTGACAGCATGAGCAAACAAGATTTAAACGGGGGAACTTCAGGTCCGGCAGCCGGTGAAAAGGGCGGGGAACGCTTCTCTTCCCTCGGTTTCATTATGTCGGCGATCGGAAGTGCGATCGGTCTCGGCAACCTTTGGAAATTTCCTTATATAACGGGGATATACGGCGGAGCGGCTTTTGTGCTGCTGTTCATTATCTGTCTCGTCATCGTCGGCATGCCGGTCTTGCTGGCCGAAATGGCCATAGGACGCGCGGGACGCGGGAACGCCTCCACCTCTTTTCTTAATTTGTCGGGTTCCAAACGCTGGAGCTTCTTCGGTTTTCTCGGGGTGTTCGGTTCCTTTATGATCACGTCTTTTTATTCCGTCATCGCGGGCTGGACGCTGCATTATGCGCTTAGCTCCTTTACGGGGGCTTTGTACAAAGGAACGGATTACGCCGCTCAGTTTCAAACCTTTACCTCCGGGTACAGCCCGATAGCCTGGCAGTTCCTTATTCTGGGGCTTTCCGGCTGGGTAATTGCGAGAGGAGTATCCGGCGGTATCGAAAAATTCAACAAGGTGCTTATTCCCGCGCTTGCGGTCGTGCTGCTCATTCTGATGGCGCGTGCCTTGACGCTTCCGGGAGCCGGAGCGGGCATCGAATTTTTCCTGAAGCCGGATTTCAGCAAGCTGACGGGCGAATCCACACTCGTGGCCCTGGGGCAAGCCTTCTTCTCGATGTCGATCGGGATGGGCGTCATGATCACGTACGGCTCCTATGTGCAGAAAGAGCAGTCTCTGGGCAAAGCGACCGTTGCGGTTACGGGCGGCAATCTGCTGTACGCCCTTATCGCGGGCCTCATCGTGTTCCCGACTACGTTCTCGTTCGGCCTGGAGCCGGCTCAAGGGCCCGGACTTGTCTTCGTCGTGCTGCCTGCGGCGTTCTCTTCGATGCCTTTGGGCGCGGCCTTCGGCGGCCTGTTCTTCATCCTGCTGGCCATCGCCGCTTTCACGTCGATCCTGTCGCTGCTGGAAGTGCCGGTCGCCTTTGCGATGGACCGCTGGAAATGGTCGCGGCTTAAAGCGACGTCCTGGACGACCGCGGTTTGTTTTATCGTCGGGGTGCCTTCGGCCTTGTCGGTCGGCGGTGTTCTGAGCGATTTCAAAATCGGCGGCAAGACGGTGTTCGATTCCTTGGATTTCGTCACCTCCAACATTCTGCTTCCTATCGGGGGCCTGGTCGTTACGCTCTTTATCGCGTACGCCTCGAAACGCGCCATGGAAGAAGCCGGACTCAAAGGTACACTGCTGCGGGTATGGGTGTTCCTGCTCCGCATCGTGATTCCGCCGCTGATCGTTCTTATTTTCCTATACTCGGTCGGAATCATTTCTTAATCCGTAAAAAGCCCGTTAGCATAAACACCGCAGGGTTGCCTCATCCTATAGGAGTCTGAAATTCCTATCGAGATGAAGGAGGCTTCAATCATGACCGAACGCGATTCCAGTCTGCAGTCGCAAAATCCGATTTCCCAAGCGCAAAATTCGCTGGAAAAGGTCCACAACGCCGTCTCCCAAGCGCTGTCCCACCCGACAGCCCAGCTTGAAGAGCAGGCGAATCAGGCTATCCGGCATGCCGAACGCGCCGTGGAGGACGCTTCGCTGAGCTTTAACCAGCCTGCATTCGAGGAAGTCGAAAACGGACTGCGGCAGGAGATCGAAGACCTGCACAACGGCACGCGTTCCTGAGGCTTTCCTGCCCCGGCAGGTTCAGGCGGCTCCATTCCCTTCAGTCCAGGCTGGGGGAATGGGGCTTTTTTTGATGCGATAACCGCACGAATACCATGAGTAACGATCTTGTACAACTTATGGAACCCCAAGGAATACTCAAAATAAAATTGTTGAGATGGAGCCTTATCCAACCAACATAATTTTATGCATTCTTTATGCTTTTCGACTTACAAATATGTAAAAAAATAGTACTGTTGTATGGGGAATAATTAGGGAGGGGGCCGCGCCTATTCAAATTAAAAATAAACGTGTCGGACAGTGCCGGTGTTTCCTGGTCAAGCTGGTTGCGCTGTCAAGTATAGCGGCCACTTCCGGCTGTTCTCACGAGCAGTCCCTGAATCCGCAACTTGCTACCACTCCAGATTCTCTAGTCTCAAAACATAAAGCTAAGCAAACGGCCTATCCTCTGGTCTTGAAGGATGCTTGCGGGGCAGAGGTTACCATCCCGAGTGAACCACAACGGGTCGCCGTAGACAATGCTGAACTTAACGACTTTATGAAAGTCATTGGGGCAAGCGACAAAATCGTCGAAGTAACGGAAGATTCGGCAAGCAGTTTGTGGGGAGCAAGGGAACGGATTATCGCAAAATCGAAACCGGATTTTTTCCTTTATCCAGCCCCTTCCGTTCTGGTTTATCCAGGTTCGGAGATGTGCATGAATATACAAAGCTTTCGGACGTTGGGATTTCCTATCTGGGTAACAGGGCATTCCGAGATCGACCAGATTGCTTCGGATATGCTCACAGTGGGGATCATTCTGAACAGGCGAGAGCCTGCGGAGCAAGCATCGGACAAGCTTGGGAAGGCCATTGTGCAAGTGAAGGAAGCCCGGAAGGGACTGCCGATGAAAAAGGTCTACTGGGAACGGGGGTACAACCGCTCTTTTTCCAAGAATAATCAAGTGACCAGTGTAAGCGTAGGAAAAAATACGTTGGAAGATGATTTGCTTTCCACGGCCGGAGGAGAGAATATTCTACCGTGGGTAGACAACCAAAGCCCGGATAGCATCCCCATTACACTGGAACAACTGCGCAAGGCTGATCCGGATCTGATTCTATACCAAAATTACTTCCGTTCACCTGAATATGTTCCTACTAAGGAGCGTGAGGAGTGGCAAAACCTGCGCGCCATACGGACTTCACAGCTGTATGCTTATCCTTTCGATGAAATGCGCTACAGTGAGTTGTCAGACAACTTGATGACTCTTTTTAAGGCGATTCATCCAGAAGCAATAAGCCGAATCAATGAGATGGGGGGATTAATTTGAGGAAGGAGGAAATTTATATTCAGAATCCGAGAATAGAACTTATTAAATTTTTCATGATGACCCTGATAGTAGTAGGTTTGATATCCGGATGTTCAATCAACGGTAAAAGCGAATCTAGCACCGAAGAAAAAGCTCATTATCCACAAACATTCATAGATGCTTGCGGTTCGGAGGTGCTCATTCAGAAAGAGCCCCAAAATGTTGTTGTTCAGGGTTCATGGGAGGAGGACTTTCTGAAAGAAGCGGGAGCTGGCGGAAAAGTCAAACGTTTTGAAGGAATGGGTATAGGCGGCTCGATTAACGAGACGGAGAGGAGGATTGCGGCTGAAACAACTCCTGATCTGGTCGTTATTATGTCAAAATACAAACCGACAGAAGGTGACTGCAAAAGCGCTAAAGCTCTCCAAAAAATGGGCATACCTGCTTATGTATCAGATCAATCTACCGTTAAAAAGGTTGCGTCAGAGTTATTGCAGATTGGGAATATTATAAACACCAAAGAGCAGGCGAAAAAAGCCTCAGAAAAATTAAGCGAGACCATTCGTAAAGTGGAGCAGGCTGTCTACGGCTTAAATCGACCATCGGTTTATTGGGAAAACAGCTTAGATGTGGAGTTTGAAGAAATCAAGAGTTTCCTGGCTATTGGGGGGGACGTTCTGGAAAATGATTTACTTAAAATGGCGGGCGGAGAGAATATCATTCAAGATTTAACGGTACCAAATCCTTATAGAGTCGAAACTAATTTGAAGGATATACAAGATAAAAATCCACAGTGCATCCTAGTATCCGGTTATGAAATCAAGTTTGTACAAGGTTACCAGCCAGTAAACAGGCGTGATGGATGGGAGAATATAGCGGCTATAAAAAATAATAACGTGATTGAGCTGCCGATATCTTTCGGCTCAGTCAGTAGCCTTTCGGAAGATCTTATTCAATTGGCGGAATTTATACACCCTGAATTGAGAGGAAAACTATAAAAATGAAATGGGGATAAAAATTGAAAAAGAGCTTGAGTATACTCAAATTATTATGTATTGCATGTATTACCGCGATGACAACTTTTATTTCGGTTAGTGTATTTGCTAATTCGGGTCCTTATAAAGAACCACTAGCATATTATCAGGCACACCTCAGGAGTAACGTAGCTTTTGAAGTACAAAAAGGAACATTCAGCCCCAATTACAACTGTTTAGCTTACGTACTGGGTGTTACTTCATACACAATTTGGCCTTGGGGACAAAATAATCCGACTGCATCAGAAATGACAAAAGTACTGAAAGAATTCGGATACAGCGCTACAAATAATGGATCTCCTAACAATCCTCCTAAATTGATTGTTTATGGGTCCGTTAGTAATGTTGGACATATTGCAAAAGTAATGACAAATGGAAGTTCCACAGAATCAAAATGGGGTGCTCTTGAAATTGTTTTTACACATTCTCTTAGTCCGTATAACAGTTCACCGGGATATGGACCGGCTGTTCAATACTATTATTGAGGAGAGAAACAATTTATGAAAAAGTTACTGTTAAGCGTTACAGCGGGGTTTCTGGTAGGGATAGTATCTTTTGTTTTGATAAGCTCAAACTCTTCAGCTGCGCTTTCTTCAAACATATACATTAGCCTTACAGACATGCAGCTAGAAGTTAAACGCCTTACAGAAATCGATCCTCAACTCAGTCTGAGTTCAAATCCCTATTCTTACTTAAAAAACAACAAAGAATATGAGCGCATAGTTAAACTGGGCATTCCTGCTTTACCCGTTATTGAACAACGCATTTCTGAAGGTGAAAATTATGGGTTAGATAAATACCTCTTAGCCATAGCAGCTGAAGAAATTGCAAAGGTAAACCTCAAAAATGGAGATTACCGGTGGTCTGATGCCGAAGAATTCATCCGTGCGTGGAAACTCCACTTGAAGTCTGTTCCAAAAAAGGTGGATGAAATTGTAAGCGCAAATGAAACATTTGAATGGAAGAACGATAAATTAGCTGAGTTAGGAGCGCCGGCAATTCCATACATTAAAGAAAAAGGAATAAAAGAAATAGAACCATCTCTACAAAAAATAATTGTTAGCCATAGTCCCACCCAGCTCCCGTCCATTCAACACGATGATATTAGTATGGAACAGTGGGAAAGTGAGCATAAGCAGGATGTGAAGATACTAAAAGCGCTGATAAAAAAGGCATCGGAAGAACCGGGAATTAATAAAAGTTTTAGAGTAAAGAATTAGTATTCACGACCTTCATGGTCAACTTTGAAGCCCTCTTCTTGGCAAAGTGGCTCTATTGAGGATACAACTCTCCTTACGATGCTTTATGGATGAACTGTTGCACTTGGCTTGAAAATCTGCCAGAAACAACAAACGTGGATGAGATTCATTAGCCCCTAGGTCCCTCTCTGGGATTACAGGGGCTCTTTTTATGTGCGGACAGATACATCTCTCCTTACCCCAACGCATACTTTCTTCCTTTTTGACCCATATTACAGGAAGCAATTGGGCCGGGTGGCTACAAAAGGAGTGTGGATCTATGGATACCGTCGTGATGGCGCGGGCCTTGTTCGGCACGTCAATGGCGTTTCATATTATTTTTGCGACGCTCGGGGTCGGGCTTCCGATGATGATCGTGTTTGCGGAAATTATGTATCATGTCAAAAAAGACCGCGACTACGTGGTGCTCGCCAGAAGGTGGACGAAAGCTTCGGGCATTCTGCTCGGCGTAGCCATCCCGTCGGGAACGATCGTCGGCGTGATGCTCTCTCTGCTCTGGCCGGGCTTTATGCGGATCGTCGGACAGGTGATCGCCCTGCCGTTTCAGATCGAAATGTGGGCCTTTTTCTTCGAGGCCCTCTTTATGTCGATCTACTTGTACGCGGCCGACCGACTGCCTCCGATCGCCAGGATCATCAGCGTCATCTTCGTCGCGATCGGGGCGAGCGCCTCGGCGGTGATGATCACGGACGCACACGCGTTTATGAACACGCCGCGGGGATTCTCCATCAACGCGAACGGAGACTTCGTCGACATCCGCCCGTGGGAGGCCGTGTTCAACCCGAGCCTCTGGTCGACGGCGCTGCACGTCCTGTCCACCGCCTATATGACAGGCGCTTTCGCCGTCGCGTCCGTGGCGGCTTACAAGCTGCTGAAGGCGCGCAAAGCCCCGCGCGAAGCGGATTACCACCGCAAGGGCCTGTTTCTCGCGCTCATCTTCGGGGGCATCATGACCGCCTTCACGGCCGTCAACGGACATGCGACGGCCCAGATGCTGCATCATCACATCCCCGAAAAGCTCGCTGCCGCCGAAGGGCTGTTCGAGACGCAATCTCATGCCCCGCTTGCCATTTTCGGCAAAGTCGACGAAGCGACGCAGTCCATCAAGGGAGCGATCGAGCTACCGGGCTTCCTCAGCTTGCTGGCAGGCAACCGCTTCGACACCGTGGTCCGGGGCCTGAACGAATTCCCGCGGGAGAACTGGCCGCCGCTTTACATTCACACCCTTTTTAACCTGATGGTGTTCATCGGCATGTTCCTGCTTGCCTTGGCCTTTCTGGGCCTGCTCATCCGGATCTGGTTCAAAAAGCCCTACCCGCGCTGGCTGCTGACCGTCCTGGTCGCTTCGGGGCCTCTCTCCATGCTGGGGATCGAGATCGGCTGGATCTTCAGCTGCACGGGCCGGCAGCCCTGGACGGTTTACCACGTGCAGCGGACCAGCGAAGCCGCCCTGCAGTCCCAGGGCATCGGGACCCTGTTCGTCATGTTCGTGTCCGTCTACGTGTTTCTGCTTGTCGTGACGTCGATCGTCATGCACGTCTACTTCAAGCGGCATCCCGTCTCGGAAGCGCTTGGACTTGCCGCCGCTAACGGAGACCAGACCCCGGCTGCCGAGGGGGCGAGTACATGAGCGACGTAACCTTGGCAGTCAGCGTACTCTGGGTATTCCTGTTTACGTACTCGATTCTCGGCTCCATCGACTTCGGCGCCGGTTTCTGGTCGATGTACTTTAGCGGACAGCATCATACGAAGGCGGGGGCCCTCGCGAACCGGTATTTGTCGCCGACCTGGGAAGTGACGAACGTGTTTCTCGTCCTGTTCGTCGTGGCTCTTGCGGGTTTCTTCCCGAAGGCGACCCATATGCTCGGCGCGGCCCTGCTCGTGCCGGTCTCGCTCGTTCTCCTGCTGCTGCTCGTCCGCAGCACGTTTATGGTCTACGCATACTCCGTGGCGAAGCACGGCCGCCTGCTGCGGGTCGTTTCCGGGATTACGGGTCTCCTTATCCCGGGGCTTCTGGTCAGCGTACTGCCGATCACGCTGGGGGGCTTCGTCACCGTTGAAGACGGAGTGCCGGTCCTTCACCTCGGTGAACTGTTCACCAGTTTGACGGAGTATGCGCATCTCGGCTTCGGGCTGTCGACCGAGCTGTTCATGTCCGCGCTCTTCTTAGCGGACTACTCCCGCGAAGCGGGGGACGAGGAGACGTACCGCGATTACCGCAGGCTCGCGATTATCTGGGGGCCCATCAATCTGCTGATGGCCCTGCTCACCGTCAGCACCTTTTCCGAGCATGCGCCGTGGATGGTGGAGGGTTTCAAGCGGTACGCCTTCTGGTTCGGTCTTTCCGTAGCGGCCTTCATCGCCGCCTATATTTTGCTGCTAAAAGGAAGACCGGACGGCCGCAGCGGCTACCCGCGGGCTTCGATTATTACGGTCATCATCCAGTACGGATTGGCGAGCTATGCGTATTTTTCCGCTCACATGCCTTACATGGTTTATCCTCACTTGACGTTCGACGAAGGGATTACGAACCCGACGATGTTCCGTTCGCTTTTCATCGGGTATATCGTGAGTTCGGCGATTCTGGTTCCCGTGTTTTATTTGTTTTGGAGGCTGTTTCTCAAAGATAAGCGCTATTTGCAAAAGGAATAAGCGGAGCAAAAAGGGCCGTTCGGGCGGCACTGCTCCATTTTGGTTATAACTATTTTCTCCGGCTTGTTCGGGTTGACATTCCTTTCCAATGGGTGTTACAATCACACCAAGTTGACGCGAAAGCGCAGAAAAATGACCGGAGAAGAAAGGGTGGTATCGATGTTTAGAATGTTGCCTGTCCATGGACTGCGTCCGTATGCAGTGAACAAGGGAACAGCTGAATATTCGGTACACCCGTTAAACCGCACATCGGGATAGCGGCGTTCAGACGCCCGCATTTCCGTAACCATGGCTGCCCGCAGCCGGTTTAATGGGCGCAGGCTTTGCCGCGCTTTTGAGGACGTACCGTTTGTTAGTTGAACGGTGCGTCCTTTTTTCATGGTCCCGCAAGGAGACCGCCCTCATTTTTCTACAGAGACACGAATGACGGAAACAAAGAACAAGAAGCTTTTCGTGGACAAAGAAAGAAGGTGACCTGTTTGTTCAGTATTTTACAGAAGCTCGGCTGGTTTTTTAAAAAGCACTGGATCCGCTACACGGTAGCGATTACGCTGTTGATCGTCGCCGGTATCGCGGAAATTATTCCGCCGAAGATTCTCGGTTACGCGGTCGACGAGATCCATATGGGCTCGATTACGGCGGACCGGCTAATCGCCATGATTTCGTGGACGCTAGGAATTACGGTCCTTATTTATTTGATGACCTATGTTTGGATGTACCAGCTGTTCGGAGGCGCTTTTCTGGTGGAACGCGTGCTGCGTTCCAGATTTATGCGGCATCTGCTCAAGATGACTCCGACCTTTTTCGAAAAATACCGGACGGGCGATCTGATGGCCCGCGCCACCAATGATTTGCGGTCCGTTTCCGCTACGGCGGGCTTCGGTATTTTGACGCTGGTGGACTCCAGCGCGTTTATGCTCGTGATCCTCTTTACGATGGGCATCACGATCTCCTGGAAGCTTACGTTTGCGGCCCTGCTGCCGCTTCCGTTCATCGCGCTGGCCATGAAGTTTTACGGCAAAACGATTCATGAGCGGTACACGACCGCCCAGGATGCGTTCGGCCAGATGAACGATCAGGTGCTGGAAGCGACGGCGGGCGTCCGGGTTCTGCGGGCGTATGTTCAAGAAGCCAACGAACAGGAGCGCTTCCGCGAGCTGACGGAGGATGTGTACAACAAGAACATTGCGGTTGCGAAAATCGACGCCCTGTTCGATCCGACGATCAAGCTGCTTGTCGGGGCGAGTTACCTGATCGGTCTCGGCTACGGCGCGTATCTCGTGTTTCAGACCGAGCTTACGCTGGGACAGCTCCTGTCCTTCAACATCTATCTCGGGATGCTGATCTGGCCGATGTTCGCGATCGGCGAACTGATCAACATCATGCAGCGGGGCAACGCTTCTCTGGACCGGGTCAACGAAACGCTGGGGTACCGGCCCGATGTGCAGGACGTTCCGCAGCCGGCGACGGATGCGAAGCCGGGTACCATCGGCTTCCGGGAAGCCGCATTCAAATATCCTTCCTCGGGTACTCCCAATCTGGAGGACATCGGCTTCATGCTGCGTCAGGGGGAGACCCTTGGCGTGGTCGGCCGGACCGGCAGCGGGAAATCCACGCTGCTGAAGCAACTGCTGCGCCAGTATCCGACCGGCAGCGGCTCGATCACCATCGGCGGCGTGCCTATCCAGCAGATTCCGCTGGAGCAGCTGCAGTCGTGGATCGGCTATGTGCCGCAGGAGCAGATTCTGTTCTCCAAGACCGTAAGGGAGAACATCAAGTTCGGCAAGTCCGACGCAAGCGAGGACGATGTGCTGCGGGCGATCGAACGGGCCGCCTTCACGCAGGACATCGGTACGCTGGCGAACGGGCTCGATACCCTTGTCGGCGAGAAGGGCGTAGCCTTGTCCGGGGGACAGAAGCAGCGTGTCTCGCTGGCGAGGGCCTTGATCGCCGATCCGGAAATTCTGCTGCTCGATGATGCGATGTCGGCCGTGGATGCGCGGACCGAAGCGAGAATCATCGAGAATATCCGGCGGGAGCGTGCCGGCAAAACGACGCTCATCTCCACGCATCGGCTGTCCGCCATCGAGCACGCGGACCGGATTCTCGTCCTCGACGAGGGCCGGATTGTCGAAGCGGGAACCCATGAAGAGCTGCTGGCGCTGGGCGGCTGGTACAAAGAACAGTACGAGCGCCAGCAGGTCGAATCCAATTTGACGGAAGCGGGGTGATCGGCCTTGCACACAGGCAAACGTTTGGTGCAGTACGCACTTCATCATAAAAAATTGTTTATTCTTGCACTTCTTATGCTTACGGTCGCGGTAGCGGCAGAGCTGTCGGGTCCTTTTATCGCCAAGCGGATGATCGATACGCATATCATCGGGATCGAGCAGCCCTGGTACAAAGTCCCGCGGGAAACCGGCAACGCCGGAAATACCATGGAAAACGGGGACACGGTGTCCTACGCGGGCGACGTTTACAAACGCGGGGACCGTTTCGCGGAAGGCGAAGCGCGCGGGGACGAGGCCAGGCTGCTTCAGGTCGGCACCCGGTTCGTCTTCGTTAACGGACCGATCTCCTTTGACGGCCAGCGGTCCTGGCAGGACGGCAAGCTGACGGTTACAAGAGGCGGAGAGAGCGCCGCATACGAAGCGAAGTCGCTGACCAAAGGCGAGCTCTATGTGTTCTATCGGCCGGAGTTGGCCAAATTAATCCAGCTAGCCCTGCTTTATCTCGGATTGCTGGCCATAGCGGCTGTCTTCACTTTCGGAGAGCGGTATATGCTACAGGTTTCCGCAAACCGCGTTATTCAGAAGCTGCGGCTGGACGTGTACAGGCAAATTCAGCGGCTGCCCATCCATTATTTCGACAATCTTCCGGCCGGAAAGGTCGTATCCAGAGTGACCAATGACACCGAGGCCGTCCGCGACTTGTTCGTGACGGTGCTGGCGAACTTTTTCACCGGCTTCGTGTATATCACGGGGATCTTTATCGCCCTCTTCCTTCTGGACCCGAAGCTGGGCGCGATTTGCCTTCTGATCGTTCCGCTGCTGGTCGTCTGGGTCATCGTTTACCGCAAGTACGCTTCGCGGTACAACAAAATTATCCGTTCGCGCTTAAGCGACATTAACGGGATGATCAATGAAGCCATCCAGGGGATGACCATCATCCGTGCGTTTCGCCGTCAGAAAGAAACGATGGAGGAGTTCGAAACGCTCAACGAGGATTACCTCAAGCACCAGCAGAAGCTGCAAAGCTTGAACGCCCTCACCTCCCATAACCTGGTCGGAGTGCTGCGGAACATATCTTTCGCGCTGCTGCTCTGGCATTTCGGAGGCGCCGCAATGGGAACGGGAGCCGAATCCGTGATCTCCTTCGGGGTGCTGTACGCCTTCATCGACTACTTGAACCGGCTCTTCCAGCCGATCACCGGGATGGTGAATCAGCTTGCGACGCTCGATCAATCCATCATTTCGGCGGGACGCGTGTTCGAGCTGATGGATGAACCGGGCGAAGACGTTACCGAAGGCCGGCTGCCCCGCTACAAAGGCGATGTCAGCTTCGAGCAGGTGTCCTTCGCTTACAAGGAAGATTACGTGCTCAAGAACATCTCCTTCGAGGCGAAGCAGGGCCAGACCGTGGCGCTCGTGGGCCATACCGGTTCAGGCAAAAGCTCCATTATGAACCTGCTGTTCCGGTTCTATGATCCGCAGAAAGGAACGATCCGGGTGGACGGCCGGGATATCACGGCCATGCCTAAGCAGCTTCTGCGTCAGCATATGGGCATCGTGCTGCAGGACCCGTTTCTTTTCACGGGCACGATTGCCAGTAACGTCAGCCTCGGGGACGGCACGATTTCCCGGGAGAAGGTGGATGCGGCGCTGCGAGATGTCGGCGGCGAGCGCATATTCGCCAACCTGCCGGGAGGCTTCGACGAGCCCGTGCTCGAAAAAGGAAGCACGCTCTCCGCGGGCCAGCGGCAGCTGATCTCTTTTGCGCGTGCGCTTGCTTTCGATCCGGCGATTCTGATCCTGGACGAAGCGACCGCGAACATCGATACGGAGACGGAGGCCGTGATTCAGGCTGCGCTCGATGTCGTCAAGAAAGGCCGGACCACTTTCATCATCGCGCATCGGCTGTCTACGATCCGCAGCGCGGATCTGATTCTGGTCCTGCATCGCGGCGAGATTGTGGAGCGGGGGAATCACGAGGAGCTGCTGGAGCTGGGCGGCCGGTACTCCCAGATGTACCGTCTGCAGCAGGGAGGATCCGCTGCGGGCGCTGCTTCGGGCGGCGTCACAACCGGTATCGCGGCTTCTACGTAAAAGCAGCTAAGCTTCGGAGGGAACCCGGTCTGCTATTGCTGCCCGCCCTGGTTCACGAGGATGAACGTGCCGCGGCACTGTTCGAGACTCCGCGGGGCCTACCATGGACCTTTGGGAGACGGTTTCCCTTCGTCTTTTTATATTTTCTATAGAGCCCGGAGAAGTCCGGGTCTTTTTTTATAAAATTTTTAAGGTATAATTAGGAAGAAAGAAGGCGGACGCATGAAACGCGAAGACGCCTCGGTACGTAAAATAAGCTTAAGGGCATAAAAATCCGGTGAAACGATCTGCATGATTCGCGGACTGCTCCCGCGCCTATGTAAGGTTGTCCGGATCGAGAGTTACACCCTGCTATGTGTAAAATTATATAGGACGGGGCGTTTTCACCACACGCCGCCGCCTTGCGAAAAGAGGGATTTATCGTGAGTTCGGAAACGAAACGCGTTTTGAATGTGATTCAGCTTATTGTGGAAATCGGAATTATCATCGGCTACGTAGTCGGCCTTATCCCGTTCGGATTTCTATGGTCCGGCGGCTGGGTAGTGCCTCTCGTATTCGTGAGTGCCGTCATCGGCCTGATCAACAGCAACCGGACGCTCCTTCCGGCTGTCGTCAACATCGTGCTGGCCTTCCTCAGCTACATTCCGCTCGTCGGCTATGTCACGAGAATCGTCGGTCTGCTGGTGTCCGCGTACAACATTTCCCTGATCAGACGCGACCAGTACTAAGCTCAGCTCCCTGTCGGGACGCTGAAGCGCTTATGCACCAAAGAAAACCCGTAAATCTTAGGATTTACGGGTTTTTCTCTGTCCGGGGACAAGGGAGGGGCTTCATCCCTCCTATTTTTTCAAGTCGTTTCGGACTAAAACGTCCGCGCTTTTTCCTGTGCGTTTTTAATGGCGTCTTGCTTAATCTGCTCGGCGCGGTCGGGGAACTGGGCCATCCCTTCCACATAAAGCGTTTCAAAAGACGGTATTCCGAAGAAGGACATGATCGTTTTCAGATACGGGCTTCCGAAGTCCGACCCGGCTGCAGGGCCTTCCGAATAAATACCGCCGCATGCGTAGACGTGCAGCGCTTTTTTGCCGGCAAGCAGGCCGACCGGGCCGTTTTCCGTGTACTTGAACGTTTTACCCGCCGTGCAGATCGTATCGATATAGGCTTTCATAACGGGAGGGAAGGAGAAGTTCCACATCGGGGTGACAAAAACATATTTGTCGCCCGCCACAAACTGATCCGTCAGTTCGCCGAAACGGGTCACTTTTTTCTTTTCTTCTTCCGAGAGCTGATCAAACGAACTGCCGGAGCGCAGCTTACCCCAGCCGCTAAAGACGTCCGTGTCGATGTGTGGAATGTACGCTTTGTACAGGTCCAGTGTCACGATAGGGTCTCCGGGGTGATTTTCGCGGTAAGCATCGAGAAACGCTTTGCCGACGGCCATGCTGTAAGAAGCCCGGTCGTCATGCGGATGTGCCGTAATATAGAGAAGCGTAGACATGAAGGAACCCTCCTGAGAATGTGCGGTCAGATTTGTGGTTTATTGAGGCGTCCGGTTCCGGAAGGCTCCGGCTGACAACCATACGGGGATAATATCTGCCGCCACCGATAGGGGTATGCCTGCCAAATTCGCACAACTTCTTCATTCAGAGATACAACCCGGAAGCGCCGGGGTAAAAAATTTTGGCACGGGAAACCTGAAGAAGAGGTGAAAAGCTTGGAAGTTCGCATCGGCTATGTAGCGCAGGCGTTGGCTATTTATCACAACACACCGAGCTCCACGTTTACGTATAAACGGTTCAAAGAAGGGCCTTACGAAGAATCGTTGGCAAAGGCGATCGAGGTGGGCCGCCGCAATCTGGAAGCTACGCGCAGAATCCTTTATTATAATGCGGCGCACGGGATCCGCCTGTACCGGCTCAGTTCTTCGCTGATCCCGCTCGCCACCCATCCCGATGTCCATATCGGGGTCAAAGAGGTGTACAGGGAGGAGCTTGCCGAGCTGGGCGCTTTTGCCCGTCGCCACGATATCCGGCTGTCGATGCATCCCAACCAATTTACGCTGCTCAACGGTTCGGATGCGGTGGTGGACGCCGCGATACGCGACCTGGACTACCATGCTGACATTCTCGACGGCATGGGGATGGGCAGCGATTGCATCATTAACATCCATGTGGGCGGAGCCTACGGGGACAAGTATGCTTCGGCCGAACGTCTTGTCTCGAATCTGCCGCGGGTTCCGGGGCGTATTTTGAAGAGACTAACATTTGAAAATGACGATAAAACCTACACGGCCGAAGAAACGATGTCCGTGTGTAAGCGGAGCGGGGTCCCGATGATGTTCGACCTTCATCACGACGGGTGCAACTCCTCTTCTCAACCGGGTATCGAGATGCTCCCGCAAATAGCGGAGACATGGAAGGACCGCCCGATGAAAATTCATGTTTCCACGCCGAAGAACGCCAAAGAGTTCCGTTCCCATGCCGATTATGTGGACGCGGGGCCGCTGCTGATTTTTCTGAAAGCATGTAAGGAGGAAGGACTGGACCGGCTGGATGTAATGGTGGAGGCCAAGCGGAAAGATCACGCATGCCTGAAGCTCGCCGAGGATCTTTCTTCCGTAAGGGGAATCAGGCGCTTGGACGGCGGCGTTCTATCGATGTGACAAGGGAGGAAAAAGGCTCGTAAACCGCAGAGAAATGACAAAAAAGTAACAGGTTATGAAATGGGGAATTCTTCCGCAACCTTTGCCCGGATTTGTCCGTCTCAGATGGTGAGAACTGGAATCCAGTATGTTCCATTCCACCTATTCGAAGGAGGCAGGTCCGTTTGAAAATTATTCTGAAAGCAGGCACGGCAGTGGTCACTTCCGCACTGCTGTTCGGCACGGTTACGCCGGTTATGGCGAGCAAAGCGGTTACGGGGGCGTCCGCATCTGTTGCGAATCCGGTTACGGATCAAGGGAAAGAGCAGATCGACATTTCCCAGGAGGAGGTAAAAATCACCAAGGAGCAGGCCGTCGAGCTGGCTAAAAAATACGTTGCCCTGCCGGAAGGCTTCTCTCTCCAGGGGGCTAATTTAAGCGTATCCCGGGGATTCGGCGGCAAGCCTGCAAAAACCTGGAACTTGAATTTCAGCCACAAAGAAAAGAAAGACTACTATTCTTATTTGTCCTATACGCTGGATGCGGATTCCGGAGCTCTTCTCGGGTACAATTTCAGCAGCAAGAACCCGGACAGCAAGCCCGTTTATCCGCCTAAAACAAGCCTGGATCAAGCTAAAACCATCGCATCCGATTACATAGCTAAATTAAGTCCCGAGCTTCAAAAGCAGGTGAAGTACAACGACCTGCGCGAATCTTCACGCAAAACTCCGCTGAATGTATACGAAGACTACCGGTTTTCTTTCGAAAGAGTGGTGGACGGTGTTCCGTTCCCTCAAAATAACATCACGGTGGCCGTAGACAGCGAGGGACATCTTTCCGATTACCGCGTGTACTGGGATAAAGACGTGACTTTCGATAAAAAAGAAGGCGTCATCACCTCGGAGCAGGCTGACAAAGCATTCCGCACGCAAGCGGAACCGGTGCTTCAATACCTCCTTCCTTACCAGTCGAAGGAGCTCAAACCGGCGATTTCCTACAGCATGGCGGCGCTTCAGATTGACGCCAAAACAGGCAAGCCGCTGTATGAGAGCAAAGCACCCGCCACCGTCAAGACACTGACCGAGCAGCCTCAAAGCGGCACAGGAACGGCCGTGACGACGAAGGAGGCCGCGCTTAAACGGGCCCAGCAGCTGGTTAAAATCCCGGCGGATGCCAAGCTCGAAGAGGCGAACTACAGCGAATACGAGAACGAATCCACGAAGCAGACGGAAGCTAACTGGAATTTCCAATGGGCGCTCCCGGGTAAAGACGGAGCGAAGGATAACAGAGGTTACGTGTCGCTGGCTATCGACGCCAAAACCGGTGAACTGACGAACTTCTCCAGTTATGACTATAGTTCCAGCCGTACGGTCAAGCCGGAGGAAGTTAAAGTTTCCTTTGAAGAAGCCAAAGGAAAGGCGGTTGATTTCGTAAAGAAAACGAACCCTTCCTATACGAATCAGCTTGTGCTGGAAACGACGGAAGCTCCCAAAACGGACAGCAAAATAGTCGGGGTCGACCAGGATAACGCGTATACCTTCCTGTTCTCTCGGTTCATTGACGGGGTCCGGGTAGAGAACGACAATATTCATGTAGGCGTGGATAAACGTACGGGCGATGTTCAGAACAGCTACGTGAATGTAAGCAAGCTGACGTACCCGGCTAAGAAGCCGGCCGTGCTGGATAAAGATAAGGCGAAAGAGCTGCTGCTTTCCCAATACCAGCTTCGCCTGGTTTACCAGAGCGTCGGCATCGAAGGCCAAATTCCTCCGGGAATTCCTATTGAGCGTTACAATATTCTTGTCGCTTCCGGCAAATATCCGGCGGACAGCCAAAATCAAAAAGCCCAGCTTGTTTACACGCTGGAGAACAAATACGAAAACATCGCTTATTTTCTCGATGCGGAGAGCGGCAAATGGCGCAATCGGAACAACGGTGAAGTGATCTCCCTGGAGCCGGTCAAAGTCGACGATATCACGGGCCACTGGGCGCAAAACGAGCTGCAATTAATGCTCGATTACCAGGCCCTCGAAGTGAAAGACGGCAAAGTTAAGCCGGACCAGTCCATTAAGCGCGGGGAGCTTATCAAGATGCTCGTCATCGCAGACAGCGGAGGCGGGTATTATCCGGCCGGAGCGATGGACAGCCGCAAGAACTCGTTCAAAGACGTGGAGAAAAGCAATGCGTATTTCTCTTACGTGGAAACGGCTCTGGACCGCAAATGGATCGACCGGACGTCCGACGAGTTCAATCCGGAGCAGCCGATTACCCGCGAGGAAATGGCTTCGCTGATCGTCCGTGCGCTGAACTACAAGAAGCTGACGGAGTTCGATAACGTCTTTAACCGTAATTTTACGGATGCTTCCGAACTTAAAAACATCGGAAACGCAGCCATTGTGACCGGAATGGGCATCATGAGCGCGGACGGGGGCAAGTTCAGTCCGAAACTTGAGGTGACGCGCGCGCAGGCGGCAACAGCCTTCTACCGGTATTTGCAGAAGCGTTAACCTCCCCGTTATACACAATTCCATAAAAAAATTAAGAGACTGCCGGGTTCGGCAGTCTTTTTTTTGGGAAAAAAGGAGAATAGGCAGGAGACCACCGTAACGGGCCGGAATTGAATCGGGCACCATTTGCTCAGGGAGATTCGCAGGGTTACCCTTATTTAAGGAGTCACTGTTTTTACGACACACATTCAGAGGAACAGACAGGAGTGAAAATAGTGAGAGGGATTATCCGGTATTCTCTGAACAATAAGCTGGTTATCTGGCTGCTTACGATTCTTGTGACGGCCGCGGGTATTTACGCCGGTCTCGGCATGAAGCAGGAGACGCTTCCGAATCTGGAAGTGCCTGTTCTTACCGTCACAACGGTATATCCCGGCGCCGCACCGGAAGAAGTGGCCGACCGGATCACGGGCCCTCTCGAGCAGAAGGTCCGGAGCCTGGACGGTGTAGACGTTGTAAGCTCGACCTCCATGGAAAACGTATCTTCCATAGTGATGGAATATTCGTATAAGAAGGACATGGACAAGGCCGCTTCCGAAGTGAAAGAAGCAGTCGCCGATTTTGTGCTTCCCAGCGGGGCGCAGGAAACGAAAGTGTCCAAAATCAACATAAACGCATTTCCTGTCGTATCGCTGAGCGTAGCGGGGGACAAACAGTCGCTTGACGAGTTGACCCGGCAGATCGAGAGCGATCTGCTCCCTGCGCTCGAAGGGGTTCCGGGCGCGGCAAGCGTGGAGATCTCGGGCCAGCACCAGCAGGAAGTCCGCCTGACCTTTGACCGGGACAAGCTGAAGACCTACGGGCTGAGCGAGGATACGGTCAAAGGGATCATTCAGGGGGCGGCCGTCCAAGTCCCCCTGGGCCTCTACGAAGTCGGGCGGACCGAGAAAACCCTCGTCGTCGACGGCAACGTGAAGAGCCTGGACGACCTGCGGAACCTGGAGATTCCGCTCGTTCCCGGCGGAGCCGGTTCGGCGGGCGCGGCAGGCCCGGCAGGCTCCGGGTCGGGAGCGGCAGCCGGGGGCGCAGGAGGAGCACCCGGTGCCCCCGGCGGAGCGGCGTCGGGCGCACCGCCCGGTGCGGGTGCTGCGGCGGCCCCGGGCACTGCCGCAGGCGCCGGCAGGGTCGGCGGCGCAGTGCCGTCGCCTGTGGGGGCGGCCGGTCTGCCGACCGTGAAGCTTGCCGAGCTGGCGGCAATCGAGCTGGCCGACCGGGCCGACTCGATCTCCCGCACGAACGGCAAGGAGTCCATCGGCATCCAGGTCGTGAAGGCGCCGGACGCGAACACGGTGGACGTCGTGAACGCCGTCAAGGCGAAGGCCGACGAGTTCCGGCAGGCGAACAGCGGCGTGGAGACCGTGACCATGCTCGATCAAGGCAAGCCGATCGAGGATTCGGTCAACACGATGCTGAGCAAGGCCGTATTCGGCGCTTTGTTCGCCGTACTGATCATCATGCTGTTCCTGCGCAACTGGCGGACGACGCTGATTTCCATCGTCTCGATTCCACTGTCGCTGCTCATCGGCATTCTGCTGCTGCAGCAGATGGACATCACGCTGAACATCATGACGCTGGGAGCGATGACAGTCGCCATCGGCCGCGTGGTGGACGACTCGATTGTCGTCATCGAGAACATCTACCGGCGGATGTCCAGTCCGTCCGAGCCTCTGCGGGGCAAAGCCCTTATCCGCGAAGCGACGCGGGAGATGTTTATGCCCATCCTATCGTCGACCATCGTGACGATTGCGGTCTTTCTCCCGCTCGGCTTCGTGAGCGGCCCCGTCGGGCAGCTGTTCCTGCCCTTCGCCCTGACGATGGTATTCGCGTTGCTTGCCTCGCTGCTCGTCGCGATCACCATCGTGCCGATGCTCGGGCATTCCATGTTCCGCCGCAGGCTGGAGCGCATGGGTCCGGCTCCGGTTCCCGCCTATGCGGAGGGAGGCGCGCCCGCTGCCCTTCCGCTTGGCATGGACCCGGCCGAATCGGTCCGGTTACGCGTCCGCGGCAAAGGCCAAAACCGGCGCGGCCATGACGAAACCGGCCGTCTGGGGCGTTTTTACAGGCGGGTCCTGGACAAGACGCTGAATCATAAACTTATCGCTTTCGGCACGGCTATTCTCCTTCTGGCGGGCAGCCTTCTGCTGGCTACACGGGTCGGCGTCAGTTTTCTTCCGGAGGAAGAGCAGAAATACGCGATGGTGACGTACACGCCTTCTCCGGGCGAGACGCTGGACGATGTAAAGCGGAAGGCGCTGGAAGCGGAGAAATATGTACTTGGGCGCAGCGGGGTCCGAAATCTGCAGTACTCCGTGGGCGGCCAGAATCCGATGTCGCCCGGGCCGTCCAAGTCCGCGCTTTTTTATGTGGAATACGATCCTGCATTTGCCGATTTCACGGCTGAGAAAAAGAGGCTGGTCCAAGGGTTGACGGACACCGTTCAAGGCAGCTGGAAGCCGATGGATATGGGCGGCGGCGTAGGGGGGAGCAAGCTGAGTCTCTACGTATACGGAGAGAAGCTCGACGAGATCCGAACCGCTGCGGATAAAATTCAGGCTCTGATGAAGAATAGGCCGGAATTCGATAAGGTAGCCTCCAGCCTGTCTGAATCGTACGGCCAATACACGATTGTCGCGGACCCGGCCAAGCTCAGCAAGCTCGGTTTGACGGCCGGTCAGATCGCCATGGCTTTCAACCGGGATCGCGAGCGTCCCGTTCTGACCAAAGTTGGCGTCGAAGACAAAGAGGTCGACGTTTACGTACAAGCCGACAAAAAAACGTACGCGGATCTTTCTGCGATCGAAAACAGCACCATCACGTCCCCGCTTGGTGTGGAGGTCCCTCTGAAGGATGTAGCCAAGGTAGAGGAGGGCCAGTCGCCCAATGCGGTTACCCACCGGGACACGAAGCTGTACGCCGAGGTGTCGGCCGATATTACGTCGAAGGATGTGGGCGCAGCCTCCACAGGACTGAAGAGCGAGATCGACAAGCTCGGCCTCCCTTCGTCCGTCCGCGTCGATTTCGGAGGTGTAACGGAACAGATCAATGAGACCTTCTCTCAGCTCGGTCTCGCCATGATCGCGGCCGTCGCGATTGTGTATCTGGTGCTCGTAATGTTCTTCGGAGGAGCGCTGACTCCGTTTGCGATCCTGTTTTCGCTCCCTTTCACGATCATCGGCGCCATTGTGGCCCTTCTTGTAACAGGGGAAACCTTGAGCGTGTCGGCCATGATGGGGGCGCTCATGCTGATCGGCATTGTCGTCACGAATGCCATCGTTCTGCTGGACAGGGTGATTCATAACGAAAAAGCTGGCATGAGAACGCGCGAGGCGCTCCTCGAGGCGGCCGCCACCCGTCTGCGGCCTATTCTGATGACGGCTCTCGCTACCGTCGGCGCGCTTCTGCCGCTGGCCTTCGGATTCGAAAGCGGCGGTCTGATCTCCAAGGGACTCGCCGTTACCGTGATCGGCGGTCTGATCTCCTCAACGCTGCTGACGCTCATCATCGTACCCGTCGTGTACGAATTTCTGGCGAAATTCCGGCGCAGACGCCCGGCTTCCGAACTGGAGGACTAAGCGCTGTATCGGTGTTCGGCATTTTCGTGCTCCGGCGCCCCAGGGTGATACTCATCGCCTTTCTGCATCTGAAACCTGTTTCCCGGATTGAGCCGGGAGACGGGTTTCTTTATTTTCGGCGGAGACAAGCGCTAAAAGCCCGACTTGTGCTACAATAATCGGAATACCATTACCACACCGGAAAGGAAGTCCTGTCGTGAGCAATCCGAACACTGTCACAGTTGAAGAAATCATACGCGCCAACCATGCGCTAAGCCGGGTGATTGAGCCTTCGCCGCTTCAGCGCAGCGAGCTTCTGTCCAGGCAGTACGACTGCAATATTTATTTGAAAAGGGAGGACCTTCAGGTCGTCCGTTCTTTTAAAATACGGGGTGCCTACAACGTCATTCAAAGTTTGACGGAGGAGGAACGGAGCCGGGGCGTCGTATGCGCCAGCGCAGGCAATCATGCCCAGGGAGTCGCTTATTCCTGCAACCATCTGGGGATTGAGGGTAAGATCTTTATGCCGACCACTACCCCGCGCCAGAAAATCTCGCAGGTAAAAATGTTCGGGGGCCCTTACGTGGAAGTGGTCCTGATCGGCGATACTTTCGACGATTCGTCCACTCAGGCCCGTATTTATTGCGAGCGTGAGAATAAAGTCTTCATTCACCCGTTCGACGATGCTCGGACAATTGCCGGGCAGGGAACGGTCGGCCTGGAGGTGCTGAATCAGATGCCGGTGTCGCCTGATTTTATTTTCACCTCCATCGGAGGCGGAGGACTTGCGGCAGGAGTCGGCGCTTACGTCAAGGCCGTCTCCCCGGAAACCGCCGTGATCGGCGTGGAGCCGGAAGGAGCGGCCGGTATGCAGCGCTCCATGGAGGAGGGCCGGGTCGTGACTCTGGAGACGGTGGACAAGTTCGTCGACGGAGCGGCGGTCAAGCAGGTCGGCGAGATGACGTTCGAGATCTGCCGGCACGTGCTGGATGACATCGTGCTGGTGCCGGAGGGCAAAGAATGCACGACGATTCTGGATCTGTACAACAATAATGCCATTGTCATCGAACCGGCCGGAGCCCTCCCCGTAGCGGCGCTGGACGCTTACCGCAGCCAAATTGCGGGTAAAAACGTAGTATGTGTGATCAGCGGAGGCAACAACGATATCGACCGGATGCAGGAGATTAAGGAGCGGTCTCTCATTTATGAAGGCCTCAAGCATTACTTCCTGGTCAACTTTCCCCAGAGGGCCGGAGCGCTCCGCGAGTTTCTGGAAGAAGTGCTGGGACCGACCGACGACATCACGCGTTTTGAGTATATGAAAAAAACGAATCGGGACAATGCGCCCGCCCTGGTCGGCATCGAGCTGAAAAACAAAGACGATTACGAAGGCCTCATCTCGAGATTATCCAAAAAAGATATCAATTATGTCGAAATTAATAACGACCCTACCCTGTTTAATCTGCTGATTTGACCGCTGAAAAGAGCCGTCCCCCATGGGGTGCGGGACTCTTTTGCCGCCTGGCTTGGCAGCGTTTTCTCAGTGACAAAAAAATTTAATTAACCGTAGTATATTTAGTTGTGGATTTTGGATTACCCAACATGTATAATCGGTTACGCGGTATAATTAAACCTAGTCCTCTCGACATATTTTTACAATTCGTATCCAATACTATGATGCAGGGATTAGGCTTACAAAAACCAAACAGGGGGTTTTACTTTTATGAAGAATTTTTTCAAGCTGTCGCTGGTCATGATGCTGGCATTCACGCTTGTGTTGGCAGGCTGCGGCAAGAAGGCTGACAATGGCGGCGCGGCGCCAAGCGGCAATGCGGCCGGCGGCGAGAAGAAGTCCGATGTGAAAATCGGCATGGTAACAGACGTTGGCGGCGTAAACGACAAGTCCTTCAACCAATCCGCTTGGGAAGCGCTTGAGAAGCTGAAGAAAGATACAGGCATTTCCACAAAGTATCTGCAAAGTAAAGCGGATTCCGACTATGTTCCGAACCTCAACCAGTTTGTACAAGGTAAATACAACCTGACTTGGGGGATCGGCTTCGTTATTGCGGACGCTATGAAAACCGTAGCTCAGCAAAACCCGACGGCTAACTTCGCCATCATCGATAACGTGGTGGAAGCTCCGAACGTTCAATCCATCACTTTTGCCGAAAACGAAGGTTCCTTCCTGGTCGGCGTAGTAGCGGCGAAAATGACGAAATCCAATAAAATCGGTTTTGTCGGCGGTATGGACATTCCGGTTATCAAACGTTTCGAAGCCGGTTTCAAAGCAGGCGTTGCGGCTGTAAATCCGGACGCTAAAGTCCTGATCAACTACACGGGCGCATTCGATAAGCCTGACCTTGGCAAAGCGGCAGCCGCCACTATGTACAACGACGGCGCGGACATCATTTTCCACTCCTCCGGAGCAACAGGAAACGGTGTATTCAACGAAGCGAACGACCGCATCAAGCAAGGCAAAAAAGTATGGGTTATCGGCGTAGACAAAGACCAATCCCTGGAATTCGGCGATCAAGTGACTCTGACTTCCATGGTTAAAGGCGTTGAAGAAGCGGTAACGAAGTACTCCAAAATGGTCGTTGACGGCAACTTCAAACCGGGCGCTCCTGTAACATTGGGTCTGAAAGACAACGGCGTAGGCCTTGCTTCCACTTCCAGCAAGAACGTTCCTGCGGATGTGCTGAAGCTTGCTGACGAATATAAAGAGAAAATCATCAAAGGCGAAATCAAAGTACCTGAGCAATAAGATTTCGTTTAGGCTGCACCCTTTTCACCATGTACCATGACGCATGTTTATGTACGTTTTTATGATGGAGCATACAACAAGGCTGGTTGCATAACTGGCCTTGTTCTTACTTTCCAGACCTTCTACCAATAACCTTAGTAAGGGTGATTTCATGAGTGCAGCGACCCCTGTCGTTGAGTTGAAGCAAATCACAAAGCGTTTTCCCGGAATTGTCGCAAACGATTCCATCTCTCTTAAGCTGCAAAAAGGGGAGATTCACGCCCTCCTCGGAGAGAACGGCGCGGGTAAATCGACCTTGATGAATATTGTTTTTGGCTTGTACCAGCCGGATGAAGGCGGTATCGAAGTCAATGGCCAGCCGGTTCTGATCGACAGCCCCAATAAGGCGATCGAGCTGGGAATCGGGATGGTACATCAGCATTTTAAACTGGTTCAGCCGTTTACCGTCACCGAGAACATCATCTTGGGGATGGAACCGAAGAAAGGCATGAACATTGATTACAAATCCGCAGCCGAGCAGGTCAGAAAGCTTTCCGAGCAGTACGGCCTCCAAGTAAACCCCCATGCTAAAATACAGGATATTTCCGTCGGCATGCAGCAGCGTGTCGAAATCGTGAAGACGCTTTATCGTGGTGCTGACATCCTTATTTTCGATGAACCGACAGCGGTTCTGACTCCCCAGGAAATCACTGAGCTGATGGATATCATGAAACGTCTCGTTGCCGAAGGCAAGTCTATCATCCTCATTACGCATAAGCTCAAGGAAATTATGCAAATTTCCGACACGGTTACGATCATCCGTAGAGGTAAAGTGATTGATACCGTCAAAACGTCCGAGACGACGACCCGCGAGCTGGCCGAGAAAATGGTAGGACGCAGCGTCTCCTTCAAAGTCGACAAGAAGCCGGCGCAGCCGAAAGGCCCTGTTCTTCAGGTCCGTGACGTCAAGGCGAAATCGCATGACGGGCTGCCGGTTCTGAACGGATTGTCCTTCGACGTGAAAGCCGGGGAAATCCTCGGAATCGCCGGTGTGGACGGCAACGGACAGAGCGAGCTGATCGAAGCGCTGACCGGTCTGCGCAAAGTGGACAGCGGATCGATTAAGCTGCTGGACAAAGAAATCGTCAACAGGTCGCCGCGTCATATTTCGGAAGCGGGCGTGTCCCATATTCCCGAAGACCGGCATAAACACGGGCTAGTTCTTGATTTTTCCATGAGTGAGAACATGGTGCTTCAGACGTACCATCGTCCCGCTTTTAACCGCGGCGGTTTCCTGAATTACGAGGCGATCGATAAACAAGCCGAACGGCTCATCGAAGCGTTCGACGTTCGTACGCCGAGCATTCATACGAAAGCGCGTTCTCTCTCCGGGGGGAACCAGCAGAAGGCGATTATCGCCCGGGAGATCGACCGGAATCCGGATCTGCTTATCGCGGCGCAGCCGACCCGCGGACTCGATGTAGGCGCTATCGAATTCGTGCATAAGCAGCTCATCGCCCAGCGCGATCAGGGTAAAGCGGTACTGCTTATCTCCTTCGAGCTGGATGAGATTTTGAACGTATCAGACCGGATTGCGGTCATTTACGAAGGGGAAATAGTCGGGGAAGTTCTGCCGGAAGAAACGAACGATCAGGAACTTGGCCTGATGATGGCCGGCAGCATGAAGCGGGAAGGTGTGACCCATGAATAAAATAATGAAGTTTTTTATGCGGGATTCCGCTATCATTCCTCTCGCGGCCATCGTGCTCGGGTTTGTATTCGGCGCCATCGTTATGCTGGCGGGCGGGTACAATCCCATAACCGCATACTCATCGCTGTTTTCGAGGGTATTCGGGAATATGTATGATTTCGGCGAGACGATCCGCGAAATTACTCCGCTCATTTTGACGGGGCTTGCCGTCGCTTTCGCTTTCCGTGCTGGCCTGTTTAACATCGGCGGAGAGGGCCAGTTTATCGTCGGGATGACAGGCGCCTCCTTCGTTGGCATCAAACTGGGCGGACTGCCCGCGATCATTCACGCGCCGCTTGCCATTATCGTAGGCGCCCTTCTCGGCGGCCTTTGGGCAGCTATAGCGGGCTATCTGAAAGCAAAGCGGGGCGTAAACGAAGTTATCACCACGATCATGCTCAACTGGATCGCTCTTTATTTGGCGAACTACACGGTCAACCATTTCCTGCTCCTGAAAGGGCAGCAGCGTTCCGTTGACATTGAGCCGACGGCTTCGGTCAGCCTTGGCTGGCTGTCCGCTATGTTTGATAACGCCCGTCTGCACTGGGGAACGCTTTTTGCCATCCTTGCCGCCGTATTCTTCTACTTCTTCCTGTGGAAGACGAAGCAGGGGTACGAGCTCCGTGCCGTAGGCCACAACACGAATGCCGCTGAATATGCGGGGATGAATGTGAACAAGAACATCATCAAAGCCATGTTTATCAGTGGAATGTTTGCCGGTCTGGCCGGCGTGTTCGAGGTGCTGGGCGTGTTCCATTACCAGACCGTTATGCCGGCGTCGCCGGGTTACGGATTCGACGGGATCGCGGTTGCCCTTCTTGGACTGACGAATCCGTTCGGCGTACTTCTTGCCGCTTCTCTGTTCGGTATCTTGACTTACGGATCCGCGGGAATGAGCTTTGGCGCCGATGTGCCGCCGGAGTTGATCCGGATCGTTATCGGTTCGATCATTTTCTTCGTAGCCGCACAAGGCATCGTGCGCTGGGTGATTGCCCCTCTCTATTTCAAGCGTAAGAAAGAGAAGGTGGTCTAGATGAGTTTGGATATTTTGGGTCAGCTGATCAATACAACGCTGGTATTTTCCACGGCGCTCATTTTTGCGGCCCTTGGCGGTATTTTCTCGGAGCGTTCCGGGGTCACCAACATCGGACTGGAAGGCCTGATGGTATCCGGCGCGTTCGCCGCGGCGGTCAGTACGTTTTACGCACAGGAAGCCGGCATGGGAAGCATGTCTCCGTGGATCGGACTTCTGGCGGCGCTTGTATTCGGGGTTCTGTTTTCGCTTATCCATGCCGTTGCGACCATCACGTTCAAATCGGACCAGGTCATCAGCGGTGTGGTCATCAACTTCCTGGCGGCGGGCGTAACGGTCTACCTCGTCAAGCTCCTCTTCGAGGGTGCCGGACAAACGGAAACGCTGACGGAAGTATTCAGCAAATGGGCGATCCCGGGTCTCTCGCAAATCCCGGTACTCGGTTACGGTATTTTCACGGCCTACCCGACCACCTATATCGCGCTGATTCTTGTGGCCGTATCCTATTATGTGCTGTTCAAAACGCCGTTCGGTCTGCGTCTGCGTTCCGTCGGGGAGCACCCGAGTGCGGCTGACACCGTCGGTGTCAACGTACGCCGCATGCGTTATATCGGCGTTATGCTGAGCGGCGCTTTCGCCGGACTGGGCGGAGCGACGATCGCCCTGACGACGACAAGCAACTTCTCGCATAACACCATCTCGGGACAGGGCTACATCGCCCTGGCGGCCATGATCTTCGGTAAATGGCACCCGGTAGGAGCGCTTGGCGCCGCCGTCTTCTTCGGTCTTTCCCAGGCGATCCGGAACTATGTTCAACTCTTCGAATGGTCGCAGAGCATCCCGCAGGAGTTTATCTTTATGCTCCCGTATGTCTTGACCATTCTGGTGCTTGCGGGTGCGGTCGGCCGTGCTTATCCGCCTGCCGCCCTCGGCGAGCCTTACGATCCGGGCAAGCGTTAAGCCGCACGGGATCAACGACGCAAAAAGCTGCTTTCCTTTTAAAGGAAAGCAGCTTTTTTTTAGTTTCCTGTGGGTAAGAGCGGCAGGAGCAGTTGTGATCAGTTAACTTGGCTGGGTTAATGGGGAAGAGGTCCCCGTTTTACGTATTTTTGTCTTCGCCGCTAAGTATACTTTCTCGTAAATCAGGGTCTGGTTCCAGCGGTCCCAACAGTTGGCCTGCCCTGCGCAGCAGCAGAATAATGGAGATCCCCGACAAAAATCCGATTATACCTAATGCAATCAGGAGATATTGCCAGGCTTCCGGCATATTTAATGCCAGAGGACTTAGTATAAGCGTGGCGCCTGTAACCGCCAAAAAGGCGGACCTGTGGATATGGGCGCTTTGTGCCAGCTCGGGAAGGCTGCTGCGGGCAGCGGCAGAAATAATGCCGGTACAAAGATAATAGATGAAGGCGAGCAAAAACGCCGAGTTGACCAATCCAAGGGAGAACCAGAAGAAAGAAAATGGTTGGTCTGTAACCGGAGACCCGCCGAGGTTGATTTCGTTAGGCAGCGATAAAAAAATAAGCGGAATAGCGAACCGGCGCGCTATCCGGAACGCTTGCTCCCGCTTTCCCAGCTCGCCGAGTGCGGAAGCGGCCATCCAAAATCCGATGAAATCCGGGAGCAGATCTACGGATTGAATGCGAAAATGGAGAAAAGTCAGGGTCAATCCCCACGAGATCCGAAAATATAGGCGACTCAACTAAGGCAGCTCCCTTCTGGCTTGAACGATCGTTTGGATGTCGGAATCGCTTAGATCGGACTCAAAGCGTATATGTACGGCCATGTCGTCTTTAAAGCCGTCGGGAGCCTGGGCTTTGAGCCGTACGGCTTCTTCGATCTGATTAAAGTCTTTTGTGCCTTTATGTTCCGATGTATCTGTGTTTGCGTCTTCGAAACGGTAAGATAAGCGCACGTAGCTTCCCTTTTTTACGGCTAAGGGAAATGAAATGTCCTCGGCGGGCAGCCCCTCCACCTTATCTCCGGATCGGAGAGAGGTCAGATAACCCGGTTCCTGTTCCAAAGAGAGAGTATCGATATACAAATTCATTCGCGGGGAGCTCTGAACCGGATAAGGGTTATCAATCCCTGTCAGTATCAGATCTTCCTTGGTAGCCGCAAGAGCATACCCGGCGTTCTGATTGGAAGAGCCGCCGCTTGAAAATTCGAACAAGGAGCGTTTGTCGGGATTTTTACCTGTTGGTGTGAGAGTAACGTGACCGATATCCAGCAAGCGAGAACTTCCGTCACTGAACCGGGCGCGAACCTGCGTAATGTGCAGAGGTGGTGCAGGCTGTTCTGCTTCTTGGGCCGGCTGTTCCAGAGCGATCAGCACCGATTGATAATCTTGATAAGTATACCGGTTTTTATTTAGAAAATTGATGGATGCAAGGGGCAGTTCCGGAACCTCTACGTTTACAATGTGAAGACCTCTGTGATTCTCCAGATAGGAGAGTTTAAAGCTGGTTCCCTGTTCAAGGGGGAGATCAATAAAATGCGAAAGAAAAACAGGCTCCGGCAGTTGATTTTTTTCATAAACCCATAGGTTTCCGGCCCAGCTGACCAAAGCCAGAAGGAAGACGATCACCAACGGACGTTTTTTCACCTAGCGGCCTCCATTCCGGCTGTTTCTCTATTCCTCGCTTCCATCAGAGGATCAGCCCAAACTAAACATGACATAGCCGAAACAAGCGGCATTCAAAAGGAACGTTATTCCCGCTCCTATAAGAATCCCCTGAACGACGGCCGCCCGTTTGCTGAAAATAAGGAGAAGCGGCAATACGTAGAGCATCTGTACGATGCCGATCCCAAAGTACATCGGAATGGCAAAGAGCCATAAGAGATGGCCGAGCACGACAAAGCCGATTCCTTTCCACACATCGAGTCCTTTCCACGGACGACGGGGCCGGTCGGACCCGCCATGTTCATGAGAAGGTAGAGAGGAAGTTTGTTCGAAGCCAGTATCCGCTGCGTGATCTCCAGGTTCGGAATTCGTTGTTGATTCCGTTTCTTTTTCCGTTCCGGATTTGGGCGAAGTTCCCGCCTCCGATGGCGTACCGCTCTTGGCCGGATCGTTTTCATAATCGCTCATGCGAGCCCTCCTGTCTCCGCGCGCAGCTCCTCCAACAGTGCTTCACGGCCGTCACGGTAAAATAAATTGTACGTATCGAAGGGAATGATTCTTCCATCGGGATGGGCAATATGCACACAAGATTTTTTTACGGAACGGACATCGAAATTGTAAGGGTCCAGGAACTGCATAATCAGCACGCGGAACACATTGTCATACCCGATATGCTCCGGTACGGCGACGGACGGCAGGCAGCAAAGCAGATTTTTCAGCGAAAGCGCCGACGACTCGGGAGAATGAGCGGTCGAGAAAAGGTCGAAGACTTGATCCTTTAACGTCTGATCCTGCTCGAATACGATCGTATTGCGTCCGCCTTCCAGCAAAATTTGAGGGTCGATCATCCCGGTTAGCGGTATGGCCTGTCCTCCCAGCTTCAAAGCATAACCCATCGCTAAGCAATCCGGATGACAAGGAACCGGTATAATATCTTCCGGCTGAAAAATGCCGGATTGTTCGATAATCATCCGGCGCACTTCGCTGAGTGTCAGCCGGTCTTTGGCCGGATCGAACGCCTCGGTGCGGCCGGCCACTTGAACCGGCTGGAACGTTACGCCCCGGACCGCGCGCTGCTGTAACCCGTAACGGATAATATCGCCGACCTCGGAGTCGTTGAGTCCTTTTTTCAGAGTGACTACGAGGGTAGTCGAGATATTAAATTCATTGAGATGTTCGATCGCACGCCGGCGCACATCACGCAGATCTACCCCGCGCAGCTCGCGGAGAGCCTCTTCCTCAAAGCTGTCAAACTGGAGGTACAGCTCGAATCCCGGCATATACTGGGACAGCTTCCGTACGAACTCCCGGTCCTGGGCGATTCTCAGTCCGTTGGTGTTTACCATAAGGTGTTTAATGGGTTTCGTTTTGGCCAGATCGAGAATCTCGAAAAATTGGGGATGGATCGTCGGTTCGCCGCCGCTAATCTGCACGATATCCGGTTCTTCTTCGTTGCGTACGATAGCGTTAAGCATCGTTTCGATCTGCTCGAGAGAGCGCCAGGTCTCCCGTTTCGGAGAAGATTCGGCATAGCAGATCGGACACTGCAGATTACATTTGTCCGTAATTTCAAGAAGCGTCAGGCAGCTGTGCTGTTCATGATCCGGGCAGAGTCCGCAATCGTACGGACATCCGTAACGGATCGGAGTGTTCCAGTGCTGGGGCATTTCAGCGGGTTTCAAAAATTCGCGGCACCGTTTGTAATACTCCGCGTCATCCGAGATCAGAACCTTTTCCCGGCCGTGCCGGCCGCAGTATTTAAGCAGATAAACGTTCTCATCCTCAATAATGACCTTCGCCTCCACTTTACGGAGACATTGGGAGCAGACGCTGTTGGTGAGTTCGTAGAACAAATAAGGACGGTTTTTGGTAGGCATGGAAGTCAGGTTCCTTTCCCGATTAAGGTAGGTTTCGCGAAAAGTTTGCGCCACAGAAGCAGGGTGTAATAGATCAGGCCCGCTATGCAGGCGAGCTGAATGTTGTTCAGTCCGGCATACGGGTGGGGAGTCGGCTTGATAAAATCGATCAGCAGGCGGAAAAGAAGGTAGCCCCCCATGAAGATAATGAACGACATGCCGTCCGGCAGGGGAACGGATCGGTGCCTGGCACGGTTTTTCATCGCCAAGATCGTGATGCCTAGAAGAAGCAGGAAGGCGATCTCGTAAAGCTGAGTCGGATGACGGAGAATTCCATCGCCAAAGTCGACACCTGTTACCCAGTCTGTCGGGGTTCCGTAGGTATGATCATCGAGACCGGTCAGAAAGCAGCCGATTCTTCCAATCATCATCCCAGTAAGGAGCGGCAGCGCCATATCATCTCCCGTGGAACGGGTGTGCCCGATTCTTTTTTTGGTCCATTCCACGCCGATTAGCCCTCCCAGGAGCCCTCCGACAATGGTTTTACCTTCCATTAGATACGACACGTCGTTCCAGCGCTGCAGGGTCAAGGCGGGGTCTTCCAGCCAGTAAAGCACCTTCGATCCGGCAGCGGCACCTAGTGTGGCACCGACGAGGACCCAGAGGGCCTGACTTGCCTGGAGTTTTTCCTTGCTCCGGGTATAGAGATAAAGCCGGAATCCGATAAAATAAGCAAGCGCTTCAAAAACCAAATGGGGATGCAGCCGGATAAAACCGAGGTTAATATAAACTGGAAAAGTCATAGGTTCCTCCCCGATAAAGTTAAGGTAAATTATACCACACGAATATTAAGAGAGGGGATCGGATCGGGAGCGATTCTAGCGGGGGGCCAACCCGGAACTTCCGCGGAAAGGCCCAATTTCGCACTACTGCATACGTATCATATCGCTGCGATATTCCGTAGGGGAGAGGCCGTACCATTTCCGAAACTGTTTGGAGAAGTAAAGCGGATCACGGAATCCCACGGAAAAAGCAATCTGCTCAATCGTCAGCTCCAGCCGTTCCCGCAGAAGCTGCCGGGCTTTATCGACCCGGAGCTTGGACAGGAAAGACACCGGTGTCTGGCCGGTGTGCTCCTTGAACAGCCGGGACAGGTAAGCCCGGTTGTAGCCGAGCGCCTCCGCCATGGACTCGATCGAGATGTCCTCGGCATACTGCGCGGACAAATAATGCAGCATCTGCTGCACCGTCACTTCCGTGCGGGAATGCGCCTTACCCGGCTCGGGTAAGGGCGGCCGCGCCGCATCGGCATACTCGGCAAGCAGCAGATGAAGATAGCCGAGCGCACGAAGCGAAGCCGTGCCGCTCTTATGCCTTAGCGCGCGCTGCAGGCGCCGGAAAAACGCCGGAACACGGCTGCCCGCATGCGCCGTGTGAATAACCGGCTGCTCCGGCGTGAAGCCGGCCTTGCGCATGTGGGCCGCCGCTTCCGCACCGGTGACGGCGAGCCAGCAGTAGCGCCAGGGATCGGCTTCGTCGGCTTCATAGCCGACGAGCTGCTCCGGCGCGATGCAGAAGCTGTCGCCGGGGCCCAGAAGCCGCTCCCGGCCCGCTGCCGTGAACCGCCCTCTTCCGGAGATAACCGTATGGATGAGGAAATAATCGTACACCTTCGGCCCCAGGCGGTGGAGCGGTTTGGTCTGGCTTTCCCCGGAGAAGAGTATATGAAGGGCCGTATCTTCCGGCGGCTCCGGGTTGGACACGACATAGTAAGTGGGTTCTCGCTTCATTGGACTTCACATCCTCCTGTTTGCGATAATGAGTTAAGAAAAAGCGGCGCCGGACAAGCAGTTCTTTTCCCGTACTCCTTCTGACAAGAAGCTTGCCTTCGCCGGAACCTGCACAGACTCCGCTTTTCCTTCATCCTATCATCTCCTGCGCGCTTCCGACATCACATTTTTCCATATGATCCTTACATCATTCCATAGGACTTCAAATGGTTCGCGCTTATACTGGAGGTAGAAGAACGAAACAAGAATCCGTTAACAATTCAAGGATAGTATGACTCTACTTAAAGGCGGTGCCGAGATGGCCGATCTTAATCTCCTTAAAACACAATTTACCGAACTGTACGGAGGTGCTGAGAAGGATATCACAGTTTTCCATGCTCCCGGCCGTGTTAATCTGATCGGCGAACATACCGATTACAACGGGGGCTATGTTTTTCCGGCTGCCCTGACTTTCGGCACTACCCTTCTTTTGCGCAAAAATAAGGAAGGCCTGCTTCGCATGGCTTCCACCAATTTCACCCATAAAGGGTTTTGTTCCCTGGACGATGTCGTTTACCGGGAAGAAGACGACTGGATGAACTACCCGAAGGGCGTCGTCGCCCAGCTTCAGCAGAAAGGCCAAGGCCCCCGATCCGGCTACGATATGCTGTATCACGGTGAAATTCCGAACGGGGCGGGGCTTTCGTCCTCGGCTTCTATTGAAGTGGTCACGGGTTACGGATTGCTGGAAGCGGAGGGATATCCGGCAGACCGGGTGGAGCTGGCGCTGCTTGCCCAAAAAGCGGAAAACGAGTTTATGGGCGTAAATTGCGGCATCATGGACCAGTTTGCCGTTGCCAACGGACGCAAAGATCATGCGATTCTGCTCATGTGCGATACCCTGGAGTATGAACTCGTGCCTTTTCAAAGCGGCAGCTACAAGCTTGTGATCGGCAATACGAACAAGCGCCGCGGACTCGTAGATTCGGCATATAACGAACGCAGAAGCCAGTGCGAGCAGGCCGTCCGGGACCTGCAAACCCGCTTTCCGGACTTGACGCTTCTGGGCCAAATCAGTCTGGAGCAGTTCGAGGCGAACAAAGATGCCATTCAGGACGACACCGTCCGGCGGAGAGCGCAGCATGTCGTGGAGGAAATCGACCGCGTGCTGAAATCCATAGATGTGCTGAAAGCCAATGATCTGGAAGCCTTCGGACGGCTGATGACCGGATCTCACGAATCTTTGCGCGATCTTTACGAAGTTACGTGCCGGGAACTCGATGTGATGGTAGAAGCCGCACTGTCCGTGCCGGGCGTCCTCGGATCACGGATGACGGGAGCCGGATTCGGCGGTTGTACGGTCTCTCTCGTGCATGAGGACAGCATTGAGGCATTCCGCGAGAAGGTCGGATCGAGCTACAAAGAACAAACGGGACTCACAGGGGATTTCTACGTTTGCAGCATTGGAGACGGCGTGAGCAGCGTACAAGACTAGGCAGCAGCGGGAAAACAATTATCGGGAGGCGGAAAAAATGGCGATTATGGTGACAGGCGGGGCCGGATACATCGGTTCTCACGCCGTAGCGGAACTGCTGGCTAGAGGAGAAGAGGTTGTGATCGTCGATAACCTCCAGCAAGGTCATCGCGATGCGGTATTGGGCGGCAAGCTTTACGAAGGCGATCTGCGGGACGAAGCGTTTCTGGACACGGTATTCCGGGAAAATGAGATAGACGCGGTGATCCATTTTGCAGCGAACTCGCTAGTCGGGGAAAGCATGACGGACCCGGCGAAATATTACCACAATAACGTTTACGGGACTCTCTGCCTGCTGGAAAAAATGAAAAAAATCGACGTGAAACGAATCGTGTTCTCTTCGACGGCGGCAACATACGGCGAGCCCGAAAACACGCCGATTCTGGAAACCGACCGGACCGAGCCGACGAACGCTTACGGGGAAACGAAATTGTCCATGGAGAAAATGATCAAATGGTTCGATCACGCTCACGGGATCAAATCCGTTTCACTGCGCTATTTCAACGCGGCGGGTGCTCATGAAAGCGGCCGCATCGGGGAAGACCACCATCCGGAAACGCATCTCGTTCCGCTCATCCTTCAAGTGGCGCTCGGACAACGAAGCCATATCTCCGTCTTCGGAGAAGACTATGCGACACCGGACGGGACCTGCATCCGGGATTACATCCATGTCAGCGACCTGGCCGACGCTCACGTGCTTGCCGTAGAGAAGCTGCGCCAGGGCGGGGAGAGCGGCGTGTACAATCTCGGCAGCGGCAACGGATTTTCCGTAAAAGAAGTGATCGATATCGCCCGCGAGGTGACGGGTCATCCGATTCCGGCCGTTGTGGAAGCACGCCGTTCCGGAGACCCCGCGGTTCTTATCGCCTCTTCCGACCGCGCCCGTCAAGATTTGGGCTGGAAGCCTAAACGGGACAATCTCCAGGCGATTATCGCCAGTGCCTGGGCATGGCATCAAGCGCATCCGGAGGGATACGCGGACAAGAAGTAGCATCTGGAGTTTACCTGCCTGCCGGGCGTAAGGAGTGAGTGAAGGAATGAATACGGACTTGGAACGGGAGAAAGCACAAAATCAGGCTGATCAGGCGGCGCTTGCCGTCGAACGCCTGGTGTCGTTTGCCCTTGCGAAGGGAATGATCGGGTCCTTGGATGTAAGTGCGGCGAGGAACGCGCTTTTGGACGCGCTGGGTCTGCCTGAGCCATATCAAGGCGCGGACGGAAACGCGGAAGACGAAACGGTGGCCGCGGAGCCTGGAGAAATGCTCGAAGTTTTACTCGACTTCGCTTATATCCGTGGATGTTTTGAAGAGGATACGACCACTTACCGGGATCTTTTTGATGCCCGTTTGATGGGGCTGCTGATGCCGAGACCATCCGAGGTCGCCCGGCAGTTCGGGGAAATCACAAAGGAACACGGAGTGCGGAAGGCGGCGGACTGGTTTTACGAACTTTGCCTAAACAGCAATTACATTCGCATGGACCGGATACGCAAAAACGGTTATTGGCTGGCCCCGACAGAATACGGGAATCTCGAAATTACCGTCAATCTGTCCAAACCGGAGAAAGATCCGAAGGAGATCGCGCTTTTGCGGACGCTCAAACAAAGCGGATATCCCCAGTGTCTCCTGTGCGTGGACAATGTCGGCTATGCGGGCAGGCTGGATCATCCGGCCAGGCAGAACCTGCGCATTCTTCCCCTTACGATTGACGGGGAGGCCTGGTTTTTTCAATATTCCCCTTACGTCTACTATAACGAACACTGCATCGTTTTGAACGAAAAGCATGTCCCGATGAAAATATCAGAGCGGACTTTCCGCAGGCTGTTTGATTTTATCGAACAGATTCCGCATTATTTTGTGGGCTCAAATGCGGACCTGCCGATCGTCGGGGGTTCGATTCTGAGCCACGACCATTTTCAGGGCGGGAATCATAAATTTCCGATGGAGCTCGCTCCCGTTGAGCGGAAATTCGCTTCGGACACTTACCCCGGCGTCTCGGTCGGCATCGTCCGGTGGCCGATGTCGGTCCTGCGGCTCGAGGGAAGCGGCCGCGAGGACGTCCTCCGCGCCGCCGACATGCTGTTCGCCGCATGGCGTGCCTACAGCGATCCGTCTGCGGACATCGCGGCGTTCACGCAAACAGCGGACGGTGTACGGGTTCCCCATAACACCGTCACACCGATCGCCCGGTTCAACTCGTCCGGGCAGTACGAACTGGACCTCGTGCTCCGCAACAACCGCACGAGCGAAGAACACCCGGATGGCATCTTCCATCCGCACCGTAACCTTCACCACATCAAGAAGGAAAACATCGGCTTGATCGAGGTGATGGGTCTGGCCGTCCTTCCTGGCCGTCTCCAGGAAGAGATCAGCGGAATCGCCGGGTTCCTTACCGGAGATTCCGCATGGAACGGCGCGGAAGGCCTGGAGGCGGGCCATCCGCTGGAGAAGCATGCCGCCTGGATCGGCGAGCTTGTCGCCGCCGGCGGCACGGCCCTTTCGCTGCAGGAGGCGCACGAACTCCTGCAGCGGGAAATTGGCGGCAAATTCAAGCAGGTGCTTGAAGATGCCGGCGTGTTCAAGCGGACCGATGCCGGTCAGGCGGCATTCGGCCGCTTCCTGGGCAGCCTCGGCTTCGTCCCCGCCGAATAGGCCAAAAAAGCCTTTCGTCCTCCCGCAGCGGGGAGAACGAAAGGCTTTTTTATACGCCGCGGGCACCAATACGCCGCGGGCACCAATACGCCGCGGGCACCAATACGCCGCGGGCACCAATACGCCGCGGGCACCAATACGCCGCGGGCGCTTACCCGGCCTGAGGCCCGGTTGCGCCTGCCTTGGCCGGACGGCTGCGCCAGACGGACATCGCGATGACCGCGATGAGCGCCAGGCCGGCCGCGACGGCGAAAGGCAATTGGGCCGACAGGTGGTGAGCGATGTAGCCCGACAATACCGGAGCGATGGCCGCACCCAACCAGCGCACGAAATTGTAGGCGCCGGACGTTACGCTCCTTTCGAACGGAGAAACCTCCATCACGTGGCTTGTGAACAAAGCATTGTTCAATCCGCAGAACAAGCCGATGACGATAATCAGCAGAATCTGCAGCCACAAGGTGTGAACCAGGAACAACAGCAGCAGAATGAGGCAGAATGCTCCCAAGCTCCACGGAATGATTTGGGAAGGCTTGAAGCGTTCCTCCAGATTGTGAGCCAGCTTCGCGGAGCCGTAAGCAAGCATGAGGCCCCAGCCGAAGAAAACGAGGCCGAGCTGGATGGCCGACATATGAAGCATCAGCGGCGAATAAGCCAACACGACGAAGAAGCCGTAGTAATAAAACATCGAGGAACCTGCGACACGCAGGAACGGCTTATGGGTCGCCAGGTGCAGAAGCTCCTTGAATCCGGCCGCTTTACGGACGGATTTTTTCTCCGGCTCCTGAATCATGAACAGCACCAGCAGGAACGCGATAAGCACAAAACAGCCTGTGGCGATAAACGGCAGCCGCCAGGAAATGCCGCCGAGCAGTCCGCCGACAAGCGGTCCGCCCGCCATTCCGAGGCCGATCGCCGCTTCATACATGCCGACGGCCGTATTGGCCGAAGGCGTCAAGGCAATGAGCAGAGTCATCGCGGTGGCGAAGAACATCGAATTCCCGAAGCCCCAGCCCGCCCGGAACAAGGCTAGCTCGGTAATGCCGCCGGATGCGCCGCACAGAAAGGCGAAGACGGTCACGACGGCGAGGCCGGCAACCATCATTTTTTTGTCGCCGAAGCGGGTCGCCGCAAGACCGGACGGAATCATCATAATCGCCATGGTGAGGATGTAGGCGGTAAAAAGCAGCTCGATCTGCGCCGGATTCGCGCCGATTTTCTCGGCTATAATCGGAAGAATCGGATCGACGACCCCGATTCCCATAAAAGCAAGAAAAGTTGCAAACACCGTGACGTAACGTGCGCGTGTTTGCTTTTTTATTCCCTGATCCATACAAATATGCACCCCTCGCACAAGTCTGGCCGGGAAATGGGTGTCACGAGCACGGCTATTGTCCGGAAGACGAGGTCTTGCCGGAGGACGCCGCCGTTTGAGGCTGGCCGATCGCTTCACGTACCTTGGAGAGCAGCTCTTCCATATCTTTGCGGAACGCCTCCATCTTATGAATCTTGAGATCAAGCATATCCACCTGTTCGGCGAGTCCGTCCGCTACGCGCTTGAGCTCCTCCTGCTTCTTCAGCTCGACGGCGTAGCCGTCGGAACCTTCGCGGTAGGAAGCAAGCAGCGTATCGATGGCCAGGAAATGCTGCAGCTCCTGCAAAGAAAAGCCGAGCACTTCGCGGGCCAGCAGCACTTTCTTCAGACGATCCACGTTTTCCTGGGTGTACAGCCTTACGCCTCCCTCGCTGCGCGTAGGCGGCTCCAGAAGGCCGATCTCTTCATAATACCGGATCGTACGCTTGGTCAATCCCGTCTCCTTGGCGACATCATCAATTTTTAACCGTGTCATGTTTACCACTCCCAGTCGCTAATATCAAGATTACTCCTAACTAACGTTAACGTCAACGTTAACTTTATCCCCGTAGATGAAAACCTCATTGCACTTTTTGAATCCCCTCCTGAATAACCGGGGTTCATGTCCATTGACTTTCCTCTATAAGTATATCGTTTCCCGGCTCTTCTAACCAAATCGGCGCGGCTTCACGAAACAGCTAAAAACCGCCACAACCTTTGTTGTGACGGTTCTGATTTATAGAAAGCGCGTTGTCCGATCCTGCAATGAACCCTCGATACCGCTGCCACCGTGGGAACTAAAGCCGTCTAGAGCTTTTTAGCCACCAAAGTGAACGATTTCGGAATGCCTTTATCGTAAACATCCGAAGATCGGTTAGGCTCTTCTTCCAGAATCTCGATGAACAATCCCGAAGAAGCGGCGGCCGTAACGATTTCCCCGAGCGTCCATTTGCGGTGCCGTACTTTGATTAAGGCCGATTCGTCCTGCCCCGGCAAAAATTTGGAGTAGGCTACATCCGTCTCTTCTATAGAGGCATCGAAATAATCGCCGGTTACTTTGTGTTTCCGGACCTTGGCGGTAGAACCGCGGGAGGAGATCAATTTGGTCGTCACGGGATGAAAATCCTGCAGGATCAGCCGTCCGCGGGAAGCCAGTAGTTTAACCACTACGTCGAATAGCGGCTTCAGCTCCAAGAAATAATGAAGAATGCCGAATTCCATAAGCGCGAGACCGTAGTCGCCGGTCAGCTCTTCTTCGGGAAGCTCCAGCACATCGGAGACGACGTAACGGACACGCACTCCGGCGGCTTCCGCCAGCTCCGTTCCGTATTTGGCGTTTTCCGCCGCGATATCTATAACCGTAACTTCGCTCGCTCCCAGCAGGGCGAGAGCTGCGGCTTTACTGCCGTGGGAGCCGAGCAGATTAACGGCTTTGATTCCGCTGAGGTCCCCGAGAAAACGGCTGAAAGACCGCACGGTCCCCTCCGGGTTCCGGCCGATAAGCGCAGCTGCTTCCTCCGGGGTTCCAAACCGGTTCAGCCAGGCCTCGTAAGCGTGCTGGTTCCAGGCCGTCTGATTGTGTTCGCTGAATTGTTTTTGCACGGGGGATTCCTCCTTTTGTTCCACAATCATTCATCATATAATAAAATCATCGGCAAATCCATCCGGTTCATACGGGTTTGCGGACAAGTTTTTCCGCCCAAGGAGGAGTTCCTTTTGAAATTCAGAGTTTCCGCAGTCCAGCATCATCTGCATACCATTTCGAGCTTTCGGGAGTTTGCGGATCAGGTCGAGCATTACGTCAAAACGGCGCAGGAATTCGATTCCGATTTCGTGCTCTTTCCGGAGCTTTTTACCACCCAGCTGTTGTCCATTCGCAATCCTGGGGAGGGAGCGCTGACGATCAACGATCTTCCCTCCTTTACCGACTCATATATGGAGCTGTTCAAGGGACTCGCCAAGTCGACCGGTATGTATCTCATCGGCGGCACTCATATCATTGAAGACGGCGGACGCTTGTACAACTCCGCGTTTTTATTTTATCCGGATGGCAGGGTAGGGGAGCAGAGGAAGCTGCACATCACCCCGACGGAAGTGAAAGAGTGGAACATGGGAGCCGGCGACGCTCTTCAAGTATTCGATACGGATAAGGGCCGCATTGCTATTCTAGTCTGCTACGACATGGAGTTTCCCGAAATCGTCCGTATGGCCAAAGCCCGCGGCGCCGACGTTATTTTCTGCCCTTCCTGCACGGACGATCGTCACGGCTTCCACCGCGTTCGCTACTCCTGCCATGCCCGTACCATCGAGAATCAGATCTATGTGGTCGTGACCGGAACGATAGGGTCGCTTCCAACCGTTGACTTTATGAGAGGGAATTTCGGACAAGCCGCCGTGCTTACCCCTAACGACGTGCCCTTTCCTCCGCGCGGCATACTGGCCGAAGGAGAAATCAACGACGATATGATCATTACCGCCGATCTGGATCTGGCTCTTTTGGAAGAAGTCAGAGAGAAAGGTTCCGTTACCACGTGGCGCGACCGTAGAACCGATTTGTACACCGATTGGAAATAAAGATGAGCGGTTTGAATCCGGCAGCGGATTGTTGAAGCGGGTACTAAGAATTTTGACGGAAGCGGGGCCCGAAACGAGATGAATGCGACACCAGAATCCGAATCACCCAAGTATATGAAGAAAATGTACGTTTTCGACGGGGAGAAACCGGTTCCCGCCCTGATCAGAAGCTACTCGGAAGCGGATATCGAAGCTCTGATCGAAGTGCAGCGTCTAAGCTTTCCGCCTCCGTTTCCCGAGGAACTGTGGTGGAACGAAGAACAGCTCCGCAGCCATGTCCGGTTATTTCCCGAGGGGGCTCTCTGCGTGGAGGTCGGAGGCAAAATCGTCGGCTCCATGACGGCGCTCCGTATCCGTTTCGATCCCCTCCATCCGGAGCATACCTGGGAAGAAGTCACGGACGGAGGGTACATCCGCAACCACGACCCGGAGGGGGATTCCCTCTATGTAGTGGATGTTTGCGTGATGCCGGCGTACAGAAAGCTGGGGCTGGGCAAATGGCTCATGTTCTCCATGTACGAGACAGTCGTCCATCTGGGGCTTCGCCGTCTTTTGGGCGGGGGAAGAATGCCCGGTTACGGGGCCCAGGCCGGCAAAATGAGCGCCGATCAATATGTCGATGCGGTTGTAGCGGGACTGCTCCACGACCCGGTTCTGAACTTCCTGCTCCGGTGCGGACGGATGCCGGTCGCCGTGCTGCCCAATTACCTGGAAGACGAGGAGTCCCTTAATCACGCTCTGCTGATGGAGTGGAGGAACCCCTTTCTATAGAGGACGCTTCCTTCTTTCTGGAGATGGCCGTCACGTTTTAAGCAACAACACTTTGAGAGGATGAGGCCCATGGAATACATACGTATTACCGATATCAACGACCCTTTATTTGCGAAAATGCACCAGCTCATGCAAACCGTTTTTCCCGCTGAAGAGGTGCTTGACTATGACCTGTGGAAAGAACCGCTCGAAGACCCGGGCATTCGGGTGTTCGTCGCCGTTCACGACGGGGAAGTTGTAGGAGCGACCGAGTACCGCTATTACACCGATCTGGGAATCGCAATGACCGACTTTACCATTATCGGCCGGCCAGGCCTTGGCATCGGCAGATTCCTGAGCCGCAAACGTCAGCATGACCTGGCGGATCTGGCCGCTCAAAGCGGGAAGCCTATGATCGGCATGTTTGCCGAGATCTACGATCCCTACCGGGTAGAAGAACATTCGTTTGGCGGCGTTAAGCCGATGGATCCTTTCGTACGCCGCGAAGTTCTGTCTCATTTAGGCTACCGCCGTCTGGACTTTCCTTACGTTCACCCCTCCTGGCAGAACGACGGAGAAGCCGTAAGCGAACTGGATCTGTGCTTCATGCCTTCGGATGAGAATGAGGAATACGTGCCGTCTTCCCTTATCGCCGATTTTCTGACCCGATACTACTCTGTACTTGAAAACAAACCGCCGACGTGGCAGGAGATGATCTCGCGTCTCCGTAAATCGGAGCGCACGGCGCTTCTTCCCCTGTAAGCGGGAAACGAGGATGAAATGACTCTTGATCAGGAACAAGCCCAACCGGGTGGTGCAAAACCAAGCAATTCCCTTCGCGGTATCGGAAGTTTGCGCATAGCGGCTGTTAGAGGCGGTCTTTCGCAAGATGATCTGAACCAGCTGGATTCACTGGCCGATACTTGCCTAAGCAACGACCGCTTCACTGTGAAGCTCAATAGAAATATGCTGAAAGAGCGGACAGCGGACGAGATCAACGATTTTGCGGCCTTTGACGGCCCTCTCCTCGTCGGTTATTTAGGCCTGTACAGCTTTCAGACGTCAGAAGTCGAGATAAGCGGGCTGGTCCATCCCGATTACCGCAGGAGCGGCCTATTTACGCATCTTCTTCAACTTGCCGCGGGCGAAGCCGAAACTCGCGGAATTCCCAAGCTCGTCTTTATTGCGCCAAGATCGTCGTCCGGTGCGGGCCCTTTTGTAAAAAAGATCGCGGGTTACGCGTATTCCGAATATGTGATGGAACTGCTCCATGAAGGACGGCCTCAAGCCGCCGCCGGAGCGGATAAAGTCGGAATCAGACCCGCTGGTCCTGCCGACAAAGAACTGCTGATCCGTCTGAATCAGGACGGATTTCAAATGACGCGGGAAGACGCCGCCTACTATGTGGAGTCTACGCTTGCGAAAAATAATGACAATCATACCTTTATAGCCGAAGCGGGAGGAGAACCTATCGGTAAAATCGGTTTGATCTTACTGGGAGATACGGCGATGATCATCGGTTTCGTCATTGCTCCCGAACTGAGGGGACGGGGCTACGGCAGAGCCGTACTGTTCAGGACGATCTGTCATATTCGGCAAAGCCCGGGCTTCAAGAACATCAAGCTGGAGGTTGCCGCCGCTAACGATCATGCGTTGGGACTTTACCGGTCCTGCGGTTTTGAAGTAACGGATGCGAATGACTATTACGAATGCGGAACTTCTTCTTACTCCTATGCTTGATGGCATCAGGCCTTCCCGCACAATTATAAAAAGGGCTCCCGTAGGGGCCCTTTTGTTTTACCGCTTACTCCTGCGTTTTTGCATCCGGTGCTTGCGTATGCAGCTTGTCCTTATTTCGGATGGCGCGCTTATCTTCAGCCAACTCCAGGGTGTCATTCGCAAACTCCATATCTTGATTCTCTGCATTCATGTGTGTTGTTCCCTTGTAGTTTCCGCTGTGCGTTTTGTTTTCCATGGGTTGCCTCCTCTCTGCATCAGTAGATAGATAAAGTTAGCTTTGGTCTGCCGTCCGGAGAATATGCGCACATACTTCTCCAAAAGAATGGTTTATGTACGTATAGAAAAATCGCTGCAAGGATATGCTGATAGCATTGTTTCGAGCATGCAGCATAACTGGAATAAAAAACCTGTTGCAAAGCTATTGCTGACATGGTACATTAATTTAGCTGACACGGACGAGCCCTTGAAAAACAAGGCCGGAAGCGAAAGCTGAGAAATTAATCTTAAAAAAAGGTTGACTTCGAAAAATGGATATGTTATTATGGAATTCCGGCCAAGAGAAACGGGCCGATACAAACGAGTAACATACACAAGATTGTCCTTTGAAAACTGAACAACGAGTGATTGAAGCGTCTCAAGCAATTGAGACATTAATGAGAAGAAATTCTCGTCAGCAACGAATTTTTGAGCTTAATCAGCTTGAGATAAACCGCTGGCCTATGGTCGGCACAACTTTATCGGAGAGTTTGATCCTGGCTCAGGACGAACGCTGGCGGCGTGCCTAATACATGCAAGTCGAGCGGACTTGATGAGAAGCTTGCTTC